>JALUFE010000039.1 GCA_027052175.1 Helicobacteraceae bacterium | reverse complement strand
CAAGAGGAGCATCCCAGTTCGGACGAAAAAAACTCAAAGACTCCTCATCGAAGATATAGGTCTCCTCCTCATTTTTTTTCAGCAAAATCTTGCGAGCCGTATTTATAGCTATGTAGCTGTTTCCCAAAAGTTTGGTAAGTCGGTAGAAAAAGCCGTGAAATTTTCCCAAAGGTACGATATCGAGATAGGACGCATCGTTAGAACACTTATGCGTAAAGAAAAAGTTAGTCGTAACACTTCCCTCTCCACTGTTGATGGGAAAACCACCCTCGTAAGCGCCCTTGACAAAAGCACGTGTCCCCTCCGGGGAGATCGCACCGTCACTCATAGCACTCCTACCTATGATACTACGAGTAATAAAGGGAAATTTTCTCCCCCTTCCGAAAGTGACACTAAAATCATCACTTACTTCATCATCGTTAAGCGGTACGTTCGCGTTTTGGATCAAAAACTTGGGATTTGGTTGTGGCTGAGAGGGAGAGAAGGAGATATAACCGTTTTTCCCTTTGGATGCATCATACACCCAGTCTATCTTGTCTCGCGACTCATAGAACTCTTCGTTGCCGAAATATTGTCTAAACGGCTCGCGAACCGCTTCGAAAAAGTAGCGAAAACGTCCGATAAAAGGATAGTTGATAAGAAGCTGATGTTTACGCTGGATAAATCGGTCATAGATCGCTATAGCGATGATGGCTATAACGACAAATGCGAGAAAATCGAGGAAAAACTCCTGGATAAACGATGCTACGGCATCTATCATGATATTTACCCTTCAGGGGATTACTCGGCATTCATACTTGCCAAGAATTCCTCGTTCGTCGGTTTTTTCTTCATGATATTATATATAAATTTGAGCGCTTCGACCTCGTTTTCCTGCTTTTGGAGCATTTGACGGAGGATATACACTTTTTGTAACACTTCCGGACCGATAAGAAGTTCGTCTTTTCTTGTACCGGACTTGAGAATGTCAATAGCTGGGAAGATACGGCGTTCTGCGATCTTTCTATCGAGTACGACCTCAGAGTTACCAGTTCCCTTGAACTCCTCGAAGATGACCTCATCCATTCGGCTGCCTGTATCGACAAGTGCTGTAGCAATGATGGTCAAACTGCCGCCATTTTCAATGTTACGCGCAGCACCGAAGAAACGTTTTGGCTTATGGAGTGCGTTGGCATCCACACCACCGGAGAGCACCTTGCCACTTGAAGGAGTAACAGTGTTGTAGGCACGCGCAAGTCTGGTGATGGAGTCAAGCAGAATCACGACATCCTTGCCAAGCTCGACTTGCCTTTTGGCGCGCTCGATCACCATCTCAGCGACTTTGACATGATTCTTTGCCGGCATATCGAATGTGGAACTGTACACTTCACCTTTGACACTTCGCTCCATATCAGTCACCTCTTCAGGCCGTTCATCTACAAGCAGTACCATCAGGTCGATCTCGGGATGATTGTGACTGATACCATGTGCGATCTCTTTAAGCAGTTCCGTCTTCCCGCTTCTTGGCGGAGCGACGACCAACCCTCTCTGCCCTTTTCCGATAGGTGCAAAGAGATCCATCATACGACCAGTAATGCCGTCTTCACGATATTCCAGCTTGATCTGGTCTGTCGCATACAAAGGCGTCAGATTTTCAAAAAGCGGTCTTTTTTTACTCTGCTCAGGCGGAAGGTAGTTAATCGCTTCGATCTTGATAAGAGCGTAGTAGCGTTCCTGCTCTTTTGGCGGGCGCACCTGCCCTGTGACAACATCGCCGTTTCTAAGTCCGAAGCGACGTATCTGCGTGTTTGAAACATAGGCGTCATGCACACTGTCACTGAAGCTCTTGTCGATGCTTCGCATAAAACCGTATCCGTCAGGCATAATCTCAAGTATCCCGCTAAAGAGAATATACCCACCCTGAGCGGTCTGTGCCTTGAGAATCTCGAAAATAAGATCCTGTCGCTTGAGATCGTTTGGATTTTCTATACCGACTTTCGTCGCTATTTCAACGAGCTCTTCAATCGGTTTTGTGCGAAGCTGCTCGATCGTCACTCCTTTAACGGGTGTATGTGTTCGCTGGTTGTTAGCACTGTTTGATTTGTAATTTCTTTGAGGATTTTTTCTGTTTCCATTGACGTTTTGAGATGATATCTGTTCTTCACTCATTGTAAGTTTTACCTTGTACGTTGGGATTTTTCATAGGTTGCGGGAATCGTTAAGCTTTGGGTTTGTAAGAATCTGTGTACCTTCAAATTGATGTGCAATTTTACTATATAACTGCCGGAATTGTCAAGGGGATTAAACCATCCCCCCCTCATACTGCGCTCGAAGCTTCTCTTTTTCCGCTTCGCGTTTTGCTTTTTCAGCAAGTTTGGCACGGTAGTTCTTCACATCAAATCCAAACCACATCAGGATCGGTGAGGCAACGAAGATAGAGGAGTATGTCCCCACGATGATACCGACAAGCATCGTAAAGCTAAACGCATAGATGATCTCTCCTCCAAAGAGGAAAAGCGTGAGAACCACGAAAAAAGTCGTCAGCGACGTCAACGTCGTTCTTGAAAGCGTTTTGGTGATGGACTCGTTAATGATCGCTTCGAGCGAATTCTCTTTGGATTTCACGATTCCTTCACGAATACGGTCAAAGACGATGATCGTATCGTTGAGCGAATATCCAAGAAGTGTGAGCAAAGCGGCAAGAACGTCAAGATTGACATCGACGGCGAACAAACTGATAAATCCAAGCGCTATGGAGACATCGTGCACAAGCGCGAGTATGGATGCTACGGCAAAGCGCCACTCAAAACGGAATGCGACATAGATCAAGATCGACGCGATGGCCAAAAACATCGCCATCAGTCCTTTTTCTCTCAGTTCACTCCCCACTTTCGGTCCGACGATATCCACACGGCGGATCTCGTAATTACCCGTTCCCGCAAGCTGTTTGCGAACGATATCGCCGATATCCTGCTGGACGTTTTTCGACGAGGTCTTCATGCGGATAATCACCTCATCCGGCGATCCGAACTCGGTTATGGAAGCGTTGGTGAAAAGAGGATTGGCTTTTAGTTTTTCACGCATCTTCTCTATAGGCGCTTTCCCGTCATATTTGACCTGAACGATCGTTCCGCCGGCGAAGTCGATGCCGTAGTTCAATCCCTTTGTCGCAAGCAGAGCATAGGAGAGCAGCATCAACGTTATGGAAAGGGCAATGGCGATCTTGGATTTACCCATAAAATTGTAAGGTTTTGTATATTTGAAAAATTCCATCGTTACGCCTTTATTCCAAACCAGAAGCGGGTGTTTTTGCTTTTGGTTATCTTTTTCTCAAGCATCTCGTAGATGCCATGTGTACCCAGGATGGCTGTCAGCATAGAAGCCAGGATACCGATACTCATCGTGATCGCGAAACCTTTAATCGCTCCCGTACCATATACATAAAGCACAACGGCGGCGATAAGGGTCGTGATGTTTGCATCGAGGATGGCGCTCATCGCGTTGGAGTAGCCATCTTCTATGGCTTTGTGCACCGACACCCCTTCATACAAAAGTTCACGTATCCGCTCGTTGATGATGACGTTCGCATCGACCGCCATACCGACAGTCAACACGATCCCCGCCATACCGGGCAATGTAAGCGTCGCCCCAAAGAGCGCCATCACAGCAAGGATCAAAAAGAGGTTGGCTATAAGCGCAATATTGGCTATTACACCCGCCATTCTATAGTAGAGAACCATAAATGCCATAACAAGAACGAAACCGCTTATAAGCGCTATCATGCTCGCTTTAATGCTGTCCGCACCGAGACTCGGCCCCACGCTTCGCTTCTCCATCATATATATAGGTGCCAAAAGCGCGCCGCTTCGAAGCGCGATAGCGAGGTCTTTCGCTTCGACAACGGTGTAGTTTCCGGATATCTGCCCGCTGCCCCCGCCGATTCGCTCGTTGATGCGCGGATCGGAATAAACCTTGCCGTCAAGTACGATGGCCAGTCTTTTTCCAACGTTTTTCCCGGTAAAGTCACCGAATATCTCCGCACCTTCGGCATTGAGTGTAAAGTCTATGACCGGGCGGTTATTGCGGTCAAAGCCGACATGAGCATCGGTGAGCATATCCCCTTCAATGATAGGAATCTCTTTGACAAGATACTTGATCTTCGGATTTTTGACATCATCCAAAATCACATCGCCGTACTGTGCTGCTTCCTGGGGTGTCATCGTATAGACACGATCGGCTCTGTCTTCATCGACCGCCATAAGTTCCAGTCTCGCTGCGCGGCTGATTAACTCGCGGGCACGCTGTTCATCGGCCGCACTCTTGATACCGGCAAGCTCCACAAGAATACTGCCGTCTCCCTGTTTTGCAACCAGCGGCTCAGACAGACCGAATTGATCAAGACGGTTACGAATCGTCTCGATCGCCTGATCGATGGCATGCTTCTTTGTCTGCTCGATCGCCTTTGGAGTGAGTTCGACATGCACCTTCTCGCCGCTAAAGGCAACTGTAATACCTTTGATGCCTTTGAGATACTCCTCTATCTTACTCTTGTCATCACTATCAAGCAGAGTAAAATCGATGCTCTTGTCTCCAAATTTCAAATCATCGATCAAGATATCGTTTTTTTGTGCAAAACGCGTGATACTCGCAGCGATAGATTTGACATGCGACTTGACCGCTTCGTCGGTTTTGACACCGAGAAGCATATGCAGACCGCCTTGGAGATCGAGTCCAAGCGTTACCTTTTTACCCCAAGAGGTGTTAAACAGTGAAGGAACGCTAAAAGCAATCCCAAAAAGCAGGGCAAGACCAAAAATGATTACTCTGTAGTTAAGCTTCATCCCCAAACTTTCTTAGAACAAAATCTTTCTCAAGACGAACGATCGTGTCGTCGTTGAGCTTAATCTTGAGAAACTTCTCCTCAACTTTGTAGACTTCGGCTATAAAACCACCGCCTGTAACGATCTTGTCACCCTTTTTGAGTGAAGCGATCATCTCTTTTTTCTTTTTGGCTTCTTGCTGCTGCGGTCTTATGATGACGAAGTACATAATCGCAATCAAAAAAACAAATGGCAGTAACTGTCCGAGTATCTCCATTTTCTACACCCTTTATAAAAAGTTTGGCGGATTATACTTAAAATATGCTAATACTTTGTATAATTCACTTTATGAAAAAACTGTCTCAACTTCTTTATCCCCAAAAAACAGTCTATCAATTACTGCTTGGAGCGTTCACTGCCCTCCTTTTTAGTGCCTTTATCTATCTTGCCCATTTTGGAATCGAGATCAAACTGCTCAATACTCTCACCGCGATCGCCGCATTTTGGCTGCTGCTGCACATACCGAAAAAATCTTTGCTTTTTGCAGGATTTTTTATAGGTATCTTCTGGTTTTACTGGATCAGCTACAGTTTCAAATATACCGGCAACGGAGTAATAGCTCCACTCATCATACTTGGATTTGGAATCATCTATATGCTCTTCTTAGGCGTACTCGCACTCACCGACAAGCCCTATGTACGTGCAGTATTGCTCTTTGGTCTGAGTTTTGTCGCGCCGATGCATTTCAACTGGATGCAGCTCAGCCTTCCGTTTGTCGAAAGCTATATCGGTATCTATAAATGGCAGCTTGCGGTAGTGCTTGCGGCTTTGAGTCTGGACAATCTTATAAAAGAGAAAAGATACAAACCCCTGCCACTTCTGCTGCTGCTTGGAGCACTCAACTATGGCGGCTATCCACCAAGAGATGATGCTCCGTTAAAAATCAAACTGGTTCAAACCGATGTCAAACAGAGCGAAAAATGGACAAAAGCGGCCCTTCGTCCGACAATCCTGCTGATATATCAAGAGATAGAAAAAGCGGCCAAGGAGGGGTATGACCTGGTGGTGCTGCCAGAGTCGGTCATGCCGCTTTTTTTGAACAAATCTCCACAGCTTGTCGAACAGTTGCGGTATCTTGCGGCCGATATCGATATCGTTTTGGGAGCGCTTCTGTATGAAAACGGCAAAAACTACAACGTCGCTTACCATTTCGACCAAAACGGAAATTATGAAATAGCCAAAAAAGTGGTCCTCGTTCCCTTTGGAGAGTATATCCCGCTGCCGAAATTTATGCAAAAATGGGTGAACGACACCTTCTTTGAAGGTGGAAGCGATTTCGTTACCGCCAAAGAGCCGACCGATTTCACGGTCAAAGGTATCAAGTTCCGTATGGCGATCTGCTACGAGGCAACCACCGACAGACTCTATCAGGGCAATCCAAAATACATGATAGCCATCAGCAACAACGCATGGTTTGCCCCCTCCATCGAGCCGACACTGCAAAATCTGCTTCTTCGCTATTATGCAAGACGGCACGGAACGACTGTGTATCATAGTGCAAACTATCAAGGAACCGGAATCGTCAAGTAGTCATAAGAGATTTTTTGAGTAGTCATAAGAGATTTTTTGATATAATATCTCATCTTACGCATCATATTATAACCGACGATAGAGTGCGTGAAATCATTTTAAAACATTTGGAAATATTACGATGAATTTAAAAAACCCTGAACTTTATATCAACCGTGAACTCTCGTGGCTGCAGTTTAACACCCGTGTACTAAAACAGGCGCAGGACAAAAGTCTGCCGCCGCTTGAACGACTAAAATTTCTTGCCATTTACGGAACCAATCTGGATGAATTCTATATGATTCGGGTTGCAGGGCTGAAAAAGCTCTTCAATGCCGGCATCATCGTCTCGGGAGCCGATAGGCTCACACCGCTTGAGCAACTCAAAAGCATTCGTGAATATCTTCACCGCGAACAGCAGGTGGTCGAACACTGCAAAATGGAAATATTTAAAGAGCTTGGCGAATACGGCATATTTATCAAAAGTTACGAAGAGGTAAGCTCACAAAAAAAGCATCTCCTCAACGAGAGATTTTTCAAAGACATCTACCATCTCGTTATCCCCATAGCCGTCGATGCCACACATCCTTTTCCACATCTGAACAATCTCAGTTTCGGACTCGTCGTCAAACTGCGCGACACGGAGAACAGCGAACTGGAGCGCTTCGGGATCATAAGAATCCCGCGTGTACTTGACCGCTTCATCGATCTGGGTGATGGTACCTTCGTTCCTATCGAGAGCATCGTCGCCAAACACATAAACACGCTCTTCCCGGGCTACGAGCTTGTCAAGCAGATGCCGTTTCGAGTCACAAGAAATGCCGATATCGCCATCGAGGAAGAGGAAGCCGATGATTTTATGGAGATGCTGGAAGAGGGATTGAAACTCCGCAAAAAAGGAGAGATGGTACGACTCGAAGTCGGGGAAGGGGGAGATGAAGAGCTCATCGCTTTTCTCAACCGCCATATCAACGTTTATAAAGAGGATATCTACACTTTTAACACATGCCTCAATCTCTCAAGTCTCTGGCAGATAGTGGGATCAAAAGATTTCGCACATCTTCTGTTGCCGGCATTCAAACCGAAAATTCTGCCTCCTCTTGACAGTGAAAACATCTATACGGCGATGGAGAAGGAGGATATCCTGCTTTATCATCCTTACGAAAGCTTCGAACCGATTGTAAAATTCATCCAGGAAGCCGCAAAAGATCCAAGTGTCGTCTCCATCAAAATGACGCTCTATCGCGCAGGAACGAACTCACCGATCGTCAAAGCTCTGATGGATGCAAGCGAAAGCGGCAAGCAAGTAACCGTTATGGTTGAACTCAAAGCACGTTTTGACGAGGAGAACAACCTGGTATGGGCGAAAGCGCTTGAAAATGCGGGAGCCCACGTGATCTACGGCATCAAAGGTTTCAAGGTACATGCAAAAGCGGCTCTTGTCACCAAACGTGTCGAAGGCGGACTGATGCAGTACGCCCACCTTGGAACAGGAAACTACAATCCAAGCACCGCCAAGATGTACACAGATTTCAGCTACTTTACAAGCAAGCAGGAGGTCACCGACGATCTAACACGCTTTTTCCACTTCCTCACCGGTTTCAGCAAAAAAGGGAAACTCAACGAACTTTATATGTCGCCCTCTCAGATCAAACCCAAAATCCTCTCACTTATCCAAAACGAAGCACGCAAAGGCAAAGAGGGACATATCATCGCCAAGATGAACTCGCTTGTCGATGAGGATGTGATCCGCGCACTGTACAAAGCTTCCATAGCCGGAACGAAAGTGGAACTGATCGTTCGTGGCATCTGCTGTCTGCGTCCGGGCATAAAAGACGTAAGCGAAAATATCCGCGTCATCTCCATCATCGGTAAATATCTCGAACATCCGCGTGCCTTCTACTTCAAAAATGACATCGCGCAGGTTTACATTTCAAGTGCCGACTGGATGCCTCGAAACCTTATCCGCCGTATCGAGCTGCTCAGTGCCGTTAAAGATGAAGCATCCAAGCAGAAGATCATCCAGATCCTCAAGCTCCAGTGTGCGGACAATGCAACAGCCCATGAGCTCCAAAGCGACGGCAGCTATATCAAAGTCAAACCCAAAGAGGGACAAAAGGCGATCAACAACCACAAGCTGCTTGAAGAGTATGTCAACAAAATCGCCAAAGCGACCAAAAAAGATACCCCAAGTCAGGTGCAGCAGCTTGCACAAAGACTTTTTATAGAGAGTTAGGAGAATGATATGATACATGACTACAAAGAGATGACCCCAAAGATAGGAAACTACAGTTGGATAGCTCCAAGTGCGGACGTGATCGGAGAAGTGGAGATTGGTGAACACTGCTCCATCTGGTTTGGAGCCATTGTACGCGGTGATGTCCACTTCATCAAAATCGGCGACAGAACCAACATTCAAGATCTGAGCATGATCCATGTAACGCACTATAAAAAGCATAGGAAAATAGGAGACGGATACCCGACCATTATCGGAAACGACGTCACGATCGGACACCGGGTCATGCTCCATGGATGTGTCATTGAAGATGCATGCCTCATAGGAATGAGCGCGACCATCCTCGATGGTGCAGTTATCGGCAGAGAAAGCATAGTCGGAGCCGGCAGTCTCGTGACAAAAAACAAGGTTTTTCCTCCACGAAGTCTCATTATGGGAAGCCCTGCAAAGGTGGTTCGTTCTCTCACGGATGAAGAGGTGAAAGAGCTTTACGCCAGCGCAAAACGCTATATGAAGTTTAAGAACGACTATATGGATTAGAAAGAAGATAATAAACGAAGAAAGAGGTATAATAAACGACCAATATTTCAAGGTTTTTTTATGAACAGTCACAAAAAGCTCCTCCTGATCGTCACGATAATGCTTCTTGTCCTGATGATAGCCGTCGTTATAAACGTTGCACTCAACTTCAGGGAATATTCCTACAAAAGTGCGCTGGATAAAGCGAATTCAACAGCCGAATATGTACGTGACGGACTGACGGCTCACATGGTCAACGGCATTATGGAAAAGCGAGAGTTTTTTCTCAACAACATCAAAAACCACAAAGATATCAAAGATTTTTGGATTATCCGCTCACCGAAGGTTGTCGCGCAGTTCGGCCCCGGTTTCAAAAACGAAGGGGCGCGCGACGCAATCGATAAAGAGGTCATTGAAAGCGGAAAAATGCACTACACGATCAAAGAGAACTCCAATGAAGTCTCTCTGCGCGTAACCATTCCCTACATTGCAACCGCATACGGTTCACCGAACTGCCTTGAGTGCCACAATGCCAAAGAGGGAGACGTTCTTGGTGCCATATCTGTCAAATTCGACATCCAGGACACCCGTAATGCAGGCATACTGACTATCATCAAAATTATCGTCATCAATATCGTTTTCCTCATTATCGCCCTTTTTTCCATCAACTACTTCTTCAAACCGATTATGGCACTCTTCCATGAACTCAGCAAAATGATCAGTTATGCACGTATGGGGGACTACTCCAAACGTATCACACTCAGAGTCAAAGGAGAAGGGGAAGAGGTTGTAGAGCAGATCAATACTCTCTTCGAAAAGCTCGAATCGACCTTCAACAATCTCAAAAACAGTCTCTCGACATTTGTAACAAGCTCGCAAATAACCTGTCAAAATCCCTTGGAAGAGTCTAAAAAGATCATCAACGAACTCTCCGACATCTACAAATTTAAAAAAACGATCGAACTCGATCGGACCTATAAAGATATTTTCGAGCGTATTTATTATATCCTTGAAGAGCGTTTTGAAATCAAAAACTACAAATTTTATCTGATAGACAAAGAAAAAAACGAACGTGAACTCATTCATCAACGCGGCGACATCGAAGAGTGCGACTGCAGTGACGTCGATAAAAATGCTGAACTCTGTAGAGCCTTCAGAACACAAAACGAGGTACTTTCGATCGATTTCAAGGATGTCTGCCATTTCTGCAAGACAAACAGTGGTACCGAATATCTCTGCATACCTTTCGATATAAACAGCGAACTGGCTATCGTCATCTCTATCTATACAAACGATATGGATAAATATAATCAGATTCAGTCGACTCTTGTAGATATCGAAAATTATCTTGAAGCGGCCAAACCGGTTCTTGAAAGCAAATTCTTGATGCAAAAACTCAAAGAGAGTTCCCTAAAAGACGGACTCACCGGTCTGTATAACCGAAGATTTCTCGAAAACTTCATCGAAAAATTCGCCAAACAGGCCGACAGAGCCGAAAAATCATACGCTGTCTTGATGATCGATATCGACTTCTTTAAGATGGTCAATGACACATACGGGCACGATGTTGGCGATACGGTTATCAAAGAGCTCGCACGCATCCTCAAAACAAATATTCGAAGTGCCGATATGGCGATTCGTTACGGCGGGGAAGAGTTTCTCGTACTTCTGTACAATCCTGAAAAATCAAAAGTTCTCGATATCGCTCAGAACCTTGCCGACAAATTTAAAAATATCGAATTTCAAGCAGGAAATGTCAGTTTCAAAAAGACACTCAGCATCGGTATAGCTTACTATCCACAACAGGCTGAATCTCTCTGGCAGGCTATTAAATTTGCCGATACAGCGCTCTATGCAGCCAAAGAAAGCGGACGGGACAAGATCGTTGAATTCGATCCTCAAATGTATCAAAACGGGGAAAAATATTAGACTTTTTTATTGATGATAAAAGAAGAAAAAAGCGGAAGGATTCCGCTTTTAAAAAGAGGTGATTAGTTTTTGTCCTGATCGACGATTTTGTTTGCTTTGATCCACGGCATCATCGCTCTGAGGCGCTCACCGGTAACCTCTACCGGATGTGCAGCAAGATTCTTTCTCTCCGCATTCATTCTCGGATAGCCAGCCTGCCCTTCAAGGATGAAATCCTTGGCGAATTTTCCATTTTGGATCTCTTTGAGAATCTCTTTCATCGCTTTTCTGGACTCTTCGTTGATAACACGCGGACCGGAAACCATGTCACCGTACTCTGCAGTATTGGAGATGGAGTATCTCATATCTTTGATGCCGCCTTCGAAAATAAGATCGACGATAAGCTTCATCTCATGCAGACACTCGAAGTAGGCCATCTCTTCAGGATAGCCCGCTTCGGTAAGTGTCTCGAAACCGGCCTGGATAAGTGCAGAAACACCGCCGCAAAGAACAGCTTGCTCACCAAAAAGGTCAGTTTCTGTTTCATCTTTGAAAGTTGTCTCGATAATACCGGTTCTCCCGCCACCGATAGCGGAAGCGTAAGAGAGAGCGAGCGCTTTCGTGCTACCGCTTGGATCTTTTTCTACTGCAATAAGGTCAGGGATACCGCCACCCTTGACGAATTCACTTCTAACAGTATGCCCAGGAGCTTTTGGAGCGACCATCATGACATTGATGTCAGCTCTTGGCATGATGCGTCCGTAATGAATGTTAAATCCGTGTCCAAATGCGATGGTCGCACCCTCTTTGAGGTTTGGCTCGATCTCGTTTTTGTAAATCTCCGCCTGATTTTCATCAGGAAGAAGGATCATAACGACATCAGCTTTTGCCGTCGCTTCTGCCACCGTAAGAACCTCGAACCCTTTGGCTTCAGCTTTCTTCCACGAGCTTCCGCCTTTTCTAAGGCCGACAACAACGTTCACGCCGCTGTCTCTAAGATTCTCTGCATGGGCATGCCCCTGGCTTCCAAAACCGATCATCGCGACCGTTTTGCTTTTGATGATCTCAAGATCACAATCTTTGTCATAGTATACATTGAGTGCCATTTCATTTCCTTGTTCATAGCTTAAAGCTACAAAAATTTTGCCGCATTATACTCTAATTTAGCAAAAACTTTTATAATGCCCTGCTACTGTTTATATTTTTTAGAAAAAAAAGGTCCAATATGAAAAAATTCAATCTGCTCAAAGAGATCATCATCGTAGACAAAAACGAACTACTGAGTGCCATCAACTCCCAAAAAGAGTTTGGCATCAAACTTGACGGAAGCATCACGTTTGAGCCGCAAAACGAGATCGTTATCTACAAAGGAATCCACAAACCAAAAATCTCCTCTTTGACACCTCCAAAACCCGTCTCGATTCAGGAGATACTGGGTGAAAACTACAAAACAGCCGAAAACGAAGGGAAAGTCGGCATTAAAGCAGCCAAGGCATTCAGAGAGATTGTACAGCTCAACTATGACAACGCTTTGTATGACGATACAAGTGCCGACGGTGTTTTCGAGTTCGCAGACAAAAAACTCGAAGAGATCGGCTGGCATGCGGACGAGTTCGAAATCAAGTACAGAGAGCTGATCGAAGTGCTTGAAGAGAAGTGCGAAGGGACCCTGCTTTGCATCGAACAGGAAAAACCTTCATATCAGTTCAGCGGCATCGGGTTTGTCGATGACAAAGAGGAGGCATACAACCTCCTTTATGACTACGCCAAAGAAAAAATCAAAGAGAAAATGGCTTCAGATCCGCTTTTTGCACCTGAAAATCTCAGCGAAGATGAAGAGGAGGCAGCACGATATTTCAACCTACTCTAACATCGCAGGCTTGCCAAGGTAATATCCCTGGGCATAGTCGATACCAAGCTCTTTGACAATCTCGAAAATCTCCTTGGAGTGAACAAACTCCGCGACGGTTTGTTTCCCGAGTTTTTGCGCAAAAACAATGATCGTCTCCACGATAAGCCGTGCATCTCTATCTCTGTCGAGATCTTTGATCAAAGAACCGTCGATTTTAAGATAGTCACATTCGATACTCGTAATATGCCTGAAATTTGCATAACCGCTTCCAAAGTCATCTATCGCGATCTTCGCTCCTGCATCATGAATCTTTTTGACAAAACTGCGCACCTTCGTTTCATAGTCGATTGCCTGAGTTTCAAGAATCTCTACCGTCAGCAGATCGCTTACTCCATATTGTCTGATCATATCGAAGAGATAGCGCTGGAACTCCTCATCCGTCAAGTCGTTATAAGAGAGGTTGATGCTGAAATGGATATTGTGTTTCTTTGCTGTGGCAAACGACTTTTCGACCATCTGTCGCATAATGTCATGATAAAACTTCAACTTCTCACTTGTTTGCAGAAAAAATGCAGGTGGATAGATCTCATCTCCCGCGCGTAGACGCACAAGCGCTTCGTACTTGACGATTTCTTCCGTTTGGGTATCGATTATCGGTTGAAAAAAAGGCACGATACCCCCGCCTTTGAGTCCCTCTTTGATCAACTGTACTTTTTTGAGGTTCTCCTCGTACTGCTTGGCGAGCTCAAAATCTTCATTGTAGAACATAAACTTCCTGTTCTCTCTACGCGCGAGTTTGAGCGTCATATCCGCATTGCGCAGTCCGCTTCCCGACTGGTTGATATACGCTGCTGCCACGGTCACCCCGATATAGATCGGGTTTCCTGCGATGACAAACTGCTGCTCTTCGATACGGGAGATAATCTTTTTGGCAAAATCTTCGATGGCGGATTTTCCATGTTTGAGTGGAGCGATAATGGCAAACTCGTCCGAGGGCAACTTATAGATATTACATGAAGCATCCACAATCTCTTTGAGCATCGATGCCATTTGCAAAAGTATGCGATCTCCGGCCATATGCCCAAAGAGATCATTGATCGATGAAAAGTCGTCCACATTGACCAAAAGCAAAGTCGATCCGACATGTTTTGCAATATCATTGATCAAAGAGAGTCTGTTTGGAAGTCCGGTGAGACGGTCGTTATACGCTTGCACATAAATATATCTGGTCTTTTCATCAACCTTCTCCTGAAGTTTCTCATTGAGATTGGAGAGTTCATCGGAGATTTTGTTTGCAAGATAAGCCACTGCATGCTCGGCACTGATTTCAAACTCTTTTTTCTCTCCTTCGATTTCATCTATATCTGCTGTGAACTCTTCACCACTTTCACTTAGGGCCAAAATGGTCATCGTTTCATTAAGCAGCTGGTTTTGGTTTTGATTGTGAAAAAACTCTCCGTAGGTGAAAAATCCGGCTACGTTTCCAATTTTGCTCAGCATCGTCAGTTCATACTCTATGGAATCGTGTAAAAATCTTCGTCTTGCCATACATGAGTAGACGAATATCGCCTGCGGCTTCTTTTCAAGACGATCGATGAGTCTTTGGATATGATAAGAGCTGTTCTTGAGAATCATCTCGATATTGCCAACCCCAAAGCGAACGATTGTTCCTTCTTCTACATTACCGGCAAAGGTCAAACTGCCGTCGTCATGTTTGCTCAGTACCGCTCTGCCGACCAAGACACCGTCCTTTTCAAACAGTAGCGGGAACTCTATCCCTATCTGCGGAAGTTTGGCAGCGACATCGCTTCCAAGGTACTTTGCGTAGATATCGACAATCCGCTCTTCATCCACTTCGTAGACACGGTTCTTGTAAGCTTTGGTCACCTGCATCTTTTTACCGATGGGCAACCAGTCGAAACTGTAGTAATTCGCCACGTAAAGCTGCTTTGAGCTGAGTGAGACACCGACCGCACCTCCAGATGTCAACTGCTCTTTGTCAAAAACAAAAGTTTCGACAAACTGCCCGCCATCAGCCGCCATTCCGCCGGCGATAAGAATATCTTCATCAAAGCGACTGCAGCCTTTGAGAAACTCTTCACCATTGGTATGCAGACCATCGGCAAAAGCGATCACCGCCTGGGTACCTTCTTGCGAGATCCGCTGCATCAACTCATAGCCACACTCCATAAAGTTATGACCACACTCCTCATTACGAACAAGTGCTGATTTCAAAGCGGTATGTTGAAAATAGGTAAAATTGACAATGGAAATATCTTTATGATAGACCTCGTTTTGACCGATCACACCGTCTGTCGTCGTTCCAATTATCGCAGAATCCGCAAAGTACTCTTGAAAAAGAGACTGCAGCGACTTTATAAAAGAGCTGTCCGCTTTTGCACAGAATATCTGTATCAACAGCTGCGGCGAATCCGTATACTCTTTCTGTGCTAATTTGGCTCTAAGATCTTCAATCGTTTCAAAATGGATGTTTTCACTGATCATAATACTGCATTATAGCCAAATTATAAATAATGAGGCATTGCGGCACTGACCGAATGGAATAAAAGTTGCTGAAATTGAAGCAAAAGATTCCAAGGAGTCAACAATGCCAAGAGAAGTAAAATACAAAAGAATGAGTCAAGAAGAAAAAGAGCTTATGTACAA
>JALUFE010000038.1:6491-15640 GCA_027052175.1 Helicobacteraceae bacterium | reverse complement strand
TCTCAAAACTAAAAAAGTGTGCAAAAGAGAGTGGATACCCTCTTTTTGAAAACATCCCCATTTTTCACCGCTCCAAAAAAATAAGCGTCCCTCTTTTACTTTTTATCCCCAAAACGGGTCTTGTCCTGTTTGAGTACAAAGAGTGGAGCTACGAAGAGCTGCGCCATGCCAAAGCTTCCAAGGCTTCCCATACAAAAAAATCCGAAAATTCTCTCTCTTTTGAGAGAGTCGGAGATTTTATAAAAGAGAAGTTTATAGATCTGACGACATTCGATGATATAGATATATTCAACTTCGTGATTATGGAACAACTCCGGGAAGAGGAATTCGAACTGCTCGATGAGAGTTTTAGGGAGCTTCTTCCGAAAGATCGCATTCTTTTTCAAGATTCAACTCCCGAAATCATCCAAAACAAATTAAAAACACTGCAAGCAAAGCAAAAAATCTATACAATCCACAATACTCTCCCTTTCATTTTGACCCAATACATGATTCTCGATCATACAAAGGTATACTTTGCAAATCAAGAGCAGCGCTCGCTGATCGACAAAGAACTCAAAGGAGTTGAAAATGTAGGAGGAGACAGACAAAGCGGTAAAAGCACGGCAATCCTGCAAAAAGCACTTTTAGAAAAGTTGGAAAATCCACAAAAGAGCATCGCTGTAATCACTCCGACACACCTCCAAAAAGAGCTACTCGGACAGACTCTCTTGGATATCGTAGAACACTCTTCGATCGTACTCGATATGAACGACATCGCGATCTACACCCCAAAAGAGATTTCACTGGAGAGAAAAAAGATGCCCGAAGTCGCCGATATACTCTTTGTCGACGACGCCTTTTTAATGGAAGAGCAGTTTTTGACGCATCTCAAACAACTCCAAAAGAACAGGCCGCTTGTGCTGGTAAACGCACCTTGGGAGGATGTCACCCTCCCTCTTGAGCGCTCGTACTACGGAACGGTCGAATTTATCCAGTCGGCAGAATTTCCGACTTTGATCAAAAGCATCTACACACTTTTACAAAACGACGATCAAAGCGATGTCCTTATCTTTACTACAGATCAAAATTTTGAAGCGATCAAAGAGGACATAGAAGGTTTTACGGCTAAAAAGCTCTCCTTTATTGACACTGACCGTCCTTTACGCGAACAATCCCAAACTCAACTGACACTCTGCAACTACGATGCGCATATACCTCTCCATGCGACATACACTTTTTGTATTCGAAGCTGTCAAAGCGACTATGCCGCTTTTGAATACCTTGCAAAATCAAGTAAAAGAAAAAGTTTCATTC
This sequence comes from Helicobacteraceae bacterium, assembly GCA_027052175.1. Classification (GTDB taxonomy): domain Bacteria; phylum Campylobacterota; class Campylobacteria; order Campylobacterales; family Sulfurimonadaceae; genus S012-15. The sequence continues at coordinate 14,344 of JALUFE010000038.1, read as the reverse complement.
TCTATGAGGAGGAGTGTGATAACATTCACAAACTAAAAGAGCTTCAAAAGGATACAAATGCAAAAGATACACAAACGTGAAGAGGAGTGGAAAGAGCAGCTCACTCCCGAAGAGTTCCACGTATGCCGCCAAAAAGGGACAGAGCCTCCATTTACCGGCAAATACAACGACTTCAAGGGTAAAGGCATCTTTGTCTGCAAATGCTGCGGCAATCCTCTCTTTGATGCCGCAACTAAATTCAACTCAGGCACAGGTTGGCCAAGTTTCTATGAGCCGATTATCAATGAGGCCGTAGAAGAGCACAAAGACACCAGTCACGGAATGATACGCACGGAGGTTGCCTGTGCCAAATGTGGCGCACACTTAGGCCATGTCTTTCCCGACGGTCCATTGCCGACAGGGCTTCGCTACTGTATAAACTCGATATGTCTTGACTTTCAACCAAAAGGAGAATAGATGAAAAGATTGCTGATACTGCTCACATTCACCGTTGCACTTTTTGCACAAAATCCACATGTCGTTTTGCAAACCTCCAAAGGAGATATAGAACTAGAACTCTACCCGAAAGTCGCTCCAAAAGCGGTCGAGAATTTTCTCACTCATGTGAAAGAGGGATATTACAACCATGTTCTTTTCCATCGAGTCATCAAAAATTTTATGATTCAGTCAGGTGATCCCACTGGTACGGGAATGGGAGGAGAGAGTATCTGGAAAAGACCGTTTGCGGACGAATTCAAGCCCGGCTACACTTTCGACAAACCGGGAGTACTCGCTATGGCAAACAGAGGACCGAACACCAACGGCAGTCAGTTCTTCATAACAACAGCACCCGCAAGATGGCTCAACGGCAACTACACCATTTTCGGCCATGTCGTCAAAGGGATGGATACGGTCAGAAAAATAGAAAATGTACCGACTACCGGCCGTGCAGGCAACGACAGACCGCTTGAAAAAATAGAAATACTCAAAGCATACATAAAACAATAGTCCCTTTCCCCCGTCTCGGAAAAGAGCAAACGGTCGGTCCTACACCATAGGAAGAGGCGGATGCAATGCGAAAAGAGATTTCACGATATAAACGAATCAAATAGATTACAAAGTTTATGATATAATTGTATCGAATAGATTAGAAACTGATCTTACAGAGCAATGTTTGCTATGTAAGGTCAGTTAGAAAGGCTGAAAATGCTTGGTCGAAAAGCACTTGAGGATCTCTCCCTCATACTTGCACACAACAGCAACTGCAAATCGCGATACGTCATACTTCTCTCCCTCCCTGTCGCACTCTTTGCATTTGCTCTACTTGGATACTTCCATATCATCAACTTCAATATAAAAATACACAGCATCATCATGATAGCTATCATATTTCTCATATTTGTCGGCTTTTCCAAGCACAATGCCTACTACGCCACCTGCAAACTGCGCAAATCCTTTTCACAGTTGAGTGAACAGCTTTTAGAATACATCAACAAAAACAGACTCAAGATAGCAGGAATAGAAAAAGCCAATGCCTCACTCGACGAATTTATGGCAAATTATGCCAAAACACTGCGAAACGAACACTTCTCATCCATTGCAGCAGGACTGTTTCCTACACTGGGGATTCTGGGAACGTTTATCAGCATCGCCATCTCTATGCCCGATTTCTCCATTATGACTTCCAAAGGGCTTGAGGAGGAGATCAGCAAACTGCTAAGCGGTGTCGGAACTGCTTTTTATGTCTCCATATACGGTATCTTCCTCTCGATCTGGTGGCTTCTGTTTGAAAAAAGCGGTGTCAGCCGTTTTCAAAAAGATGCAAATACGATCAAAGAGGCGACAAAAGAGATCTTTTGGCAAAAAGAGGAGATCGAACAGACATACTTTAAAAAAAGTATGGAGAATTTCGAGAAGCTCAACGCCGTTTTCGATACGCTCTCCTCCGATCAGTTCGTTCAGGATCTCAACCAGACGCTCTCACAACGTATGGAGGTGTTTGAAAATATCATCGCTCAGGAGCAGCAGGCGACAAAAACGCTTGTCGGTCTTCTGGAAAACGGCACTGATCAACTGCAGTCGATCTCCAATCAGCAAAAAAATCTCTCCGCGACACTCGAAGATGTCATCGCAAAACTCAACAACTTCGCCATCAGTATCCAGGAACAGACAATCGACTTCAAATCGGCCCACAAAGCACTGGAAAAAGAATTCAAACAAGCGACGATGGTAGCGGAAATCTTGAGTCAGAATACCGTAAAACTCAATGAAGCACTTGCAAATATCAATGCAGAAAACGTGAAAAACCTCTACAAGGAGGTGATAGACAACATCGAGAAGATGAAGGCGGATATCGATTCTATCGGGATACAATTTGACAAGCAGGTCGAAGAGTTCGACAACAAATTTTTGGAAAAACTCAAAAACACACTGCAGATCATCGACTCCGAAACCGCACAGATCGTTCAGACCCTCTCCAAGCTCAAGTAGGTTCTTATGTATAAAAAAAGTAGTGAAAACAACGAACAGAACTTCTGGATCTCCTATGCGGACCTGATGGCGGGTCTGCTTTTTGTTTTCATACTGGTCGTTGGAGCGATCGTCGTCAAAACGATGCTGATCCAAAGCGATCTCAGTGCACTTCGAACCGATCTTGAGAAAGAGAAAAAAGCCCTGCACATTAGTGAAAAAGAACTCGCCAAAAAGAAAAAAACGCTTCGCCTCATTAAACAGAAACTCCAAAAAAGTATGGAAAAGAATCTCCACCTCGCTATGCAGATCAGCAGACTGCAAAGCGAAGTCGATGATCTCAAAGGGGAAATCCTCTCACTCAAAAACGACATAGAAATCAGATCCGCCAAAATGAGTTTGACACAAAAAGAGCTTGACGAAGTAAAGGCACTTTTGCTTGCCACCAATGAAGAGCTCGATGAATGCAACACGACCAAAAACAGACTCGCACGAGAAAACAGTCTGTATCAGTCGATGCTGGTCCAACAGACAAACACGATCCACCTCAAAGAGAGCGAAATTGCACAACTGCAAAAAGCGCTTCTGCTCAAAAAAAGAGCGTATCAAAAAGTGGTCGAAGATCTCAATATAACCAAACTCAAGATCAAAAATCTCACCGGCATCAAGATCACCGTTGTCAAAGCACTCAAAGAGAAACTCAAAGACTCGATTCGCATCGACCCAAAAAGCGGAGCGGTACGTTTTGCCTCCAACATCCTCTTCAATCAAGGTTCCGCAACACTCAAACCCGAAGCCAAAAAGAAACTCAAACATCTGCTTGGGAAATATGTAGCAGCCCTGCTGGATGATCCGAAAATCCGCAAATATATCAGTACGATTACAATAGAAGGCCACACCAACAGCGACGGAAGTTACCTTTACAATCTCTATCTCTCTCAGCAACGGGCACTCGCGGTGATGGAGTTTCTCTACAAAGAATTTCCGAACAAACGTCCGCTCTTTCGCAAATATCTCACTGCAAGTGGACGTAGCTTTGCAGAACCTGTTCTCAAAAACGGCAAAGAGGACAAGGAGGCGTCAAGACGTATCGAGATCAAATTCCGGATCAAAAACGAAGAAGCGGTACGTGAATTGATGAACTACATCAACAAAGGGGAATGATGCAAAAAAAGGAGTACCTTATAGAGCCCGTAGAACTAAGACGTATCAGGGCACAGCTCGAATACCGCCTCCATCTGAAAGAAAACGTCAAAGAGCTGCAAGTGCATCAGCAAAAAGAAACAAAAGGGAAAAAGACACTCTTTGCAAAACTGAAAAAATTATTTTAACGCCTGCTCCACCGCAAACGCCTGAACATGTTCATAAACATCATGGACACGCACTATATCGGCTCCGTTTCGCGCAGCATAAAGATGAAGTGCAAGAGTACCGCCCAGACGCCGCGCGACAGGACTTGGAGAAATCTTGTCTATCATGGACTTTCTCGATGCGCCTGCAAGAAGCGGATAACCGAGTGTGCGAAAGTGCGGCAGATGCTGTAAAAGAGCAATGTTATGCTCCAGCGTCTTTCCAAATCCTATGCCGACATCGAGAATGATCTCTTTTATCCCGTATGACGAGGCCTTTTGTGCCTGTCGATGCAGATAGCCGTAAACATCTTCGACCACATCCCTGTATGCCGGATTGTTTTGCATCGTCTGCGGGCTTCCTTGCATATGCATAATCACGGCAGCCGCATCGTACTTCGCAGTCAGCTCACACACTCTGTCATCTTCAAAACCGGTGATATCGTTGACTATGCCAAAACCACGCTCCAGTACATACTCTATCACTTTGGGCGCATAGGAATCTATACTCAAACGCACTTTCTCATAAAGTTTCTGCTCATAAATCGCATCGGCGATGGGAGAGATACGTGCAAGCTCCTCATCTTCATCCACAAAAGCCGCGCCCGGCCGTGAAGAGACCGCTCCGACATCGATGATGTCCGCTCCCTCTTCAATCATGCACTCCATCGTTTTGATAGCATCGCTTCCCAAAAAGCGGCTTCCGGAGTAGAAACTGTCGTCATTGGCATTGACGATGCCCATCACTTTCGTTTTTTTGCTCTCTTGAATCTGTAATACACGTTCCAGATAAGCGGCAACCTCCTTGAGACCCAAGGGCTGCATCTTCTCTTTGGATGCAAGCCTCATCAGCTCCCGCTTCGTGCCTATGAGTAGTGCATCCACCCGCGGCCGCTCTGCGACGATCGTTCCCTTTGGTACGGCGAGATCGGCTCCGACACTCAAGGCATCCTGCTTGAGAATGTTCGCCGCTCCTACGTGAAGCTCCTTGATCTCGATCAGATAGTGTCTGTGCTTGGCTTCCAGGATCGAAACTCCGCCTCGATCGACATCGAGTGCCTTGATGTACTTTTTCACCGCGATATCGTTGCTTATTCGTCTAATTTTCATGCACTAACCCCATAAGTATCAGGAGCAATACACTCGATCCTCTTGCATTGAGTTCAATAAGACGATAAGCCATATCAAAGTTTTCTATCTCACGTTCTTTAAGCTGCACATCCTGTTTGAGTGCCTGTATATACAGCGCTTCAACAAGCTTTTTCATCTCATTGCGTGAGCTGTTTTTATGCTGCGATACAAACTCGAACACACCCTGTATATCCAACCGTTTCAGATCGATCTCAAGAGAGGAGGGCATAGTGTGCTGCTCCTCTTTTCGCACGGGCAGACGCGAGCGAATTGTTGGAAGCAGAGAGGACTTACTGGGAGAGACAAGAATGAAAATGATATTTTTCGGCGGCTCCTCCAGGACTTTCAGCAGCGCATTCTGAGAGTAGATGTTGTACTCTTTTGCAGCGATGACAAGATACTTCTCACGCTCTTCACTGATATACGCTTCGGCGATAACCGCTTTGGCATCTTCTATGAGAAACTTCTCTTTCACAAACAAAACGACGCGACTGTCACTTAACTCCTCTTTGAGTTTCTCCGCATATACCTCGACATCATCGGTAATGATGATTTCACTTCTACGCGGTGACATCTGCCTCTCCAAACATTGCCGCATTCAGAGACTGATCGAACAGTCTAAAAAGCTGAAGCAGTTTGATATCGAGATGCGAATCGTGGGAGTTGAGTTTGAAACTGCTTTGATAATCTTCATCGAAAATCCAAAAGTAGGTGTCGTCCCGCCTTTTTGCGATGTCGGCGCGTTTGTCCTCCCCTCTTCCAATATACCAAAAAAGGAATCTGTCTCCAAAAGCAAGACGCAGCATATCTTCAAGCATATCGATCATCTCTCCGCCTTGCAGCGCATCATAATAGGGATAGATACTTTCAATACCGACAACAGGGACAAGAGGACGATCCGGACGCTCGGCATTGATCTTGTGGAGGATATACGTCCCAAACCATTCACGATTTTTGTCCGTTATAAGGACAAGTGTTTTACCCAGAAGTATCTCATGCAAACAAGCCGCAGTAGGGATGACCCACTCAAAACGCATCTCCTCCAGCCAGCTCAGACTCGCTCCCTCTGCGCGAATCGCATCGAGACTCCAGTGTGCGAAATCCTGCATCGGCCTACTTGTCTAATTCGTATGCACTGTGCAGACTGCGCACGGCGAGTTCACCGTACTTTTCATCGATTACCATAGAGATTTTGATTTCACTTGTGGAAATCATATTGATGTTGATGTTCTCTTTCGCCATCGTCGAAAAGGCTTTTGCGGCGACACCGGAGTGTGACTTCATCCCCACTCCAACAACGCTCACTTTGCAGATAGCTTCGTTGTAGGACTCAGCTTCCACTTCATTGTTATCGACGAACTTCGCAACGACATTTTTTGCATCGCTCAGATCGGTTTTTGGAACAGTGAAATCGATGTTTGTCTTCCCGTTGTGTGCCTTGTTCTGGATGATCATATCGACATTGACGTTTGCTTCGGCAAGTGCATTGAAGATATCACTTGCAATACCCGGTCTGTCTTTAACGCCCATAAGAGAGACGCGTGCCTGATTTTTATCCAGCGCAATGCCGCTGACTAATGGTTTTTCCATGATATTCTCTTCCTTTGTGATAAGTGTTCCCTCTTCTTCGCTGAAGCTGCTTCGTGTAACGAGATTGACATCGAGTTTCTTTGCAAGCTCGACCGAACGGTTTTGCAGAACCTTCGCCCCGAGACTCGCAAGTTCGAGCATCTCGTCATATGAAATCTTTTCAAGTTTTTTCGCTTTTGGCTCTATCCGCGGGTCGGTAGTAAAGATACCCGGAACATCGGTATATATCTCACACAGATCCGCTCCCAACGCTCCTGCGATGGCAACGGCACTGAGATCACTCCCGCCACGTCCGAGTGTCGTAACATTTCCCTCGGGTGTAACTCCCTGAAAACCTGCAACGACTACAATCTTCCCTTTTTGGAGCTCGTTTTGCATCGCAGAGGGGTCAATCACCTCGATACGCGCCTTTGTATGTACCTCGTCGGTGACAATCCCCGCTTTTCTTCCGCTCATCGAAACGGCCGGATGCCCCATCTCGTTGAGTGCGATGGAAAGCAGTGCCGCAGTAACACGTTCTCCGGAACTCAACAGCATATCCATGTCTTCTCGTCTTGGATTTTTACTGAAATGCTCCGCATACCCTATCAATTTGTTCGTTTCGCCGCTCATGGCGGAAACGACCACAACGACATCGTTGCCGGCTGCTTTTGTTCTGGCCACTCTCTGTGCGACATTTTGGATGCGATCCAGATCTCCCACACTTGTTCCACCGAATTTTTGAACGATCAACATTACAAAAGTCCCTCTTTTTTAAAATAATTCAACACTGTCTCATATACCGGTTTTTTAAAATGCGCAGTATATTCAAGTACCTTCCCAACATCCACAAATTTGTACTCATCAAACTCCGGATGTTTCGTATCGAGTCTGATTTTTGCATCTTTAGCGAGCTTGAGAAGAAAATAGCGCTGTTTCTGCCCCGCATACGGCTTCATTTTTTTGGCGATCTTATCGGGAAAATCGTAGCTTATCCAGTCCGGGTACTCCGCAACGATTTCCACAGCGTTCGTACCGATCTCCTCTTCAAGTTCTCGAAAAAGCGCCTCTTTGACCTCTTCACCCTTGTCGATCCCGCCTTGCGGAAACTGCCAAATCCCCTTGATATCATTGCGCTGTGCGATGAAAATTTTCTTTTTTTTCGGATATTCCGGCGAGAGGATGATCATAGCGACATTGGGACGGTATTTTTTGTTTTTGCTCATAGTATGTTCCAGTGTATTTATTAGACTTCTTGCAAAACTCCTAAGTAGTCTCAGCGTTATCAAGAGAGTTTTAATCAAGGCAGATGTTCTGAGCCGTAGCGGGCGCTACGGTGAAGGTTATCTAACAAAG
>JALUFE010000038.1:0-6481 GCA_027052175.1 Helicobacteraceae bacterium | reverse complement strand
CTCTGAGACTGTTTAGGAGTTTTGCCAGAAGTCTATTAGACTTTTTACACAATTTTCCTGAAAAAATTTTATAAAAAGTCCGGAGGCGATTATACAAAAGTTGTAATTATGTTTGGTTTAAACGGAAAGTAGTTATTGGTCATTCATCATTGACAATTGGTAAAGAAGAAACCACTATCCACACCTGACCGATGCCCAACGACCATTAATATTTCATTTCCCCAAACTTTGTACTATTTTTCCATGCTTTTGTATATTCATATCCCTTTTTGCGACTCGAAGTGCCATTACTGCAGCTTCAACTCCTACGTTGACAGATTCCATCTCAAAAAAGAGTATATGCAGGCACTGCTGCTGCAGCTTGAAAACGAACTTGAACGTTTCGGAGCGCAGAAAAACTCCATCGAGACACTTTTTATAGGCGGCGGAACACCCTCTACCGTGGCTCCGAAGCTCTATGAGCCGATATTTCAAAAACTCTCTCCCTATATAATGGAAAATGCGGAAATAACAAGCGAAGCCAATCCTAACAGCGCCACGAAAGAGTGGCTGGAGGGGATGTACGCTCTGGGAGTCAACCGCATCAGTTTCGGAGTTCAGAGCTTCGATGCCGACAAACTGAAGCTTCTCAACCGCGCCCATTCTCCCAAACAGGCAGTTTCGGCGGTAAAAAACGCTCACAAAACAGGTTTCAGGCATATTTCGATCGATTTGATCTACGCCGTCATGGGTGATACGAAAGAGCTGCTGCAAAAAGATCTCGACTATGCTTTTTCTCTCCCTATCGACCATTTAAGTGCTTACGCACTGACGATAGAAGAAAATACAAATTTCGCCGCAAAGCCGCACATTTCCAATGAACGAATACAACAGACGAAATGGTTCTTTGAAGCTATAAAGAAACAGGGCTTCACCCAGTATGAAATCAGTAATTTCGGTCAGTATGAAAGTCGGCACAATCTCGGATACTGGAGCTATAAAGATTATATCGGTGCGGGTGCAGGAGCTGTCGGCAAGAAAGAGAACATGCGCCTGTATCCTCAAAAAAATATCGAAGCCTACATCGACGATCCCACCAATGTGGAGATAGAAAAACTATCAGAGGAAGATATGAAGTTTGAAAAAATCTTTCTGGGACTTCGAAGCCGCATCGGAGTGGATGAAAAACTTCTTGACAATATCGAGCGCAAACAGGCGGAGATTCTCACTCAAGAGGGTAAGCTTCACTTCAAAAAAGGCCGTTACTTCAATCCGGATTTTCTTCTTGCAGATGAAATAGCTCTGTTTTTAAGCAATAATTAGATAAAATCTCGACAAAAAACAGAACCGACCTTATACATCCGTATCGTGTACTCTATGCAACGAAACGTAAGATTCGGTTAAAAGGCTTTCAATATGTTTGGTATGGGTTTTTCAGAACTGCTTGTGATCGCCGTTATCGCCATACTCTTTTTAGGTCCCGACAAGCTTCCTTCCACTATGGTGGAAATAGCGAAATTTTTCCGCAGTATGAAACAGACGGTCAACAGTGTCAAAGAGTCTATCAACGAGGAGATACATCTTGAAGACATCAAAAAAGAGGCGCTTGAATACAAACAGAAGCTTCTCGAAGCTGAAAACAAGATCAACGCCACCGTCAACGTCCACTCACTCAACGATGAGATCAACTCTCTTATAGAGGATGAAACACCGCCGCAAGTGGATAAACCCGTCAAACCAAGATATGAGGAACCGACTTTCAAGAAAAAAAGCACGGTTGAAGAAGAGGTTGCAAAACTCACCGAATCAGAAACAAAAACGCAAAAGAATCCACTAAGAGAAGAGAAAAAAGATGTTTGAGGAACTTCGTCCCCACTTAGTCGAACTTCGAAAAAGACTCGCTATCAGCGCCGGAGCGCTTATAGTGATGTTTTTTGTTATGTTCTACTTTCATGAGATACTCCTTGACTGGATGGTACAGCCACTCAACGATGCGCTGATCGAAGTGGGCAAAAAGTCCATCAACGCCGCAAACGGAATGGTGACGACTTCACAGGTTGGTGGAGCTTTCTTTGTTGCACTTAAAGTCTCCTTTTTCGCTGCCATCGTTGCGGCACTTCCCATCATACTATGGCAGATATGGCTCTTTATAGCACCCGGTCTGTACGCCCATGAAAAAAAGATGATACTCCCCTTCATTTTTGGCGGAACGACGATGTTCGTCATAGGGGTTCTTTTCGCTTACTATGTCGTTACCCCGTTTGGATTTAATTTTCTCATTACGTTTGGGAGCTTCAAATTTACGCCGCTTATCAACATTGAAGATTACGTCGGCTTCTTTACCAAGATTATGTTCGGTTTCGGACTGGCGTTCGAACTGCCGGTTTTCTCCTACTTTTTAGCCCTTCTGGGACTCATAGACGACAAACAGATGACGGCTTTTTTCAAGTATGCTATCGTTATCATTTTCATCATTGCCGCTCTCCTCACTCCGCCGGATGTCCTCACCCAGCTACTGATGGCAGGACCGCTTATCATCCTTTATGGAGTCTCCATTTTGATAGTCAAGATTGTCAATCCTGCGCCAAAAGAGGAAGCAGAAGAAGAGGAAGCAGAAGAAGAAGAAGAAGAGGAAACGGAAGCACTCGAAGAGAAAATGCGAGCATCGCAAACGGTCTCCACAAATCCGGAAGATGGCAGTGCCAAGTAGCCCTCTTTTAACGAGTAGCTATGATTTTTCTCTGCCTAAAGAGCTCATAGCAGCCTATCCCGCCTCTCCAAGAGACAGCGCCAAACTGCTTGTCTACGACCGAAAAACAGATACGCTAACACATGCCGTATTTCATGATATTGAACGTTTTATCCCAAAAGATACCGCTTTGATATTCAACAATACAAAAGTCATCAAAGCCAGACTCTTCGGCAAGAAAAACAGCGGTGGCAAAGTGGAGCTGCTTATCAACCGTCCGCTGAATGCTCTCGATGTCAGCGTCTATATTCGTGGACGTGTCAAGGAAGGAACGGTTTTAGAATTCGATGCGGCACTCAAAGCACATATTGTGGAGCTGAAAACCGACGGTAGCAGAATTGTACGCTTTTTTCAAAATGAAAAAGAATTGCGTTTTGAAGAGCTGTTAAACATCATCGACGAGATCGGTCATATCCCTCTGCCTCCATATCTGCAACGAGAGGATGAAACACTCGATGCAAAGGAGTATCAAAGTGTCTTTGCCAAAAAAGAGGGAGCCGTTGCCGCACCAACGGCATCACTTCACTTTACAGAAGAGCTCTATGAGCGTGTAACCGCTGCGCATCCCTTTGCCCAAGTAACTCTTCATGTAGGCAGTGGCACCTTCAAACCCGTAGAAACCGAAATCATCACCGACCACCCTATGCACTCGGAGTACTACGAGATACCGCAAAAAGCCAAAGAGCTGCTTGATTCCGATATACCCGTTTTAGCCGTTGGGACGACCACTACGCGCACGATCGAATACTATGCAAGAACCAACCAAGCCAGAGGTGAAGCCAACCTCTTTTTACATCCGGGCAATCCTCCAAAACGAGTCGATCATCTCCTGACAAACTTTCACCTGCCGAAATCGACACTCATTATGCTTGTCGCCTCTTTTGCAGGTCTGGAAAAAACGCTCGAACTATATGAGACAGCCATAGAGCATCGCTACCGCTTCTACTCCTACGGTGACGCAATGCTTATTTTATAGTATAATGCATCTTATTTATGAGGAGTAATTATGCGAGAACTCAACGATGCGGCTCTGCGCAACTATCTATATTTCGAACTCTTTTTGAAAAAATATGAAATCTATTTCGATAAACGCCCCTACAAAGAGATGGAAGAGGCGCTTCACATACTCCAGAATCTCTTCAAGCGCGACATCACGATAGAGGAGTATCTTGCATTTTTAAAACTCATCGTAAAATTCGGCTCTTTTTCACTCAAACGTGCTCTTGAGTATACAAAAACAAAACCACTCCGTCTCAAAGAGATAACGACTCTTACACAAAAAATAAAAGAAGAGGTAGAGAGTAAAGCCCTGCTCAAAGCTTCAAAAACGTACGTAACGCTGATAGAGACGATTGCGAATTCTCTTTTCGAGATAGAAAAGAGTAAAAGCATCAAACCCGCCGACACCCCAGAACGCATCGATACTACCCGTTTCGCAGCGGAGTATGAAGCGCTGATGCAGAGCAAAAAGCTCCACGATGAAATCTACGAACGCATACAAAAAGCGGAACAACTCGATTATATGCATTCAGACTCCTCCGCATTGCTGCATCAAAGCGCCATCGATTCCGTTTTCGACGCACTTACTCATCTGAGTAGACATGTAGGATTGCGATTGAGCGAAACGAAAGAGATAGAGCGGGCACGAGAGTATATGCGCATTGCAGCACTTGAGTTTCTGCGTCTTGGGATTAAAAGCACGCTTCTTTTTTTGAAAAAGAGAAAAAAAACGGAAACATATCGGACTCTTTGTGTAGAGTACGCCGCCCTGCAGTCATTGGAAGTCGGTGAGATACCGCCGGCAGTCTTTGCCGATTTGAAACTGAAATATACTCTTTTGTTAAGTAATTATAAAAATCACATTATTTAAAGTGGGTACACCCTCCCCTCTTTGACGATAATCTTCCCCTCAAGTTCGTACTCGAAAACCTTACCCCCAAAGCGGCTGACCACTTCATCATAAGAGGGATATGTCCCACAAAAAAGCAAAAATTCATCCGCAATCTCCTCTCTATCCGTACTGAAACGACCGACAAAAGCGTCGATATCAAAAATGGGTGTTGCATCTCCCTCTTTGAGCAATGCGTTTGTTCCGTCACTCTCCCCAAGCCTATGCGGCAGAACAAAGATCTCTCTGCCGAGCTTCTTTGCATACTCTACGCTGCGCATACTGCCGCTGTCGGGTTCGGCACAGGTAACGACCAACACCTCTCCAAGAGCGACGGTGAGCTCGTTTCGAAGCGGAAAATGGTAAGGACGCGCAGGTGTGCTCTCCCCAAATTGTGAAAGCACAAGCCCTTTTTGTTCTATTTCGGCAATAAGATGTTTGTTGACAGCGGGATAGCGTATATCTAGTCCCGTAGCAGCGACCATAATCGTATTTGCCGTTCCTGCAGCTTTATGTGCGACGGCATCGATTCCCATCGCGCCACCGCTGACGACACAAACCCCTCTTTTTGCCAGTTTCAAAGCGATCTCATGCGTCATCCGCCGAGCATAACCGTTTGGCTTTCGCGATCCAACGATACTCACACGTCTTTTTTGCAAAAGATTCAAAAAACCCTTGTAGTAAATCCGGCGTCCTTCCAAAGAAGTACCTTCCAAAAAAGAGGCGTTATCGATACAGTTCATAGACATAAACCAAATCAACGCTTTTAAGAAGATTTTTGGACTGGGCAATCGCTCGAATTGTATTGGGATGCGGATGCCCGATGGCAATGCATTCTCCGTCTCGTTTTGCCAATTTCACCGCCAAAGCGATCTGTTTTTTGATAGAGGCGACATCTCCTTTATGATCCAAAAAAACATCCCGAGCAACATATCTGTGATGATACAGTTTCATAACATAAGGCACTTGTGTCTGTGCCGTCGTTCTGCTGTCGATAAAGTGAATATGATTGCGATCGAGCACGCGGATCAGCCTCTTTACAGACTCCCTGTCAGCCGTAAACTTGCTGCCGGTATGGTTGTTGATATAATGCACACGAGGGAAAAGTCTGCGGATGGAGCGTATGCGATCTTCGATGTCTTCTTCGCTCTCACCGACTCGCAGTGTATAGGGTTCCTCTTTATGAAAGTGCATCGCTTCCATCGGCAAATGAATCATATAGAACTTCTCTTTGGCTGCAAGTTCCGGCGTATGGGGATGGATCGAACTGGGAGGGAAGAAGCTCATCGTCGCTTTGATCCCGAGACTCTTGATCGCATGCACCTGCGAAGGGAAAGAGACATCATCGAAGATGATAGCCAGTCGCGCGTGATGCAGCGGATGCTTCTGCGGCTTTTTTGCCGGAGGTTTCAGCACGCTTGGCTCTTGCGTCTCATGTGCCGCCGTTACATCGTACCTGCGCTCTTTTTTTAAAATCTCCTCAAGCTTTTTATTGAGATTTTCCTTTTGCCTGATGCTGTGTTCAAGTTTGTCGAGTGCAGCCTGACGCTGCCTCTCTTTTTTACTTGTCTCAAGCGTCGTTTCCTTTTTTGCATGGACATATCCCACATAGTACCCTGCCAAAAAAAATGCCAAAAAAGCGGCGATGAAGGCAAGTACCCAGACAAGATAGTGTAAAATCCGATTACTGCCTGCCTTTTTGCTCTTTTTCTTTCTTCTGTTTGCTGTATTGTTTCGTCGTGTTTTCATCCGGGTTACTATATCAAAAAAATATTAAATCCCGGTTTCAGTCAAAGAGATTTCTCCAGGAAAACTCTTTTGTCCGGTCATAATATGATAATCATGATATTAAGGATTTCTTTATA
>JALUFE010000037.1 GCA_027052175.1 Helicobacteraceae bacterium | reverse complement strand
AAAAACGACCCCTATCAAAAATCCTCCAAAGAGTCTAAAAGGGAGGAGTTTTTCAATCATAACACCCTTGTCCAACTCCCCAAACATTCCAAAGGCATACAACGCTATGGCAAAACTCACCACTCCGGCAACGATATACGCCCACATCGGCGCAACGGAAAAAAACCCGCCAAACTTCGCGACGATAAAGCCGAGGATGGAGAAGCTCACAGCCACACCAAGTGCGAACAAAAGGGTAAAGGCATAGGTATAGAGTGCCTTCTTTTTGCCATCGAGGTCTTTGTTGAGCGCAACCGCACTTCCAACAAGCAGCGGCACGGCTACAAGCGAACAGGGAGCAGCAGCCGTAATGCTTCCTGCCAAAAACGCACCCACAAAGACAAGAATCGAGTGTACATGCAACAAGTCGTTCAAAAAAGCGGGTAAAGTTTCCATCTATACGTTTTTTGCTTCCTCTATGAACTGTTTTACCTGCTCGGCACTCAAAGCCTTTCCCGTAGAGAGCAGTTTACCATCTATAACAAAACCCGGCATACTGAGGATGTTGTATTTCATGATCTCCATAATGTCATCCACTTTGACCACCTCTATATCCTCTCCAAGCTCTTTGACCACATCACGCGTCGTCTTCTCCAGTGCGATGCACTTCGCACATCCCGTACCCAAAATCTCTATCTTCACTGTTTCCTCCTAAA
Organism: Helicobacteraceae bacterium; assembly: GCA_027052175.1. Taxonomy (GTDB): domain Bacteria; phylum Campylobacterota; class Campylobacteria; order Campylobacterales; family Sulfurimonadaceae; genus S012-15. The sequence goes on along the minus strand of JALUFE010000037.1, from coordinate 14,978 downwards.
AAATTGAAATCCCGAAAAGCAACAATCCCGCTTCCACGGTAATGCCTCCTAAAAATATCCATAAAATATTGAACTTGTAATAGCGCACGGCTATAAGTGCTCCCGCCGCCCAGATATACGCTGCCGGTGAGACAAGACTCACTTTGCCCATAGAGAGCAGAACGAAAAAGAGCATACCCGTAAAGGCTGCCAAAATCCCTTTGAGCCCTCTGCGAATAAGGAGATAATCTTTGATTTTTGAATAGATCTCCGACATAACGATCGTATAAAAAAAGGATGGATAAAACATCCCTACCGTAGCAAGCAGACTTCCTGCAAGTCCGGCAACTTTATAGCCTATAAATGTCGCTGTAATTAAAAACGGCCCAGGCGTGATCTGTCCAAAAGCAATGCCGTCGGCAAATTCCTGCATACTGAGCCAATGGTGTGACATCACAGCTTCTTGCTGCAAGAGCGGCATAATGGTCATACCGTTTCCAAAAGCGACCGCGCCTACTTTAAACATGGACAAAAAAAGTGTGCTGAGTTCACTTTTGTACAAAAGTGCAAAAGCAATAAAGGCAACAAAAACAGATATGCTGACAATCATCGCCGCAAGCCGCCATTTCCACGCACCCGGTATGCTAATATGCTGCGTTCGTTCTTTACCTTGAGGGCTCATATTTTCACGCCGGAAAAAGAGCAGACCTAAACCGACGGCTAAAAGAATCACCCAAAATGCATTGATTTTATACAGCAGTAAAATAAATGCCATAGCTGAGATAAAAGCTGTCTTTCCACCATCGATGTAGCGGTTTGCAAAGTCGAAAGTGATATGCATGATAATCCCTATGACCATCGATTCAAGAGCAATAAAAATCGGATGTACCCAGGCGACATTGCCATAATTGAAATAGAGCCACGAGAGCAGTACCATCAAAAGATATGACGGAAGTACAAACAAAAATGTTGCAAGAAGCGCACCTAAAAACCCTTTAATGCGATACGCTGCGTATGTTGCAAGATTGAACATGATCGGTCCAGGGTAGAGCTGCACCATCGCCAAACCCTCATCCATCTCCTCTTGCGTAAGCCATTTTCTGCCTACGACAAGAGTTTTGAGCTGTTGAAGCATCGCAATACTGTATGCCGTTAAACCGATAACAAAAAATGCCCATAGCAACTCCCATAAAGAAGGAATGACTTTTTCAAATGGCTCTTGCGCATGATTCATCAAATAACGCCTATTTTAAAATGTAGTTGAAAAGATAACCAATACAAATTATACCCACTCCGACAATCCCAAAGAAAATGGCGATCAGTTTGGTATGGAGTATCTTTTTGAGTATCATCGCTTCAGGAAGGCTCAAAGCCGTGATAGCCATCATAAAGGCAAGTGCCGTACCCATTGGCATCCCTTTGTCTGTCAGTACCTCCACAAGCGGCATCACCCCGGCGGCATTGGAGTACATCGGGATGCCGAGGATGACCGCTAACGGCACACCGTACCAGTTCTCCCCTCCAGCGTATTTGGCGATGAAGTCCGCAGGAACATACCCATGGATAAACGCTCCTACTCCAACACCCGCAAGCACATACGGCCAGATCTTTTTGACGATGTCCCAAGTGTACTCCCATGCCTCTTTTGTACGCTCTTTGGCACTCATCTTCACTTCGCCGGCTTCAAGCTTCTCGTTTATAGGTTGAACAGGGATAAGCACATACTTCTCAAGATCGAATCGCCCTATGACAAAACCGCCCACTATCGCGACAAAAAGCCCAAAGCCGATGTAGATGGCAGTCACCTTCCACCCAAAAAGAGTAAAAAGCATCGCAATGGCGATCTCGTTGTTCATTGGCGCGCTGATAAGGTAGGAGAATGTTACCCCAAGTGGGATGCGCGCTTGCAAAAAGCCCAAAAAGAGCGGGATCGCGCTACATGAACAAAAGGGTGTGATGATCCCAAAGAGTGCGGCAAGCACATTTCCATACAACTCCGACTTCCCTTGAAGATGCGCACGGACATACTCGGTGTTGAAGTGAGTACGCAGATAGGATACGGCAAAGATGATGACCACAAGCAAAAAGAGAATTTTTACCGTATCGTATATAAAAAAGTTGATCGTCTCATTGAGTCTGCCTTGCAGACCCATAAGATCAACCGTCAAGTAATCGACGAAATTTTTCCACATAGTGTACCTTCTAAAAAATCAACTAAGCAGTTGATTATCCCGGATTTTGCATTAGAATTTGATAAAAGATACGCTAATGCTTTGCATTAGGAGCGTTTAGAGAATTTGCAGCGGCTACCTTTTTGGTAGTCCAAAAATTCTATGAATGCTCATTGTGCGAATGATTGGCGTAGATTTGCAAATTTCTAATGCAAAATCCGGGATTATATCAAATCAAAACAATAAACAGATAACCAAGAGGCAATAAAGCAAGCCAGAAAAAAGCTTTCATTTTTTCTCTGTTTCGTGCCGGAGATTGCAGCAGTCTAATGCGCCTAAACAACAAAAAAAGCGTCCAAGCAACGGCAATATAGTCAAAGATACCAAACCAAACAAGCCATGGAGCACCTTGGCTTGCCAGCGGTTTTATAAAATGAAACGGCAGACTAAACGCTTCGATAAAACCGTTGATGACACTGTGAAAATAGCGTGTAAAAAAGCTCTTGAGCGCTACGCCGATGGATGCGACAAGCGCAAGCGGAGCATAGGCATAGCCTATCAAAAGAAACAGTTCCTCTCTCTTTTGTTTCAAGATTTGTGCCGCTTTGCTAAAACCGACAAAAACGGGGAAAAGAGTCAAAAAAAGTGCGACAAGCAGCGTCAAAACCGCATCGAAATCGAGCGGGCTTTTAGGAAAAAAGGCATGCAGTTTCTTGCCCATCCAAACCCACGGAAGGTAGTCGCCAAATGCCGAATGATTGAGATTGGCATCTATCTTCATCGTCAGCGTCATAAACACAAAAAGCAAAATGTATGCCCACACATCCACCGCGCGCGCTTTTTTTATGGGTTGGAGCAAAGAAAATCCAAATCCCTTGACCTTGTAATGGATAGCGGCACATGCATTGGCACAGTCCATGCACAAGGTGCAGTCTCCCATCGAGTTGTTTTTGTTGAAATTAAAAGGGGACTGACCGAATTCACAGGCTTTGGCACACTCATAAGTATGACACGAGACACAGGCACTCTCATAACTGCCAAGCCACATAAAAGAGATACGCGAAAAAGCGTTGCGAATGGCACTGATGGGACAGATATAGGCACAGTAGCTCATATCTTTAAAAAGAAAGTAAAAAGAAAATGCCAAAATGGTAAACGAGGTGTAAAAAAATGCCACGGCTATGGGCTTGGCAAAAACACTTGGAAAAGCGTAGAACAACCCCCAGTAAACCACTAGAACGATTCCCAGACTGATATAGGGATTTTTCAAAAATCTCGGCATCCTCAGCGCTTTGCCTTTTCGGTGGATCAGCTTTTTCCCGACAAATGCCAGCGGGCAGATGGAACAGAAATAGGCTCCAAGTGTGGGAAGCGAGAGAAACATGAAAAAAGGCCAGAAAAAGGACCAAAATATCGCCGTCGTAAAGTGGTTTTGCGAACTTTTGGGATGGATAAATCCATATACAAGCGCATAGACAAAAAGACCGAGTGCAATGCTGCGCACCACAAACAGGGTCTTTGGATTTTTGAAAAAACGCTCACCCCAGCTGTAGTGAAAAAGGTCGTTTTTATCACGTTCTATCGTCTCAACCATGCTATCTTCCGTAAAAATACTCTAACTGCAAAAAGAATCTTTGTGCATCATTGTCTGCGACATTGTGCTTTACAAACGCACCCGCATCGAAATAGGCATAGATAGCCTGTAACTCCACTTCCCTGCTGTAGCGCCATTTATACTCTGCATCGTATTCATCACCAAGGTCATCATAATGATTGCCCGGTTTGTTGTACTTTTTGTAGTAGCTCCACGCATCGTTGGCATCGGCAAGTTTGAACCTGTGATAGGAAAACTTGAGGTGCATCTCTTTTCTTGGAAAAAGATGCACTTCGGCTACATCTTCGATCAGGTTGCTCCACTTCATGATATCCATACGCCCATAAAGAGAACCGTCCGTTCCGCCAAAAGGCGTGCGAAACGTTTTGATCGTGTCGTCATGCGGATCGTCATCTCCGCTGGCATAGATCCGACCGCCGACGAGATCAGGACGCAGCGGCACTTTTTTGAATGTGTAGCCGACTTTTGCAGCGTACCCATAGGCATCGTAATCCTTGTGCTTGATGCTTCCATCTGCCTTGGCATAGCTCAGATCATAGTTCCAGCCAAACAGATCCCGATCATACGCTCTTGCCCCGTATGTATAACTCTCCTCACTGTTTTGTCCGTTGCCGACACCGTTATAGAGCCCTTTTTTGTAGATGACAAACGGCTCGAACGCTCCTTTGGCATCGGTTTTGAAGTGTCCATAGACTCCCGCTCCCTCATAGACATGCTTGCGAAAGAGGGAGAGACGCTTTTTGTCCTTGTCTTTGGTCTGCCCGTAAAACACATCGACGAAATTACCATTATATTTGTAAGAGAACTTCGCAAGATCCCACAGCCAGCCATAGGAGTTACCCCAACTTCCGGGTCCCAAAACCCTTTTGTCACCGTATCTGTTGGATTCGCGTCCAAGCTGAAGGGACAAGCCGCTTATGCTTGCAAGATTTTTCACTTTGACATTGAGCGCGGCGAAGTCCAAATCTTCCTGAGGGTCCATATAGTAGCTCTCAGTGCCGCTTTGTTTTCTAAAGTCGTTGTAATCCAGCGACCATCCATACACACTCGCATAGTATCCAAGCACTGTATAAACGACATCCGGTGTCTGCTTATAGACAAAACCGAGCTTCAAGCGGCTAACAAGCAGCGTATCGTCCGGTCGGCCTATGAGTGAGGGATCGTTGCCATAGGCTTTTTTGTTCATGCCATCGAGCACTTCAAAACGTTCACGAAAGCCTCCGATAACGGAAAATTTATCGGCAAAAGCGATACTCTCCAAAAACAGGAACAATAAAAAAAGTTTTTTTATTTGTTTTTTACTGCACATTTCTTTTTGCGTAACTCTTCTATCTCTTTGACTTTTTCATCGAGGTCTTGCAGCATCTCATACTGACTTGTATTGGTTCTTCCGTTCTTTTCCATCATCTTTTTACGCTCTTCGATCGTCTCCAGCCATTCATCGATCACCTCATCGGGGATCGAGCAATCCGTCGCTTCGTTCTTTTCATGCTCGACTATCCAGTCGGCTATCTTTTTCATAATATGCAGCATCTTATACTCCTAGAAGTTTATAGATCATTTTCGCACTCAAAAGCAACAGCACGATAGCTATGAGTCTTTTGACCTGCTTTGGTGTCAGACGGTAATGCATGATAAAATCACCCACATACCCGCCGATAATCGCCGCCACCGTCACCACGCCAAGCAGCACCCAGTCCATCTGCACAAAAGAGAGATAGGTCGCAAAGGCACCGAGTGTCGAAAACGGAATGACGAAACTGATGGCATAAGCCGCTTTCTTCGCATCGAAACCAAGCAAAATCAGCAGCGGCATAATGAGCGAACCGCCACCCACCCCGATCGTTCCTGAAATGAGCCCGACAACAGTACCGATGACATACAACACCCATGCCTTGTCATAGACAACTTTTTGTTCACGGTTGCTAAAGAGTAAAAGAGCCGCACTCACAACCAAAAAGGCTACAAGTATCCACTCCACCACCTCTTTTTGCACATACTGGCTCAACCACGCACCCACGGGTGTCGCTATCATGATGGAGACGATAAGCGGGATGGCGAACCTGATATCCAAAACCCCGCGAAAGAAGTTCATCACAGAAGCGGTGATCGTCGAAGCGGAGTTTATGAAAAGACCGATCGCTTTTGCCAGGTTGATAGGAAGGCCCATCATAGAAAAGATGGGCACAAGCCCGATAGCCGAGCCGACTCCGCCCATCGAAAAAAGTGTGGAAAGCCCCAGCGTCAAAAAGAAGTAGATCGTATAGTGCAGAAGTTCAGGACTCACATCGGACCTTTATATCTTTATCTTTTTTGCCGCGCCGCCTTTGAGCGCATCCATAAGCCCCAAAAGTCCTCCGCTGAGATATTTCGCTTCAAACCCCTGCGCCGCCAGCCATGTGCGTGCCATGTTCGATCTGTCCGCTTTTGGGCAGGCAACGACGATGAGTTTGTCTTTTGGCAGTTCATCGAGTCTCTCTGGCAGTTCGGTCGTCGGGATTTTCAACCCGAAATTCACCTGCCACACTTTTGTTTCCATCGGTACGCGCACATCGAGAAGTTCACACTTGCCTTCATTGTAAAGCTCGATAAACTCATCGATCTCAATACGCATATTTTTCATCTCACTTGGAATGACGTTTTTTATAAAATCCTGCATTTTCTACCCTTCTATCTTTTGCATATAATCTCTGGCTTTGTCTCCACGCAGATAATCCACCACCTTCAACATCCCGTCTGTCAGATAGCGTGCATCAAAGCCATTGAGTTTAAGATAAAGCCGCGCTATCTCCGCTCTGTCGTAGTGCGGACACATCGTAACGATCGTTTTGTCTTTGTCTATTTCATCCAGCCGATCAGGCAGCTCGTTGAGTGGAATATGGTCTCCAAAACCGATATGCCAAGCATCGTATTCCTCTTTGAAACGAATATCGATAAGCTGTGCCTCTCCTTTGGCATAAAGTTCAAAAAACTCCGGCAACTGAATCTTCATATCTTTTCGTTCCTGATAATCGAATCTTTTCAAATACGCATCAAATGTTTCTGTTTTTGTTTGCATAGAACAACCTTTCTAACTAACTATTTAGTTAATTTTACAACCTAAAAACTTAACAAGACCTAAAATTTATAACTATATTCGAACCCGCCGATTATCTTTACACGCTGTGCTTCTTTGACACAGGATGAAGGTACTTCGTAAAACAGTCTGAATTTATGCCGACTGTAATAAAGACTGCCGGATACATAGCCCATAGCATTCAATACATTTTTATGAATGCTATATCCTTCGTGTATCGCTCCATCAAGAATGGCGGAGTATGCCAAGATTTTTGTCTCAATTCCCATGCTTGTCGACCATCCCAAACCTTGTTTGGGAGTATCACCCAATAAATTTGCTTCACCTTTTAAAAAAGGATAATGCCCGTTGAAATTGTGAGCATAGTTCTGTCCAATTCGCATAATACTCCCGGCAAAGGCGGAAACATTGTAGTTTCCGACAGTGACACCGTAATGATTGAACCAGTCGGATTCGAAAGAATCAAAGATTTTTCCTTCCCATGACTTTACCCCGTGTTGCAGCAGTAGATTGAGTGTAAAGCGAGTGCCAAGCTGTGTATCCCATCCCAATGGCTGCTTACTGCCGATTATCTTGTGAAAGGTTTTTTGAACGATTTCGGCACCGGAGTATTTGCCCATCACTCCTATCTCCACAGCGTATTCATTGAAACTTTTTTCATCCCACTCAAACAAAAAACTTGAAACGGAAAGATAGCCTGCATAGGGAAGATCATCATACTGGGGAACAGTTAGTTGCGTATCGTTTGGAGTGACGATGATTTGCTCCAGATTTATTCCCGCATTGTAACGCTTGGAGTTATCTGTGGAAATTGAAAGTTTTTGTGTCAAAGAATGGAGTAGGCTCGTGTATTCATTTTTTCCGTCTTCGGCGGATTCCAGCCACTTCAAAGAGGCGCCATTTGTAAAATGGCCGTCCTTTCCTCCGAAAAAATCGTTATATATTATAAAAGAAAAACTATCGGCTCTTAGAAGGGTCGCACCGGCTACTACCGCAACTAAAAATGTTTTTTTCATACCATTTTGTAAAATCACTCACTCTCGATGCTTGAGATAGAGCGTCGTTTTGATCGTCTCACACAGTACATCGACCATCTGCGCGATGTAAAGTTTGTTCGAGATCGGTTTGAAATCGACATAAAGATAATAGATCGTATCTTTGTACATCAGATGTTTGGCTATATCTTCATCCTCCTCTTCACTCTCCTCTTTGGAGATGCGTATGCGCTCTATCGCCCAGCCGAAATTTTCGCCCAAGAGAGTCATAACATTGTTTTGTATCTCCTTGAATGTCAAATCCTCTTTCTGAAGTATCTTGTGATACACGATCAGACTCATAGCTTTGAGCATCGCTGCGGCACTTGTCGTAGCAAGATATGCCGTGACACTCATATCGTTGAGCGGTTTTTGGAGTGTGTTTTTAAGACGCATAAAGCTCTCTTGCGTCGGTGTATTTACAAACTCGGTATGGAAGCGTTTGAGAGTAGAGAGGTTGATACCTACCTCTTGGAGTACTTTTTTATAGATTTCAAGCTCATCGATACTTTGCAAAAATATCTCCTGGGCTTCTTGGCTTGGCTTGTACTCTTTCATACCGTTTTCATAAACGATAAAGGCAAGATGCGCTCTATTGAGCGCCAAGAAGAGATCGTCAGCTTTGTAGGGTGTCTCTTCGATCCTCTTTTGTGCGAAATATTCATTTGTCATAATCTCTTCAGAAACTTTGAGATATTTGATGATAAGTTTGAGATAAGGCAAGAGGGTGGGATCTTTTTTGGATTGGTTCAAGATCAGCTCGGAAAGCACATGATACCCATACGCCATCAAAAGAGGATCGAGACGGATGTGGTAGTGTACCACTCCCACCTTGGCTATCTTTTTGTAGAGCTTCTCATCAAAAGGGAGCGAGAGTAGATCGACGATAAAAGCGATCTGCTTTTTTTTCAGTACATCAATGGCATCTTTGTCTATAAATGCTGCAAGCACCTCTTTTTGCAGAATCTTTTCATAGAAACTGTCCATAATTTCATCTACATAAGGAGAAACCTTTTCTAACGCTTCTTTTCTTCTTGCGACATCGTTTTCATCGAGTTTAAACATCTCTTTTAAGAGTTTTATCTTTTCTTTCATTAGAGCACCTCTTCTAAAGTTTTATACATTTCCGCTATTTTTTGATCGCTTTTTTGCAAAAATCCACTGATGAGCTTGAGAACATTTTGCAAGAGAATCACCCCTGCTTCCGGATCATCTCGACAAAAAGCGTAAAACTCTTTTTGAGCCAGTTCAAGGATGAGGCACTCATCCTTTGCCACGACACTCGTAAGACTCTCTCCATCTTGCAACATGCAGGTTATGGAAAACCAGATATCCGGCTCGCTTGAAAGTGTGGCGACTTCCATCTCTTCGCTCGAAGAGCTTTTCAATACAGAAACTTCTCCTTCCAAAAGAAAAAAAGCTGCAGAGAGTTTTTCCCCCTCTTTCTTTATCCTTTTTCCCGCCTGAATCTTTTTCTCTGTGCCTTTTTTAAGAAACTTCTCCTTCTGTTCGGGAGAGAGCCCCTCTAACAATCTACTCTCCATTTTTTCTCTCCATAGTTATGATAGCACTAAACTCCGGAACGATGAAGGCATCATCGGGATTTATATGAACCTCCATCTCCAGCTCGTTTTTTTTGAGCTTGTTAAGCATCTCTTTGTACTTCGCACTCTCACCACCGAAACGGAGTTTTTTCAAAACAAGCTTTTTCAACTCCGCTTCGTCGATATAGTTCTCTATGACTCCAAGCAGTATCTCCCCTTTTTCCAAGCTGCTCTCAAACGCCTCTTTGTAACTTTTGCCCTGATAGTCATGCTTGGTAATGATCTTGAAATTCTGCGTACGCAAAAGGTTGCGTACCACTTTGGACATTCCCGGCTCGGTAATCGACTTCGAGAGCAAAAAGCGGTTGTACTCCTCACTCATTATTATCTCGTTGCATTTGCTCTTTATCAGATAGTTTTCATATTTTGGGTCGTTAATCTCGGCAATGATATAAACACCGTGATTTAAAGAACGGATAACGATCACCGTCTCCAATACTTTCGCATCTGCGTATGCATCATGAGAGTTGAGAATCATCACTTTGTCCGCTCTTTCTATTTTCGCCTCTTTTAAAACCGCTTCGTCGTTGTACTCCCCTTGAACAAATTTGAGATTGTGCTCTTCAAGCAGATTTTTAAGTTCGGGAGGAAGTTCATGATAAACTATGACAACATTCTCCCCATATCGCTTTTTAAAACTTTGTAAAACTTCGAGCCTTGGACTCTTGAAACCACAGATCACGAGATGATCTTGAAGCGAATCCAGCATTTCATATCCTTTTTTGGAAAATATCTTTTTCTCTATCAGCCGGCTCGTCATCAATGCCGTAAATGCGGCAACAGCGATAACTCCACCGATGATAACGACAACCGCCACGAACTTCCCACTTTCGGTATGGGGAACCATATCACCATATCCGACAGTCGTCGCCGTTACTATCGACCACCACAGCCCGTCGAAAAAATCTGCATAGTTTTTCGGCTCAAGCAGCACCATCACTTCCGATGCAATAAGCAAAAAGAGCCCATACAAAAAGAGATAAACGGTTGCCAACGAGAAGTTGTACTTTTGAAATCGTTTCCTCAGCTCTTTATAATTAACCATTTAGTTAATTTTATCCCTTCTTCGTTTAAATTGTTATAAAATCTTTACTTTTTCACTCTGTTTTGAAACGACCTTTTTCTCCTCTATCGTCAAGACCCGATCACAAAGCGGCAACATTGCTTCATCATGCGTTACCATGATCACCGCGACGTTTTGCTCGGTAGCGATTTTTTTAAGCATCTTCACAACATCAACACTTCGTTTGCTGTCCAGTGCGGCGGTGTTGGGACGGTTGGTTCGTCTGTAAGGATGATCTGGGGGGGGGTGATTTGCCAAAGATCTGGCGATCGCGGCTCTTTGGTTCTGCCCGCCGGAGAGTTCGCTTGGCATTGAGTAGGCTTTGTCCTTGATGTCAAAGTATTCCAAAAGCTCCAGCGCCTCTTTTTCGCTTTGCTCTTGGAGATACCGTTTGTTTGGGAAAGAAGTGTTACATTATCGATGATGTTTAATGCCCTACAAAAGAACCCATTGCAATTTTTCCGCCGATATCCAGTCTATCGACAACTTCTTTTTTCTCTAAATCCACTTTCACAAGAGCCCCTTCTTCTGTCAAAAACATATAGAAGTACTTTCCATCTTTGCTGAAGTGGTATTTTGGATGCGATTGTGTTTGCACTTCACCTACCAACGAATCATCGATCTGACTCACATTTATATCGGCTATTTTTGTATTTGTCAAGCTGTTTACAAGTGTAATGAACTTATCTTTATGGTTGATAACTACTGCAATATTTCCATGTTTGAACTCATCTGTATGTCCAGCACCTCTTCCTGCAGGTATAATTTTTTCTATACTCATCGGTGTTGTAGCGTAATTGACTATAAAGAGATTCCCTTCATCTGAACCAACATATATATGTTTTTGATCTTTCATAAAGTTTAAGTGATGCACTCCCATAACATTTGGAGAAAGTCCCTCTTTTTTTATCTCTAGTTCATCTACGATTTTCAAGCCATTCGTTTCATCAAACTCTAGTTTCAAAACTGACGGGTACACATCTGTGGCTCCTTCTGCAGTTGCATAGAAGATTGTAGAGTAGTTTTTCATACTATCATGTTTCTTACCTCCTTGATCGCTCCCATTTCTATCATGTGAACGCCTCGTAGTTGCTATTTTGTGTCCAACTTGACCATGAACCTCTGGCGGAATGAGATTATGTACCGGTGAAGGTGTCGTGATACTGTTAACGAGTTCTGTTTGCCAATCCCCGTTTGCATCTTTGTATATTTCATATGTATCTATCTTTTTGTTTTGTCTATCAAGTAGTACAAAATGATTTGCGTCCAACCACTCTGGATGTCCACATGCAAGTGTACCGCTAGAGACATAACTATGACCACTTGTCACGGGGTAAGTAACATTGTTTTCTCCAACTGTAGCTATAAGCGTGTCGGTTTTAGCATCGATAATAGCAGTCATAGGCTTGTCTACACCCGATACCGCCACTAATCCCGTCTCTTTGTTTACGGCAATACTTCTTGGATGAAATGGCAACTCTATAGTCTTGACAATTTCATTCGTTGATGAGTCCAAAACATCTATAGCATCACTGCCTCGATTGTCGATATACATTTTTGGTGTTTGTGACTTTTCTCCATGTAGTTTGACCACTTCAGCTGCATATGTTTTTTGATGACCGGTTGGGATCTCATCTATGAGTTCCATCTTGTCGACATCCACAACGACTATACGATTATTCTCTTTGTCACCAAACCATGCACGGACACTTTGATTCTCATGCATTCCATCGTGTGAGTTGTTCATATTTTTTCTTTTTGTCTCTTCGACATGTAGCATAGCGCTTTCTTGATCGACAAGGCGACCTTTATATTTTTCATTTTGTTTCAGTGCACTCCACATATCGGTAAGTTCAGCTTGTTTAGATGGGATTTTACTTATACCGTTTTGCTTAATTGAAGTAAGAACTTCTTTATCAATCTGGATCCCATTATCTGCATCACCATCAACATCCAGTGTCTGTAAAAAAGCGGCAATTGTTGCGTTATCTTCTATAAATTTTTTCTCTTCGGACAAATCTTCTGCCGGTATGTTTTTCAAACTTATTCCACCTACAAAAAAACGACAATCTTGTCCCTTTTCAAAATAAAAACTACCATCACTATCAGTCACACCACTTTTGTTTCCACATTCGTATGATACTCCCTCAACAGCCGAATCCAAATAATACGCTTTTGGTGCTGTTTGTTGTGTAGTTGTCGTATCTGAGTTATCACTGCTTCCACATCCTGACAAACCCGCCAATACCGCAAGTGCACTTACGCTTAACCTCATTGTTGTTTTCATCGCTTCACCTTTTTTTTATTTTTGATTATCATATTGTAGTATTAAAGTGTTAGCACAGTGTTAGCATCACTATCAGCAATCTTTCATTTGAATCGAGCTATGTATTAGACCTTATAAAACTGTTGCTTCTTCGCTCTTTTTGGAAACCACCTTTTTGTCTTCGATCGTTAAAACCCGATCACACAGCGGCAACATCGCTTCATCATGCGTGACCATGATCACCGCGACGTTTTGCTCGGTAGCGATCTTTTTGAGCATCTTCACTACATCCACACTTCGTTTGCTATCAAGTGCGGCGGTTGGTTCGTCTGCGAGGATGATCTGGGGGTGATTTGCCAAGGCTCTGGCGATCGCGGCTCGCTGATTTTGCCCGCCGGAGAGCTCGCTTGGCATTGCGTAGGCTTTCTCTTTGATATCGAAATACTCCAAAAGCTCCAGCGCCTCTTTTTCGCTTTGCTCTTTGGAGATACCGTTTGTTTGGGGAATGAGTGTGACATTTTCGATGATATTAAGAAAAGGGATGAGATAGTGCGCTTGGAAGATAAAGCCGATCTTTTCGCGTCGTATGCGGCGCGTCTCTTTTGTGAGCCATCTGTTTTCATACACCTTGTCATCCCCAAGCCAGATCGTCCCCTTATCGGGGTCTTCCACACACCCTATCATCATAAGCAGCGTCGTTTTTCCAGCCCCACTTGGTGCGACGAGGGCTACGAGTTCGCCTTTGTTCACGCTAAAAGACGCCCCCTCTATAACCGAGATGTAGGCATCCCCTTTTCCAAAACTTTTGTAGAGATTTTCTACCTTTATCGCTGTTTTGCTATCCACCTATCGCCTCCCTTGGATCAGCTGCTATAACCTTCTTCACCCCTACCATTGACGCCAAAACGGAAGCAACAAGCACGACAAAAAAGAGTGTCACGGCATCGGGATACTCCAAAACCACCCGTTTGGGGAATTTGGTATAAATGGAATGTGCAAAGATATTTGCGGCGATGAATGCCAAAACACCCATAAGGAGTGTTTCTTGAACGATCATCTTGATTATCATACTATTTGGCAGACCGATGAGTTTCATAATGGCGATCTCTTTGATCTTCTCCAGCGTCATCGTGTAGATGATAAGGGCAATGATGATGGTCGAGACCACCACCAAGATCACCGTAAACATCCCGATCTGTTTTGATGCCATCTTTATCAGGTTTTTGGTAAGCACTTCACGCTCTTCATCCTGAGTATAGACACTTTTGTGTTTCCAGCGCTTTATCTCCTTTGCCACCTCTTTTGGCGCGTATCCATCTGCTACTTTTGCTATGACGGCATTGACCATGTGAGACGACTCCACTTTTGCTCCTCTTGCACGGTCGTTGCGTATGCGGGAAGAGGAGTAGAGAAACTGCAGTTTTTGTGCATCTTTGAGACTCACATACACAAGCGGGTCCCCACCTGAAGCAACACTTCCGTGTGTTATCCCCACAACCGTATAGATATCTCTGCCAAGCGGTACTTTTTGACCAAGTTTCAAGCCTATCTTATCGGTTGCAACCATCTCGTAATGCTCTGACAGTAGCGTTCTTCCCTCGATGATTCGCTTTGGGTTGATAACCTGAAATGCTCCAAGCGGATCAAACCCCACTACCGTAGCGCGCACAAGTCCGTTCTCGGTTGGGATCTGCATATTTTGAAAAGTGATCCCTTCAGCTACACTCACCCCTTTTTGTGCCTTTATCGTGTTTTTGAGATCTTCATGCAATTTCGAAGCTTCGGCAAAAGGACCAAGCGTGTCTTGCTGGACGATCCACAGATCCGCTCCGATGTCATCGAGTAGAACCTGCGCATCGATCACCATCCCGCGATACACTCCGATCATGATAAGCACGATCCCAAGCAGCATCCCAACTCCGATGGAAGTGACGAGAAACTTCCCGAGTGTGTGCTCTATCTCTCTTTTGGCTAGATTGATCATGGCAGTATCGTTTTTCCCTCAAAAAGCGGGTCTTTTCTGTGGTTTATCTCAAGTAAAACAGTTGTTTTCTCCAACCCTTTTACGGCAGCTCTCTCACCGCTAATACCAACTAAGTGCACTTTTTGAAAATGAGCTTTGCCCTCTCTGACTATCCATACGCCATAACCTCCATTTTGGAAGCGAAGT
>JALUFE010000036.1:2651-15765 GCA_027052175.1 Helicobacteraceae bacterium | reverse complement strand
ATTTTTTTTATGTGTGTGAGATCTATATTCTGTACTTTTGCCGCCAACACGTCGATCGAAGATATTTTGCTGTAGAGATAGTAGAGAATAAATGTCAAGAAAAGAAAAAAGGCAATGATGATGAAAACTCCCGCCTTTTGATAACGCTTCCAGAAAATATTTTTAAAGACATATCTGTACTTCACAAGGAGATATCCTACAGTTTTCCCTTTATATTCCAACGGATATACGAGGACTGCCTCTTTTGGTTTTTTTCTCTCTGTGGCGGTGCTATTTTTTAAATCTTTGAAGATGCGGATATCTTCAACCTCCTCCACGTTCTCTTTGATGGACTGCAACAGCGTCTGCAGCGAATCATCGAATTCGAAATAAAAAAGATTGGCAATCGTGTCAATGTTGTTGCCGATGATTTTTGCCACATACTGCTCTTCGATCTTGGTGATTTTCTGATCGATCAGTTTGAGATTGAAAAGAAAAAAAACGATAAAAACGCTAATGATGGAAACAATTGCGAAAAGGACTATATTTTTTAGAGAAAACTCAATTTTCATAGAACTTCGCTACCTTGTAGATGATCGGATTGAACTTGAGTCCGACCCTTTTAAGATTTTTCATATTGAGTAAAGGAAAAACTTTCGTCCCAATCTCCAACGTAACAACACTGTAGGAAGCTCCGGCTGGAAAGAGTGAAAACACGATGCGTTTTTTGTCTTTGATCTTTTTAAAGAGTTTCATACCGTATTTTTGAGAACCGACGATGATATATGCAGTCGGCACCGTTTTCAAAACATGATCCGAAATCACCGTCTTGACATGATAGCCGTAAATGTTCTTTTTCATCAAAGAAGCGAACTCTTCTGCATCTTTTTCAAAACCTCTCTCATAATAGATATGAATCGTGATCGTTTTTGATTTTTTATCTATCTTTTCTTGGAGATTTCTGTCGAGCATTATGATTTTTGGAAAGACTTTCGACTCCATCAAAAGCAGACTTTTATCTATTTCTGCCGTCGCAGAAACATTAAGGAGCAAGAAAAAGCTTAAAAAAAACAAGACTTTTTTCATCGTTAGAAATTCTTTCTTATACTTACAAAAAACTCTCGGCCCGTTTGAGGCACTTTCGCCTCTTCGGGAACGAACATATAACGCCCCCCTATCACGTCCGTCGGTTGAATCCAGTAGTAATTCTCCCTGTTTGTCAGGTTTTTCACTCCCGCCTGCAGTAAAAATCCGTCTCCCTCATAACTCACTGCTTCATTCAAACTAAACAGCGCATCGATATCATCGAGATAAGAGGGTGTTTTGATTTTATCTCCATAGTTGAAAGAGGTAAAAAGCACCACTTTCCGGTACCTGTAGGAAAAATAACCGTTGACAAGGTTTGTACGATTTCCAAGCCATGGGTTGTAGGAAGATTCATTTTTATTGTGGCTCCAAGAGAGATAGAGCTCATTTTTTTCAAAAAGTTTTTTGTAGCTGAACTCCAGTCCTTTGAGTGTAATCTCTCCCATGTTTTTATAGATGCGCTTCCCGCTGCTCATATCGTAATAACGATCAATCGTATCTCTGTTCTTTCCGTAATAAAAATTGAGCTTCAGTTTGTCATTTCCGAATACCTCTGCAAGATACTGTAGTTCCAGCATGTCTATCGTTTCGGGTTTAATGTCCGGGTTTCCGTTAAATTCGGCGGCTGTCTGAGCATACAACTCCACCCACGAAGGTGCACGGAACGAATGATTGTAAAGCAACTTGCCGGTTTGTCTGTTTGAAAAATTATACACCAAACCCGCTTTGTAGGAATCATTTGAACCGAAATCGTTGTAATGATCGAAACGATACCCTAAAACAAAAGAAAAATCGCTTCTGAGTGTAATCAGATCTTCCACCGCAGCCGCGATGATTTTTCTGTCGATCCCCTCTTTGATGATATTGTTCCTACCATGCAGTTTCTCGCCGTGGGGTCCGAGATTGAGTGTGCTTTTTGTATCACCGAGTGCCTCTACATATTGTTGATAGTAGGTATCGTAAGGTTTTGTGTATTTTGCATCGAGCTGCACGACGAGATTGTGCGTTTGAGTCATATACTTGAAATTGCTTTTTAAGAAATATTCCGACTCATGAATAAGTCCGCCAAATATCATGTCCTTTGCAGGATCGTTCGTCGGCTGCGCATCGTAGGGAATGGTTCGAAACTCTCCATCCCACATGTAATTTTTGTACCCTACATCCGTCTCGACTTTCAAATCCGGCATTATGTAGTCTCCGTAATGCAAACGGGCATATATATGACGCAGCTCGACATTTTTGTCGTCTTTGAGCGTAGGAACACGGCTTATGCCGAAAAAATCCTCTTTGATGTAATCCTCTATGCGCATGTCGAAGGTGTAAGCACCTTTTTTTACGGCTGCTCCTACACCAAGATTTTTTTCTTGAGTATGCGCATCTCGTGCCGCTCTAAAAACATCTGCTCTATGAGAGCGTAGATCTATGCGTACCGCCGTAGGTGTCTGAAGATCCGGATGCGATGTCGAATAATGCGCATCCAAAAGAATGCGGTACGATCCTTGTTGAATATTTTGAAAGTAACTCGCCTCCATACTTTCAAGAGTCGAAAAATAGACCGACATTTGATTTTCATTCAGATCATCCCGTGTTATGACGTTGAGAACACCCAAAAAAGCATTGCTTCCGTATATTATGGAGTCGGGAGACTTGGTAAACTCTATGCGCTTGACAAGCGAAAGCGGAAAATTGTAGTAATAGAATTGATTGGAGTACAGATTGTTCGTGACATCCACACCGTTTATGAGCACTTTGATCTTGTCTCGGTAAGAAGATTTCATTCCCCGTACAATGATCTGCTTTTTTCCGCTTGAAGTCATCGACGTTTCTATGCCTGGAATGAACGGCAGGATGTCGATAAGACGCTTCAAACCTGTCTCTCGTATAAATTCCTCTTTGAGAACCGTTACGGTTGCCGGTGTTTTGTCCAGATTGAGTTTTGTTGCTGTAGCGATCTCACTCGCTTCGTTGAGCGACTGCAGAAAATCATCTTCTATCACCCCTCCTTCTGCATTTCCTGTAAAAAAGAGTGCTGTATACAAAACGAGAAGAAAAATTTTCCGCACTTCCGATCCCCTACTCACTTTTTAAACAAGAAACATTAGACTTCTTGCAAAACTCCTAAGTAGTCTCAGCGTTATCAAGAGAGTTTTAATCAAGGCAGATGTTCTTTGCCGTAGCGGGCGCTACGGTGAAGATTATCTAACGAAGAGTAAAGCTCTCTTGATAACGCCCTACGGGAGGAGTGAAAGCCTGCGACATTTCGCAAAAAATTTCCAAACTTAGCTACGGCTAGGCTTGAAAATTTGTTTTACAAAATCTCTTGGCTTTGACTCCTCTGAGACTGTTTAGGAGTTTTGCAAGAAGTCTATTATAGTGCAAAAAATTTTAATTTGTTTTAAATTCTCTCCCTTTTGCTCATCTTCACCTCAAATGTGTACATTTCGTCCCAATTTTTCCTCTATGGAAACAATTTTTCTCTCAAGTCTGTTGCTGCATCCTTTGCGGATATCGAACTTCAAAGCGCTGTACACCCGCTCACAATCAAGCCGTTCGTAAGCTTTCTCTATCAAATCGAGCGCCTCTCTCATACTCTGCGTCTCCACCACCGTGCCCATGGGGGTGAGTTTATACGCAAAACCGCTTTTATCGATCATGTCCACGATTTTGCTTACCTGTTTCGAAACGCTCGCACCCTCTCTACAATCATCCGAAGTCGGAAACATCGAAAATTCCAACAATACGCTCGTCATCGTCACTCCTCAATGTATCTTGGTAAAAGCTCTTTTAATTTTCTATATATCTTTTCAAAGTCACTGCTATAAACTCTGGTTTGCCCGATAGTCGTGATAAAATTCGTATCCCCCCGCCATCTGGGAACGAGATGCAGATGGATATGCTGCTCTATCCCGGCTCCCGCGGCACTTCCCAGGTTCATCCCAAGGTTCACTCCATGCGCGCCGAATCCCTCCTTGAGTACCTTCACACCTTTTTGAGCCAACGCACTCATATGTAGCCACACATCTTCGCTCAACGCTTCGAGCGCGTCGGTATGCCTATGGGGGATGATCATAAAATGCCCCGGCGTATAAGGATAGCGGTTCATCACAACGAAACAGTATTCGTCACGATAGAGCACGTGCAGTTTTTCATCTTCTTTGGCATTTTTGCTGATGTGACAAAACACACATCCTTCAATCTTCTCTTTCGTTACGTAATCGCTGCGCCACGGTGCATATAGTATATCTTCCATCACTCCCCCCATCCAAGTTTCTCTTTGAGCACTTCGAAATAGTTGAACTCCATTCTGTGAATAAGTCTCGCTTTGCGTACCGCGAGCTGAATGGAGATGCTTTGATTTTTATGCATCTCATACATATCTTGTCCATCGACAATAACAAGTGCTTTGTCATCACCTGTTTTCATCTCGATGGGATACTCTCCGGGAAGCACGGCCGGTCTTTGTGTAAGCGAATGTGGGCATATAGGTGTCAAAGCGAAGACATTACTCAACGGGAAAATAATTGGACCGCCGGCACTCAGATTGTAAGCGGTTGATCCAGTCGGAGTCGAGACAATGACACCATCTCCATAATAAGTATTGAAACTTTTTTCGTCGACATAGGTGTCAATATGGATCATTTTCGAGATCGATTCACGTGTTATAACAATATCGTTGAAAGCATACATTTTGATCTTTTTATCTCCTTCGACCACTTTCGCTTTAAGAATCGCCCGTTCGTCTATGCGGTACTCCCCCTGCAAAATTTTTTTTAAAAATCCTTCGAATTCATCCAAAGCGATATCTGCCAAAAATCCAAGCTTTCCGGCATGGATTCCAAGTACAGGAATACCGAACTTGAAACTGCGCCTGACGGTCGAAATGAGTGTTCCGTCCCCACCCAGAGTAATCAAAAAATCACTTGCGGAACACATATTTCCAAACTCCATTCCACGAACCCCGATCATCTCCGCACTGGTACTCTCTATGGAGACTTTGACACCGTGCCGTTTGCAAACCTCTTTTATATAGAAAAAGCTGTTTTTGAGTTCCGGTGTGGACGGACGCAGTACGACACCTACTCGTTTGATCTCTTGAAGTTTCATTTGCTGTCCTTTATATATGGTGCTGTCATAGTCAAAAACTCATCCCTGCATCGCTTGGAGGCACTTGCGACTATAAATCCTTTATAACTGATGGGGTCGATGTCTTCACCGTCCAAATCCGTCACGAAGCCCCCAGCATTACGCAGTATCAAAATGGAAGCGGAAAGATCCCAAGCATGAGAAAGTGTGTCAAAATAGAGAATATAGTTACTAAAAGCTCCTTTTGCAACCATACATACTCCGTAAGAAAGACTGCCTCCCAAAGAAACGAGCTTTTTGATCCTGCCCTTCAAATAGAGTTCATTGAGACTGGTCAGCAGAGCTATATCTTTTGCCGGCTTAAAATTGACAACCGTCACTCCTTCGTTTTGCCTCAACGGCAGTTTCAGCAATCCCTTAAAGGAGGGTCTTTCCTTTTCTGTAAAGAAGAGTTCATCCGTAAAAGGATTGTAAACGATCGCAACACTGACCTCTCCATTTTCAATCAGTGAAAGATTGATCGCAGATGTATTTTCATGCGTGATGAACGACCATGTCCCGTCTATAGGATCGATAGCCCAATAGGGTCTGGAGAGATCAACGATCTCACAATTCTCTTCACCCATCACTTGGATATCAAAACTGTCACGAAGCCGTTTCGTCATATAGTCCTGAACCTGCCGGTCTATAGGTGTTACGGGCGTATCGTCGTTTTTGATCGTAAACTCGAACATATTCGTATCTCGCGCCTCACGGATAATTTTCCCGGCTTCTTCTACAATCTGCTTCGCTATGATAATATAGATGTTTTTCATAAGAATAATTATACCCACTTTTACAAAACGTATCGAAATGTAACAAAATCATCAAAAAATCAGTTTAATATAAATTTTATCAATAGATATCTCATAAATGTGATATTATTATAATATTAATTTTATTTATAGCTGGGAGTTAATTATAGTATTAGCTGTTTTTATAATCATATCTATCATAATTTCTGTGATAGATATCAAAAAAGAAATAATACCCGATATCATAGTTCTTCCTGCTATAGGAGTACTCATTGTTATGAAATACTTTGAAGGAACTCTTCAGACAAGTGATTTTGCGGCAGTGGGGATCGTTCTCGTTTTTTTTGCCATACCGATCTTTTTCAATATGGCGTTTGGCGGGGGCGATCTGCGATTCGGTGCTTTTGCGGCACTCTTCGTCGGACTCGAAGGAGTCGGATTTTTCATACTTTACAGCGGGATTGTCCATCTTCTCATTCTCTCTGTATTGAAAAGAAAAAGTTTCGCATTCGCTCCGTCGATGAGTATAGGTGCCGTTTTTGCGTACCTAAGCGTCAAATACGCAAAAGGAGTTTTGTTTTGAGAAAAGGATCGATCGCTATCGTACCGATTCTGCTTGCGATAGCGCTGATATTTTGGGCAATATGGTTTATGGGGCAGGAAAGCGATAACACACAGGTAATATCCAATGTTCAAAAACTGCAAAAATTGCATGAAAACGCTGCAATTTACGCGATGAAAAGGAAAATCGAGATTCTTGAAAAATCCGGAAGAAACCAGCTCACCGACGAAGAGAAAGCGCAAATAGAGCAAGAAGTGCAGACAATGATGCAAAAAAACGGTGAAAAATAAGGAAGGAGCAAAAAAATGAAAAAAAAGATAGTATGGCTGGCAGTTTTATCATCTCTTGTTTTTGGAGAAACCACACTTCAGTTCGGAGATGAAAGCAATGTCAACGAAAACGAATACGGTGAACGTACCTCAGAGGCTTCCGTAACCGTAAATACGGAAAATTTTCAAATCGATCGTTTCTGGCATAAATTTAAAAAAGGTGCCGGCAACGATGCTCTCGATGTCCAGATGAATACGACGATAGATTTCAATCTTATCACACGTTCCTCTTTCCTGTGCAAAAAGTTCGGGCTTGAAAAAGAGGGCTGCTCCGGTCAAAAACCACTTTTAATAAACGATGGAACGATCAATGACGATCCGAACAACGTACTGAAATTCGATAAAGATGGAAATCCTTTGCCGACAGAGGAGTACCGCATTCCTTTTGATTCTGCAGAAAACTACAGTGCCGACCACAAAGACGCCTTTTATGCTCTTGACATCTACAGAGATATGCAATACTATCTGCCCGTATCGGATGTTTCGGAAGATTCGAACTCACCGAAAAACTTCTTTGGAAAACTCATACTTTTTTTCAAAGACTATTTCTCTCATGATGTTACGGTTTACGGCAGTGATCTTGATGATCCAAAATCCAGACAGCGCTACATAGCCAATCTCACCTTTGGTGCGCAGCAGAACTATCGCATGAAAAAAGGAGAGACTTCTTTCAGTACCACATACAACAGTGCGGACCCCGGCACTGTTTCCCTGCTTGACTACAGCGAAAATCTTTCCACAAACGAATCGGGCTGCAGCGGCCTCGTTTTCGACTTTGACCCTCAGTCGTTTACATGTAAAATCGTAAACTTTTTTTCTATGAGCCAGTGGATGCCGTTTGTCGATTCGACCGACGTAACATCTGTAGAAACAAAAAGCGTTCTTGAAGACACGGAAACGACATTGCTTACACTTGCAGGAAGCAACGACGGCACAAGTTATGTCACACCAAAACTCAGTGAACCAAACGGTAAAAAAGGCTTTTTCGGTCAAATGTTCAAACCTATGAACTATATGATGGACAGTATGTTTCGCTTTTTTTTCGGAAATAGCAGCAAAAATCTCACGGAGATGTTCGCACTCGATTTCAACTTCAGCAATCCGATAGCACTCACTTTTGCAACGACAAACGGAAATGTCATCACGGGATTCGAACACTTCAAACTTCTTGGCTTGGAGAGCGTTTACGGCACGGAGGCCGAAGAGTGTACAGTCAAACTGAAAGATTACGACAAACTGCTTGATTTTTTCAAATCGTTTTTCTCTTGGTTACCGTTTTTCAAAAGCACACATATAGAGGCGAGAGTCGTAGATGGCACAGGAAGCAGTACCTGGTACAGCGGCAATACAAAAACCTTCAAAAAAGGTTCTACAAAAAAAGTGGATTTTTATAAAGTGACAAGCGGCTGGTTCAGCTATGATGAAGAATTAATCAAAACCGTAACGTCAGATGAATGGGTCGGCTGGTGTAAACGAAATCAGGGTGTAACGAAAAAAAGCCTTTTTGGCAGAATGACGGACAGCGTATCAAGTTTTGTGGATGATATAGTTAACGGAAACGACAATCCGAACTATTCGGATGACGAAGAAACTCTTGATAACTTCCTTAACTGCGGTAATAGCTGGGAAAATCTAAAAAACACTCTTTCAAAAGACAATCAAGATATCTGTTTCAAAGTAGATACTTATAAAGAAAAAGTACACAAAGGCCTCATCCTGCATCTCAAACATATTAACGTAGATCAAATAACCATAGGTACACCGGGAACCCATACCGAATACAGCATCAAACAGGTTCATCGAAACGGCACTACAAATTCGAAACCAAATATGAACCATAATGAAAACGGAGGAATGCACTGATGATAATCGCCTACGTCTCCAAAGCAGATAGAGAGTGTTACAATGATCTAAAAAACGAATATACCGATGTCAAGAACTTTTCTCATATCGATGAATTCATAAGTTTCTACGCGGTAAGCAAAAACCGTGACGTCGTTTTCATCTACCGAATCGACACGAAAGAGGAGTTACTGAAAATAAAAGACATCTATTTCAGCAGCAATATCTACATCATCGTTGTCGGTCCAGACAGTACCGAACTCTCGCTGCTTGCAGGAAAGATAGGAGTAGATGCCTATGTCAACGTCGCGAAATCGGGACCTGCCGATATCAAAAAACTCATAGACGAATCCCAAACTATCGTCAAACGCCGCAGAGGAAAAAGCAACATCTCCGTTTTTACAGGTATATCGGGAGGTGTCGGAACGACGACAATCTCTATGAATCTCGCCAAAACATTGGCAGACACTTACCTTGACAAAAACGTCCTCTTTTTGGACTTTTCCCATACAAAAGCGATAAGCAATCTTTTCTTCGACGTGATCAATCCCAAGAAAACGCTTATAGACATACTCTCCGTACAGGAACTCGATGTGGAAGAGTTTTTCAAAAACGGTTTGACGAAAGTATATGACAATCTTTATATCATTCCCGGTATACAACGGCATACCGAGTGGGAAGTTCTTGAAAAACAAGAAAACATCCAAAGATTTCTCAACTTCATCAATTTTATCAAAGGGAGATTCGATTATATCATCATGGATGTCGGACTGTTCGAAGATGTCGAACTCGAAATCGACGTCCAGGAAATCGCCGACAATATCTTTGTCATAACCGAATTCAACATTCCCGCGATGTCTATTTTGAAGACCTATATCGATATCATCGATAAAAGCGGATGGTACACAAAAACCAATATCATCGCCAATCGAAGCGATTCGTTCGGTACCGTCACACATCAAGAAGCCAAGAACATTCTCTCACAAGGGCTTACGCACGAGTTTTCAATCAGTACGGCATTTCCAAACGATGCCAAGCATCTGCGCGAATGCTGGAACGAAGCCAAACTCGTCACCGACATCTATCCCTCCTGCCCCTTTATGGAGGAACTCAATGCCTTCTTATCCAAGTTTTTTCCAAAAGATGAAATGAAATCGGATCAAAAGACACTGCAAAAGCGCACACCGATCAACAACTCCTTAATAGCGAGGCTTAAAAGATGGCTCTAAAAGACAAATTGAGATTGATTGAAGCAAACGATGAGGAGTCCGTAGTTGATACGGCAAAAAAAGACAAAACGGACGTTTTTTGCCAACAGCTCTGTTTCCCGATGCTCTACAACAACGACAAATTCTATCAACTCGCAGGTGAAATTTATGACAGTTTTATAGCGAAACTCAATGTCAATTCGGAATTGACGGAACAGATGATCAAAGATGTCGTCGTCAAACACATCTCTTCATATACACTTCCAAAAGCTGCACTCAAAAACGAAATCACCGAATTCATCATAGACAATCTTCTCTACTATGGACCAATTACGACTCTTATGAGAATAGCCGGTAACGATCTCAACGATATTTTGGTCAATACAAAAGACTATATAGATATCATCCACGCGGGACAGACGATCGCTACTCCTTTTCGCTTTCGCAACGAAGAGGATCTACGCCGTATCATCAACAGAATGTTGACCGAATCAAACAGAAAAGTAGATGAATCCCATCCGATAGCTTCGGCAAAACTCCGAGACGGAAGCCGTCTTGAAGTCCAGATCCCACCCATTGCCGCCAATCTCGACAAAGAAGGTAATCCCGGCAGCTATGTAACGGTAAGAAAGTTTCGTGAAATTCCTCTGCTTTTCGAGTCGCTCATCGACAGCGGCATGATAGATCTCAAGATCGCGTACTTCCTTATCCATGCAATCCAAGGAAAACTCAATATCGTCGTCAGCGGCGGTACTTCAAGCGGAAAAACCACATTTCTCAACTCCATTACCCGTTTTATCGATGAAGGGGATCAGCTTCTGACAATCGAGGATACGAAAGAGATGAAGCCGCAGATGCCTTGTCACAGCATCAGAAGTTTCGAGGCAAGACCGGCAAATGAAGAGGGAGTCGGAGAGATCACGATCGAAATGCTTCTGCGTACCGCATTGCGGTCGAGCCCGAGAAGAATCATCGTCGGTGAGTGCCGCGGACCGGAGATAGTAACGATGCTCAACGCCATGAACACGGGTCATCCCGGATCGATGACGACGATCCACGCTGATGATACAAAAGAAGCAATCGTGAGGATAGAGAACATGTTCCTTGAAGCACGTCCAACGGCAAATATGAACTTTATCCGCTCCCAGATCATCTCCGCCGTCGATTTGATCGTTCAGCTCGTACGCTTCCCTGACGGTACGAGGCGTGTTGTCAAGATAAGCGAACCGGAAAAACGAATTGAAGACAACGGTGTCGTTTCGATGCTCGATATCTTCGAGTTCCAAAGAGACAAAAACAATGAAAATTTTATGAACTCTTCCGGACGATTCAAAACGATCTCGGCATCGACGAGATCGGTTGACAAAATGATGCAAAACGGCGTTATGATCGACACACGCATCTTCGACAACGACTTTGTCGTGACGAAAAACATGGTTTTGGAACTGCTCAACGACTACCATCCTACACGTATGTGCGGATGGCAGGAGCATTATATGGCGGAGATCATACAACACTCCTACAAAGACGGAAAAAATATCGTAGAAAGATGGTCGAATTTACAAAATGGATAATATAGTAGCAGCACTTCTCCTTGCCGTATCGATTTCGGCATCGTTTTTGATTATTTTTGCCATACAGTATATCGATCGTGCCCGACATGTCGCCAAGATCAAAGAGATGCTCAACGAAGATGATGAAGATCTCAAACTCAAACTGACGGAAGAGCAAGAGAAAAAACACAAAAATTCTTTGAGCTATAAAATTAAACGGGTTATGAATCATGCGGGAGTCTATCGGCATCAAATCCCCATATTTGTAGTGAGCTATCTTTTCATTTCATTAACCGCCGCCATACTGTTAGCCGGTTTTATCGGTAATTTTATTGGTGTCATTATAGGTATGTTCATTGGAACATACCTACATTATTCTTTGATCAAAACGATGATAACGCGACGTCTCGCAGAGTTTAACCGTGCTCTTGCAATCGCTATCTCGGTGCTTGTTAAAATGATGCGAAACGGAGTGGGTTTCGAACAATCCATCCAAAAAGCAGTCGACGTCTCCTCTTCGAAACTGTTCAAAACAGCATTTGAAAAATTTTTTCAGGAGAAAAACACGTTTGGTGAAGAAAAGGCGTTTGAAAACATGCTCGAAATCGTAGATTCCAAAGAGCTGAGAATTTTTGCCATATCGGTAAAAATAGGCCGTCAAAGCGGTGGACGTTTCTCTCAGACGTTGGAAAAACTGGAACAAACGATTCGCTACCGTAAAAAGATGCAGGACAAAATCGATGTCGTTACACGAGAAGGAACAGTCGGCTCCTATATCGTAGCCATTATCGCCGTAGTGCTCTATATTATGCTCAACTTCAACTTTGGAGGAAAACTGCATCACTACTATATGGAAAGTCCGTATGGAAGGTACCAGCTTCTTGGAATCGCTCTGTGGATTTTCATAGGTCTGATCGTCAATAAATCGATAACGAGAGTCAAATCATGAGTACTTTTTTTCTCTATTTCGCTCTACTCTCTTTTGTCTCGGCTCTGATTTTTGCACTTTTGTATATAATCAAATATATAAATTATCAGCAGTGGATCAAATCGGTTTTTTTCAGCTCGAACACCAACATCCTCAAAGAGGAAGATTCGCGTGTCAGCTTGGAGACGAAACTGATCCAGGCAGGTTTGAGCAAAAAAGATTTCCAACTCATCATCGCTTTGTCGGCATTCGCCGCTCTTAGTGTCAGCAGCCTGCCTTTCATCCTTCATTTAAGCAACATCGCCACGTTTGCCATTATAACGATAGCGCTTGCGTTAGCAGCAGCAGTGCCTTTTATCTATCTTGAAGAGCAGAAAAAAGCGCGTATCAAACGAATAGAACAGGATCTTGCGATCTTCATCGATCTGCTTATCATTATCCTTGAGGGAGGCGGCGGGCTGCACAATGCCATAGACCAGGTCACAGAAGAGGCGAAAAATGTCATAGGAAAAGATCTTCTCGAAGAGTCACGCCGATTCAAATACGAATTCGTCACCTACGACAGTGAGATAGCGTACAACAATCTCATCAATCGAACAGGTTCCGAAGCGATAGCGACGATTGTCGGTTTTATGCGTCTGTCTCAGGAAACAGGTATAGGTGTCAAAACGATATTTGAAAATCAATCCAATGAAATCAAAGAGGCCGATATGCTCGGTGTCGAAAAGAAAGCCTCTTTGATGAACATTG
>JALUFE010000036.1:0-2641 GCA_027052175.1 Helicobacteraceae bacterium | reverse complement strand
GTTTATATTTATTTTGCCGGCAATCATTGCGATGATCACTTTCCCGATCGCCGCAGGTGCGCTCATGAAGCTTAGTTTTTAAAAAAGGAGTAGTATGAAAAAGGACAGAACAAGACTAATAATGGGAGTTTTACTCTCGTTGGTGCTATTTAGCTCTTCACTTGGATTGTGGTTTTACCTGCAGGAACAGAAAATGGATAAAAAACTTCAGAATATGGAGTATGTGTATGTTTTTGCAAAAGATGTCAAGAAAGGATCGAAGATCAATGATTCCGATATAAAGCTCGAACGATATCCGCGCAAAGTGGTCACTTGGAAACCCCTTTCCAAAGGAGAGATACTGCACCGATACGCAAAAACGGATCTCTTCAAAGGAGAGCCTATTATGGCTTCGAAACTCTCTTTCAAGCCGATTGTAGAAAAAATCGTTCAACAAAAAAGGATCGAGCCCAAAAAACATAAAGAGCAGACAAACACTTCCGATCTCAAATTGAAAGTTGATACAATCACACTGCCTCTTGAGAGTTTTCACAATATCGACCCAACACTTCGAAGTGGCAACAAAGTCGATATCGTCTCGATCGATGCTACGGCCAAAGATTTGAGAAACGGAAAAAAACTCAAAACACGATATGCCGCAATCGGTGTCAAAGTTGTCTCCTTCGGATACGGCAATACCCAATACAAAAACGTCACGAAAAAAGTTTCCACTTCAAAAGGTTCCAAAACGATACTTGCCGACACCGTCACTCTTGCCGTGACGCCGAAAAACGTAAAAAATCTGCTTGCACTTTATTATAAAACAAAAGGTTTCAACGCTCAACGTGCTTACAATGAAGGAAACAGAGGGCATCTCTGGCTGATTAAAAACAGAACGAGTGACGAACAACTGACAAAAGAGAAGAAAAAACTTCTTCTTGATTACAAAAAACCATATTCAAAACAAAAACGAAAAAGAGTAAAAACTCAACCTTTAAGGATCGAGTATGAGAAATAGACCCCTTTTTAGAAAAGGATTCGGTATCGATACATTCATGCTTTTTGGATTTGTAGTCCTGCCTGCACTCGTTTTTATCATTTTTTTGATCATCGAGTACTGGAAGGTCATGCGTATCGACAACAATCTCAAACTCATCGCCACTATGCTGACACAAAAAGCGGTCATTACGAACGATACGAACAGATCGAATATCTTTGGAGAAGCACTTTTGAAGAAAGCTGCTCTCTACTGCCCATCTGGTACGACACTGTCTCAACCGACACTGGGTGACAATTCCGAAGGGATGATAACGGTAAATGTCGGTTATCAGTTCAACGGTGTGTTTTTCAAGCCGAAAATGCAGGCATCTATGACTAATCTTTCATTCTACGATCTCAATCTTACCGCAGATTTCGAATGCAAAAAACAATAAAGGGGAATCAATGAAAAAGCTGATCTTTCTACTGCTTGGTACTTTTATCCTGCTTCAGGCGGATGATCTCGTCGTTTTCAAAAACGAATACAAAGTACTGACACTACCGGGAAAACTCAAAAAAGTGATTATAGGGAACAAAGACATTATCAATGTTTCGATACTCGACAATTCTCAAAAAGCTAAAACACTTTTAAAAATATTCGGGAAAAAAAGTGGAAACACTTCGATTTTACTCGCTTTTCGTAACGGAACATTGAAAAACTATCATGTCTTTGTCAACCAAAATCTTGGATTTGTTCAAAAAATGATCAACAGCATCGCGCCACATATCAAACTCAGTCGTGTGGGAGACGGGAGTATCGTTCTTTCAGGGAAATTCGACGATCCGCATCAAAAAAAGCGTGTATATGATCTTCTCGTAAATGCCGGTGTCGATCCCAATCATCTTATGGATATTACCAAGACAGCCAAAGTGAACAAAATGATACGAACGAAACTCTATCTCGTAGAGATCAACAACAATAGAGCAAAAGAGCTTGGCGGAGCTATGGGGCTTGGGCTTGTCGGTCAAAAAACAAACGTTGCACTCAATCCGGATGCTGCAACAGGAGTTACTTTCAGCGGTTGGCTTTTGAACCATGCACAAACTTTCTCTCCGGAGAAAGGATTTTCACTTTTGGGCACACTCAAGCTCCTTCAAGCAAAAGGAATCGCCAATATACTCGACGATACCGTCTTGATCACGACAGAAGACAAAAATGCCAGTTTCCATGTCGGAGGAGATGTCTACATCCCTATCGGTATCACCCAGACAAACGGCGGCTATCCGACTATTCAGCTGGAAGAAAAAGAGTACGGTCTGCGGTTGACTTTGACAACGGATTTTATGGAGAAGAAAGACTATATGCATATCAAAGTACAGATTCGCGACAGTGAATTCGATCCAAACAAAGAGCACAATGTAAAACTCGGCGGTGATACCGGTGCATTCAGTCAAGGTATAGAGGTTCCCTCTTTTCTCTCCAAGCATATAACGACCGATATCGTCGCAAAATCGAAACAGGTTATCGCACTGGGAGGAAGACTCCATAAAGACGAAGCGGAAATAGAGCAAAAAGTGCCCATACTTGGAGACATTCCAATCCTCGGCAAACTTTTTACATCTACCGAAAAGCGCTATAAAGCGAACGATCTTCTCTTTTTCCTCGTTCCGGAGATAGTCGATG
>JALUFE010000035.1 GCA_027052175.1 Helicobacteraceae bacterium | reverse complement strand
ACATAAGCTCTTTTTCTTCTTGACTCATTCTTTTGTATTTTACTTCTCTTGGCATTGTTGACTCCTTGGAATCTTTTGCTTCAATTTCAGCAACTTTTATTCCATTCGGTCAGTGCCTTGAAATCCATCAATAGTTTGTATAAATTGTGATACAATATTATATGCCTATGCCCAACTTCAAAGATTATTCTATAAAAGTGAAATTAATTCTCGTTTTTATTGTCTTCAAAGTGCTGCCGCTTGTGCTGCTTTTTATTATAAGCTATTCCGGCTTTTTAGAAATAGACAGACTGCTGCAGAAAAAATCCGAACTGATTGCAAAAGAGAGTGAAAGAGCTATTCGCAATACGACAGATCTCACCATCAGAGACAGCATAGAAGCGTTGGACAGGAAATCACAGGAAAGTTTGGAGTATAAAACATACAAAATCGCCCAGCAAGTTGCCGATTTTTTAAAAAACAGAGACGAAGACATTCTGTTTCTTGCACAGCAGCCACATATAGATGAACGGACTCTGCAAAAATTTTACAACAGTAAAAAAAGAGCGGTATATGTACCGGCCGAGTATTACTATGATGACAAATCGAACAAATGGCTGCCGAAACACCCTCACTCAAAAACACGACATGACGAAAAAGCAGAAATCGGAGAGAATGCAAAAGAGTTTCATAAAGCGGAACCTATTAAAATGAACACACAGATCATTCCCATCTATAAAGAGATCACTTTTTATGACAAAGAGGGAAAAGAGATCTATAAAATCTCTACGATCGATAGGAAACTGAAAGATATCTCCGATAAAAACAATACCTACTGCAAAGCAGAAGAGTACTATACAAAGTCTCTGGGACTGCGAAAGGGCGAAATCTACGTATCTAAAGTTATCGGTGCCTATGTACCTTCCCCCATCATCGGAACGTTTACCAAAAAGAAGTGTAAAAAAGCGGGTATAAAATTTGAACCGCAGAAATATGGTTATGCGGGAGCTGAAAATCCGGCAGGCAAAAAGTTCGAAGGTATCGTGCGTTTCGTTACACCTGTATATCAGCATGGAAAACTTGAAGGATATCTCACCCTGGCACTCGATCATCACCACTTGATGGATTTCACCGATTATGTCGATCCTTTAAGCGTACGACCACTTGATATCCCTGATGCAGGGAAAGGAAATTACGCTTTTATGTGGGATAGTGACTTTCAATCCATTTCTCATCCAAGAGACTATTTTATAGCAGGATATGATCCGAAAACGGGCAAAAAGGTTCCCGGATGGATCGATCGGAGTCTGGAAGAGAAATTCGAAAAGAGCGGAGAAAAAAACCTGAACATGTTTTTAAAACGACAGCCATGGTTTCTCGACCAATCGTTGGATAAAAAACCGAACATTCTGCAGTTGAAAGCAGGGCGCATTCCGCTTGATTGTCGTTATCTCAATTTTGCACCATAGTGCGACGGTTGGAAACAGATTACAGAAGATGGCGGATATGGTTCGTTTGTGATTTACTGGAGTCATGTATGGAAACTTACAACCGTCGCTGTCATTCCATACTATACGGGACAATATAAAAACTCTAAAAGAGGATTTGGTTTTGTTACGATCGGAGCCAATGTCGGAGATTTTCACAAAGCTGCTTCACAGACGAAAAAAAGAGTAGAGGTCATTCTTCAAAAAGAGGAAAAACGAGTGGAGCAAAATATCGCACAAATCACAAATGCGATCCTCGAAAACATAAACAAACAGATATTCAAAGTAACTCTCATTACCGTATTGCTTATAATCGTCGTGATATATGTCGCCATTTACATCTCGAACAACATAGCGGGCAGAATCAACAAAATCATTCTCGGAACACAAAAACTCAAAGAAAACAATTTCGATTTCGAACTTGATATAACCGAAAAAGATGAAATAGGCAGACTTAAACATTCATTCAACGATATGGCGAAATCGATAAAACAGCTTACTACCAATTTGGAAAACAAACTCTATACGGATGAATTGACAAAACTCGGCAACAGACGCGCCTTCGCAAAAGATCTTCAAAACATCAAACATCCTGTTGTTTTTTTACTTGATATCGATTCTTTCAAACATATCAACGACTACTATGGTACGGCTGCCGGAAATTTCGTATTAATGAAATTTGCGACTCTTTTACAAGAGTTCTGCAATCAAAACGATGCAAAAGTTTATAGAATGAGTTCTGATGAATTTTTAATTTTGTCAGAAAGAGAGATCTTGGTCAAAGGTGAAGAAGCTTTCATAAAAGAACTTGCTGATACGGTTGCAAAAGAGCGATTTGCCAATGAAGATTTGTCCATCGACACAAATATCACTTTCAGCTGCGGAATAGCTGACGGTGAAGGCAATCTGCTGGAAAAATCGGATTTGGCACTTGCCGAAGCGACTCGCAGAAAGATACCGTTTTTGAAATATAACGCCGGTGACCCCCCACATGAACAAGCATAAAGAGTATGTTCTATGGAAGGCAAAACTGCTGTATGCTATAGAAAACGACAATATCGTTCCTTATTTTCAACGGATAGTCAATGTCGAAAGAGTGGAAGAAGAGAAATACGAAGCATTGATAAGACTCATAGACGAAGACAAAATCATCTCACCGGCAATGTTTTTGAATATCGCAAAAGAGACAAGACTCTATCCGATACTAACAAAAATAATGATAGAAAAAACATTCAAAATTTTCGAGAAAAAGAATGCGGCTTTCTCCATTAATCTCTCTATTGACGATATAACAAATCCGACAACCGTTGCATACATTCACGAAATGCTGCAAAAATACGATGTACAAAACAGATTGATTTTTGAAATATTGGAATCCGAAGAGATAGATAATTTCAACCACATTCTTCCTTTTATCACCGATATGAAAAAGCTTGGAGTCAGATTTGCCATCGACGATTTTGGGTCTGGATATTCGAATTTTTCCTATCTATTGCAAATAAGACCCGACTTTATCAAAATAGACGGGTCACTTATAAAAAATCTGACTCAAAGCTCCAATGAATATCATATCGTCAAAGCGATTATAACTTTTGCGAACTCGCTTCATATAGAGATTGTCGCCGAATATGTATGCTCCAAAGAGATAGAAAATATACTCAAAGATCTTGGAGTCAAATATATGCAGGGGTATCACTTTTCCGAGCCGCGTCCATATACAGCGTTATAATACACAACCTGATTTCTACCCAGTTCTTTAGACTTGTACATCGCCATATCCGCTTTTTTCATCAGATCCGTTTCATTGTCGGCATCATCGGGAAACACGACGACGCCTATGCTTGTCGTCACTTGCAGATTTATATGATCGATGATCCAAGGTTTTTGAAACAATCCGATCGCTTTTGCAATAAGTTGATACAGTTTTTCTTTGTGAATATTTGTAAATATCAAAACAAATTCGTCTCCGCCAAGACGTGCAAAAACATCCTCCGTCCGTATATTTGGAAGTACTCTCTTTGCAACTTCCTTCAGAAGTTTGTCTCCGGTATCATGGCCATAAGTATCGTTCACCTCTTTGAAATGATCCAAATCTAAAAAAAGAAGGGCAAATTTCGTTCCTGTTCTCTTTGAATTGGAAATGATGCGTTTGAGTTCTTCTTGAAAAGCGAATCTGTTGAGAATGCCTGTGAGCATATCTTTTGTAGCCAGTTCTCTATAACGCGCTTCGCTTTTTGCAAGTTCCGTCTGCGATTTCCGTTTGAGTTCATCATACAGTTCTGCCATCTCCTGCGAGGAAGTTTCAAGAGTATGTTCCAAAAACTCTCTCTCCTCATCCGCTTCTTTGTAGGTGGTATCGACAATTTCGATGAACCTTTCCATCTTTCCCTCCGGAAATTTTCCATCTTTATAGCCGAGTTTTTTGAGTTGCTTTTGTAAAACTTTATGCATCACTTTCCCAGATTGCGGTTAACGTCATCGTTTGGTTATGTAAACTGCATACACCTGAAGCAAGAGGTGAAATCTCTCCGTACGAATAAAAACCTACAACCTCTGCATTATTGGGCAGCACCTCTTCAATGGCTTCTATTTCTTCATCAATCCGACTTTTCAAAACCAATTTTCTGCCTACACAGCTAATAGCAATGCAGAGCATCACTTCATGGTGATAATCGGAAAGGTCCAGCATCTCTGCTGATTCTCCCGCACCGTTGATAAGACGATTGAAATTGGCTTTCATGAAAGTCACATGCGAACCCTCAGGAATATCCCCAGCGAACGTGATTGATTGACTCTCTTCATCCACTGCCAATACCGTTCGTACTTTGCGCTCTTTTTCCTCTTCATGTTCTTCATGGATTTCCAGAGGAAACAACAAACCACTTGCAGGCAGTTCCTTTGCTTTTTCACCTAGGTAGCGTTTGTAAATTTCAAGTGCCGGTTTTCCGTCAAGTTCATAAAGAACATTGTCTTTGCTTTTTGTTACAATTCTCTGCAGTCCTAAAGAGTCCCATCCACCTTTGGATGCCGCTTCATATCGAATTTTATCTCCATAAAATCCTACTGCAGCGATAATTCCCTCTTTCAGTTCACCTTCATTCAATATCCAAGTTTTTTCAAATCTGTCTTTATCTCCTGCCAATCCGCCGCTCACAACGACGTTCGTGCCGATTACGGAAGCGATTCCCTGTGTCAGTTTCGAGCCGTTTGTCTGTAATCCATCCGAAAGAAGAAATATACCTTTAAGGTCATCTTCATAGAGTCGCTTCGCAATACCGACTCCATCTCTAAAGGATGTTTCGTTGTTTATTTTTTCACATATATGATTTTTGATAGTTGTAGACTCGAACTTTACAACACTTGCAACTATAGTGTCATCATACACTTCATTGTGGAAAATCTCCCCGCTTGTAGAAGCTCCAAAGATAATAGACGTAGGAAAATTTTTTGTTATATTTTCAGCCTCCTTTTTTATCTTCTCTTCTTCTATGGAAGCAAAGAGGAGTATAAGAGTGTTGGCAGAATCCAGTGCGGTATCGAATTTACCATCCCATTCTCCGTTTTTAAATATATGTGTTTCGACAATCATAGCAAACCTCACCTTCTTGTCTCATTTCTTCATTATATCTCTCTTCACAGGAAACAAAACTTAAAAAATTGATTTAAGTTATATTTTGATAAAAAAGAGATGTTTTTCAGACCATTTTGACGACAATATCTTCCAGAGAATTGGCACAGGAATAGATGTTTTTACCGATATCACGAAGTTGATGAAGCATCTCTTTTTGTACAAAAATCTCACGTATGTCAGCAGAGTTGGAAACCTTTTCCATCTGCTTGATGTAACTCTCGACAGCTTCGTCGTAAGCGTCTCGAACCGCTTGCGCATGTCCTGCAACCTCGATGGAGTTTTTTTTCAATTCCAAAAACCCCTGATTGAGTTCATGCATCTCTTTTTGAAGCGCTTTGAGGATATCTTTGTAGTTTCGATCAAGATGCGAAACATTGTAAACTGAAGTTTCAAGAACGAAATGACGCACACTCAATGCGATGGCGTCAAGACAGGTAATAACACGGTAGATAGACTCTCTGTCTATAGGTGTAATGAAACTGTTGAGTAGTTCTTGCATATTGACATCACGTATATGCTGCAGTTTTTTGGCATCGTATTCGATACCTCCGCACATCTTTTTATCTTTTTTTATAAAACAGCCGTAAAGTTTTTCCACCATTTCCTGAGTAGCGGATGACTGCTCTTGCAGTCTGGAGATAAAATCAATCTCTTTTGGAAGGATGTATTTTTTTAAAAAACTAATCATGATAACAATACCTTTTCGAGTATAAAACTGTACAATGCTCCAAAAAACATCGAAGTCGGAACATTGACAAGCCATCCTAGGATGATCTCCCCTGCTTGCCTCCAGTTGACATGACGCGGCTTTTCGGCTGCACCGTTACCAAGCAGTGTGGCGGTGACGACCTGTGTCGTGGAGGTTGGAGCGCCTATGTGCGTTGCGAGCGTGTTGACAAGTGCCGCTCCAAGTTGGTTGGCCACCGAGTGGATGACACGCACCCGATAAAGCTCAAACCCCATCGTCTTGATGATGCTCCATCCGCCAAACATTGTTCCAAGCGTAATGGCGCTCGTACACATCAAAACAACCCAGTCGGGGATGAAGAAGTGATCCGTCTTCCCCGAAGCAAAAAGCATCATCCCCAAAATGGCCATTCCTTTTTGCGCATCGTTTGCACCGTGAGAAAAGCCAAGCCACGCGACACTGAAGTACTGCGAGAAAACAAAGAGTGAGCGTATCTTGATCGTAAAGCGTCTAAAGGCATACAAGAAGAACTTCATGATCAAAAAACCGATAAGAAAACCCAAAAAAGGTGAAGCAAAAAGTCCTGCTACAACTTTCATCACCCCTTCAAGCGAGCCATGCTGGAGTGCTGTCACACCCCAGTTGATATGCTGCTGCCCTACGACATACAGCCCCGCTCCGACAAGTCCGCCGGCAAGAGAGTTCGACGAGGAGGAAGGCAACCCAAGCAGCCAGGTTATAAGGTTGTAAGAGACCGCTGCAAGTAAAGCGGCGATGACGAGTATCTGTCCATGCAGCTCATCGGCCGTTCCCACTTCGACAAACGTTCCGACCGTATCGGCAACGGCAAGTCCTGCAAGAAAAGGACCGAGAAACGTAAAAACGGTAACAATGCCTATGGCGACACTTGCACGCATAGCGCGAGAAGCTATGGCTGTAGCGACCATATCCGCAGCGTCATGAAAACCGTTGGTGAAGTCATATGCAAAAACGGTTACGATCGTTAAGATCAAAAGCAGTTGTGAAATATCCATCAACCGACACTCTTCCTTTGAGAAAGATCACACTGCATCACCCTCTCGACAAGAATGCGCGCTGTCTCCATCTCTCCATCGACAGCATTGAGGATACGGATGTTTTTCAGTGCCTTACGCTCTTCTGTCGAGGCTATTTGAACGATGATATTGGCATAGGGATTGATTTCGAGAACTTTTTGGGAAATAAGCGCTTTGATGTCAGGACTCTCAAGCGTCAAAATGACTGCTGCGGCATCTTTAGTATGAAGTGCTTCGACGATGGCTGTTTTGGACATATCGCCCAAGTAAGCTTTCAGCCCCAAGTTCAACGCCTTTTTGACCAGTTTCGGATTGTTATCGACAATGACATAGTCATAGCCGTACCTATCAAGACGTCTTTGGACATTCTGCCCCACTCTGCCATATCCACAGACAATGATGTGATTCTTTTTCTCTCCGATATCGCTGACAGGTGCGATATAGTCTGCTTTTTTGACAAAAAAAGAGGCGATTTTCTGCGTATGGGGAATAAGAAAAGGTGTAACGACCATCGAAAAGATAACGACCAGCATAACGATGCTTGCAACCTCTGCATCCAGCAGTTTTGAAACGCTTGCGATGGAGAAAATGACCAAAGCGAACTCACCGACCTGCGAAAGAGAAATGGCAGTTTTTAAAGCGGTATCGGTCGTGTTGTATAGTCTGAGTCCAAGAAAGATCACGATAGTTTTCAACAACAGCACACCAAAGAACAAACCCGTAATAAGCAAAAAATGAGCGGCAAACGCCCCAAGGTCGACCTGCATACCTATAAGGATGAAAAACGTCCCAAGCAAAATGTCTTTAAAGGGCGCTATATCTGCCTCTACTTTATGAAAGTACTTTGTCTCGGCGATGATCATTCCGGCGACAAATGCACCCAGAGAGTAGGTAAACCCCATATAATGGGCAAAGTAAGAAGCCGCAACCACGATAAACAAAACGGAACTCATAAAGAGCTCATCAGTCTGTGCCGAAGCGCTGAAATGCAACAGCCACGTAAAGAGCTGTTTGCCGAAAACAAAAAGTAGCCCAAGCACGATTACCGCACTGACTGTGGTGTCGAAAAGTATCTCTCCTATCGGTTTTGCACTCTCGTTGGAAAGCACTCCAAGAAGGATGAGTATAGGGATTACGACAAGATCCTGAAAGATCAAAATCCCCATCGCACGCTTTCCGTAAGGAGTGTGTATCTCTTTTGAATTTTTAAGATAGGTCAACACTATAGCGGTTGAAGAGAGTGCAAAAGCGAGAGAGACGATAAGAGCGGGGACAAAGGTAAGATGAAACAGATAAAATGCACCCAAAAAAAGAGCGGTACTGCTTAATCCAACCTGTAAAAAGCCGTTGAGAAAGATCATCTTTTTCATTCTGTTCATTTTCGAAAGTGAAATCTCAAGCCCTATCGTGAACATCAAAAAGACGATTCCGAATTCCGCTGCTCCCTCAAGCGCTTTGGAGTGTCTGAACTCTTCCAGACCAAGTGCATAGACCAAAAACGTTCCCGTAAATATATAACCAATGATGAGTGAGAGTCCAAACCGTTTGAGTACAAGATTGACTACTGTAGAAAGCCCCAAAGCTGCAACGATGAAAAGAAGAGCCTTATCCATCACTCTCTCTGTAGAAGTATCGGATGGAAGCGAAACCGTAGGGGTGAGCAGACTCTATCTTTTTAACATCCTCGGGTGTCACGATGCCGCCAAGTGCAAATATTTTGATATCGACCTCTTCTACCGCACGCTTCAAAGCTGCAATCCCTTTGGGCTCCCCTTTGCCGGGCGTTGCGAAAACAGGACTGAAAGTCGCATAATCGGCACAGAGCTCTTCTACCATATGCAGTTCCTCTATGGAATGGGTAGAAACGATCACTTCCAAACCTGCGTTTTTGGCTTTTTTGATAACGTCGAACTGTTTCGATGTCAAATGCACACCATCGGCTCCAAGTGCGTTTGCAAGTTTGAAATCCTGATGGACAAAAACTTTGACACTTTCAAAAGCTCTGCAGGTCTGTACGGCATACTCCGCCATCAGCGCGTAGTTGGGATCAAACTTGTCTCTGTAGAGTACGAAGTCAGGACGATGGGCGGCAACTCTTTCATGTAAAATCGAACGAAAGACCGCTGGAGTGTCGGTATAGTACTGTCTCGATGTTATGAGATAACTTTTCATCGCTTTATTTGAGCTCCTGCCAGTTGTCTCCTATATTGAGGCTTGTCTTGAGTGGAACATTCAAAGGCACAACGTTTTCCATCATATATTTGAAAAGTTCTCCATACTCCTGCGCTTTTGTCTTGTCGACTTCAAAGATAAGCTCGTCGTGGATCTGCAGCAGTATCTTTGCATCCAAATCCCGCTCTTTGATAGCTTTGAAGATGGCATTCATACTCAACTTTATGAGATCGCTCACGCTTCCCTGAAAGACGGTATTGACCGCTTCGCGCTCATAGGCCGCTTTGACCACCGGACGCGCATTTTCATAGTCGAAGTAGCGACGGCGTTTCAGTAATGTTTCGACAAATCCCTGCTCTTTGGAGAGTTGCACGATAGTATTGAAGTAGCTTTTAACCGTCGGAAAACTCTCGAAATATCGCTCTATGATAGCTTTTGCCTCTTTGGTGGAGATACCGAGTGTCTCGGAGAGCTTCTTTTGACCCATACCGTAAAGCAGACCGAAATTGACAGTCTTGGCTATGTGACGCTTTTGCTGTGCCTCCTCCTCGCCAAAGAGAATGACAGCCGTTTGGAGATGGATGTCTTTGTCATGTTTGAATGCATCGACAAGACCGGGATCCTGTGTGAAGTGAGCGAGGAAGCGAAGCTCTATCTGAGAGTAGTCTATACTGATGAGCTTTTTGCCCGGTGCTGCCACAAAAGCGCGGCGTATGTTCGCTCCAAGTTCACTTTTAACGGGGATATTCTGCAGATTGGGATCTTTCGAGCTGAGTCTCCCCGTCGCCGTTCCGGTTTGAACGAAAGAGGTATGAATACGGTGGTCGTTCCGCTCCTTCGCGATTTTAAGCAGCGGTTCGACATAGGTAGAAAAAAGCTTGTAAACCTCACGATACTCCAAAATATATCCTATAATCGGATGAGCATCCCGCAGGGAAGAAAGTACCTTTTCATCTGTCGAATATCCTGTTTTTGTCTTTTTCTTCGCCTCTAATCCCAATTTTTCAAAAAGGATGACACCAAGCTGTTTTGTAGAGTTTATGTTAAACTCTTCTCCTGCAAGCTCATGGATCTTCTGTGTGAGGTTTGCAATTTTGCTTTGAACCTCTTTTTTGAATTCTTCCATGAAGTGCACATCCAGACGTATTCCGGCTTTTTCCATCGCAAGCAGAGTTTTGACAAACGGCATCTCCACATCACGGAACTCCTCTTTGAGATGCGAAGCGTTTTGCAAATCGAGCGTCTCGTTCAGTTTGAAGTAGAGCTTGTAGGTGACAAGTGCGTCTTCAGCGGCATAGTTTGTCGCTTCCTCAAGCGGCACATTGGCAAAGGTTTCCCCTTTTTTGACGGTGTTTTTGAACGAGATCATCGTATGGTTGAAGAACTTGAGAGAAAGTTTGTCCAGACTCAGAGGCATCTCCGGATTGACCAGCCACGCAAGAATGATCGTATCGGCATAAGGGGTGAACTCCTCTTCAGTTATGAGCTGCGTTACAAAATGCAGATCGAATTTGATATTGTGTCCGATGACGCGAGAGCGAAATATCCTTTTCATAGCCTCGATGGCAGCCTCTTTGCTCACCTGTTTGTCAAGCCCGAGATAGAAATGACGAAACGGTACATAGTAGGCCTCTTCTTCATTCAAACAAAAACTAAAGCCGACCATCTCATCCGTATAGGGATCAAGCCCCGTCGTTTCCGTATCAAAGCCGACAAGTGTATCGCTGCTGAGCTTTGCGAGGATCGTTTCAAGCTCTTTTTCATCGGTTATAAGAGTCGCTTTAAAAGAGATATTGGCAGCCTCTTTGCTTTTTTGCTGCTCTTTTTTTTGCTTCTCCTGCTTCTCTTTAGAGATCATGTTCTTTGCATGCAGTACTCTGAGGATGCCGTTTTGTTCATACTTGACAAGCTCGTCGTAGATATTGAGAAAAGGGTTTTCCACATCCATCTTGTACTCTTCGAAATCAAACGAATCGAACGCATCGTCCCGTAAGGTTACAAGCTCTTTTGACAAAAAAGCGCTCTTTTTGCCTTCTATGAGCTTTTTTCTTACTCCGGGAGGTGTAACTTCATCAATATGTTCATAGATATTCTCCAAACTTCCCCACGTACGTAGCAGTTTCGCCGCAGTCACCTTGCCAATGCCCTTTACACCCGGTACGTTGTCCGCACTGTCCCCAAGCAGCGCTTGGTAGTCAACAAACTGCCGTGGATGGATGCCATACTTCTTGACGCAGAAATCTTCATCGATGATCGTATTTTTAATCGCATCAACCAACACTACACGTCCATCGTCTATAAGCTGATAAAGATCCTTGTCGTGCGAGACGACTCGTACATGGATCCCCTCTTTTTTGGCAAACTTTACCACAGTGGCGATCATGTCATCCGCTTCGTATCCCTCTTTTCCAAGCGTTTTGTAGCCCATTTTGTTGATCCACTCTATGGCTACAGGGAGCTGTTTTTGGAGATCTTCAGGCGGTGCTTCTCGATTGGCTTTATAGTTTTCGTCAAGTTCGTTACGAAAAGTGGGACCTTTGGAGTCTATAGCGAAGATGATGTAATCACT
This sequence comes from Helicobacteraceae bacterium, assembly GCA_027052175.1. Classification (GTDB taxonomy): domain Bacteria; phylum Campylobacterota; class Campylobacteria; order Campylobacterales; family Sulfurimonadaceae; genus S012-15. Next base: position 4,185 of record JALUFE010000035.1, on the reverse strand, counting down.
GTCATGCTTCTTCTGCAGTGTCGAAATGAAATTCACAAAACCGGTCAAAAGTCCCGTTGGAAATCCCTCTTTTGTTTTGAGATACTGTGGCAGAGCGTAGTAACTACGAAAAAAGAAACCGAATGTATCGATAACTGTCGCAACTTTCGCCATCAGCTCATAACCTCCAGCATTTCATCGACACAGTCTTCAAGTATTTCATGATCAAAGCCGAATTTTGCGGCTTTTTGCAAACCGTATACGATGGAATGCTCTGCCAACGGTTTGTTTACGGGGATGATCGTCTTGATGATATGCAATGCTTGTGCTTCTTTGGCTATCTCTTCCGGTGCTTGTGTCGGATAGTCTGCATATTTGACGGTATTGACAAATCTGTCATCGAATTTCCAATGTTTGAAAATCATTGCAGAGACAATCGATGCCGTTGTATCCACAAACATTTTTTCAACCTGAGCGATATTGTTACTCATCTCTATCTCTGATTTGAAAGCGATCGTTTCATCCTCCTGGATTATATCGCTGGCAATGAGAATTTTTCCAGTTTCCTGCAGTAAAGCCATCAAATGCAGTTCATCAGCATTTCGTGGCGCGGCTTTTTTAAACCATCGCAGTGCCAGTGCTCCTTGCATAGAAGATATTTCCGCAAATTTTTCACTTGTAATACCGTATGGTTCCATATCGACATTAAGCAGCTTTCGTACAGCATTGCCGATAGCGATCGAACGTGTAGTGCTTAAACCGAAAAGAGATACGGCCTGTGTGACGTTTTTGATCTCTTTGGCAAATCCATACAATGGAGAATTGGCAGCTTTAAGAAGGTTTGCAACGACCATCGGGTCGTTTTCTATGACTTTTGCCATTTCGGCAACCCCCGCTTCACTGTCAGCGTAGACTTTGTTTATCTCCATTATCGTTTTTGCAAGCGGTGGAAGCGACTTGATACTTTTTACAATCGATTCTTTCATCTTTTTTTTATCCTTTAACCACTATGACATTGTTGTACCGTTTTTTGTGGATTGCTGATGTAGGTATATCCGTTATAGAGCGTAAATATACCATAAAGTATCACTGCAATAGATGAAAGAGACATCATCATATTGCGAAAACTGCTTGAAGAAGCAAGGGAAGTCAAAAAACCGAGACTGAACATTGTCGGTATTGTACTCACGCCGAAGACAAACATTACGATCGCTCCATAGAGCGGACTTGCCGTACTTGCCGCAGCAATTGCGAAAAAGTACACAAATCCGCATGGAAGCAAACCGTTGAGCAGACCGAGCAGATAGAAGCTAAAAAGAGATTTGGAGTTGAGAATCTTTTTAAAAGCATCTTTATAAAAACTTGAGGAACTAAAAGAGTGCTCGATGATAGTAAGAAACTTGATCTTTCCAAGCAAAGAAAGACCCGCCAGTACCATCGCGATTCCGGCAACGATAAGTAAAACACCGTTTGCAATATTGTTAAATGTGACGACTCCGCCGATATAACCAAATATCGCTCCCAGTGTCGTATAGGTCGTCACTCTTCCAAGCGAATAGAGCAGATGTGCCGCAGCCTGGTAGCCTTTGGAGGGTTCACCTCCAAGCTTGATACTGCTATACGCAACGACGATACCCCCGCACATCCCTACACAATGCCCAAAAGAGCCCAAAAAAGCGATAGTAGCAATTGTTAAAAGATTGACCGTATCCATTATTTTTCTTCTTTTTGTTCTTTTTCTTTGATGAACTTCGCAAATCTTGGATTGTTCATCGTCTCTCCTCGAAGCACACGAAGACGCATCGTCTCATAGTCGATCATACCCGGTTTTTTATGCTCGTAAGCACCAAATCCGTACCCCATCGGAGTCTTCTCGTTGTCGGTGTAGTAGGCCTTTGTGGCATCGATCCAGCGATTCGTATCACGCGTGTGGACATAGATCATGACACGGTCGGCAAACGGTTTGTCCTTGAGCCACTCGACAAAATCCCCATGATCGTGAAAAAACCAGCTTTTACCATCATCACGGATCACCTGCGCGGCATAGTCAAGATCCTTGATCACCATTCCGCAAAAAGCGTCCTGATATTTGTCTTTTTCAAGATTTATAGGCAATTTATTTGGATTTTCAAGGGTCACGATCATCTGCTTTTTTTGTGCAAGAGATAAAAACAGCGCTACTACTATTAGAAGTATCGCACCCACCACAATAAACGGAGTAAATTTTTTCATCGTCTTCTTTTTCCTTTTCCGGCATCGTCATAGGTCATAAAACGAGCTATATCCTTTTTGAAATCATCATCGAGTTTTTCCCATATTTCATATTTTTTCGCATATCGGGGAAGGTCCTCTTTTTTCGATTTTTCCAGATCACGAATGAGATAGTGATACCGCACGAGGTTCTTTGTATAATCACTCAAGAAGGGCCAGTTTTTAATGATCTGATAACTCATCTCCTCATGATCGGTAAAACTGTACTCTCCGTACTTTCTATCCTCTTCATCTTTCACATAGGCGACGAAAGGCTTGCCGATATCGTGAAGCAAAGCTGCAGGAAGCATCTTCCAATCTCCTGCTTTTATAACATTCCAGACAACTTTGAAAGTGTGGACAAGCACTCCATGCTGATGATACTTGTTTTGTCTAAAAAGCAGTGAACGCCAAAAAGGAAGAGAGAATATGGAGTTTCTCTTTTTCATAAATATGATTTTACACTAAATTGGTCAATGATTTGGTCATTGTTCGATAGTCATTAGCGATTGGTAAAAAAAGGATCATGAGCATCGTCTGACCAATGACTAATGACACACTTCCTTCCCCGCCATCTTCTTCATCTCCTCACAACTGAATCCCGCCTGCAGTCTTGCCTCTTTGTTGAGTTCTTTGAGATTGACAAAAGCTTTTGGATAATACATTTTAACGATATCGATGTATATCCCTTTCTCTACATTTTCTTGTTTGCATGCATATTCGAACCACTTATCCCCTTTTCGTACATGATCTACCTCTTCTTCGAGAATAACATACAAAGCTGATTTGATATTATCTAATATCTTATCATTTGGCAAGCTTTTTAGCTTCCTAAGTATCATTGGAGTCGCATCTAGACCGTTTGCTTCGAGGTAACGCGGAACGACAGCTAAGCGATGAAGAAGTGAGTCAGCCGTTTTCATACTGGTTTCAAACAGAGAGCCGTGAACGGGAAGATCGCCGTACTTTGCACCTGTTTTTTCCAAAATATTTTCAAGCATCACAAAATGGCGCACTTCATCATCAGCAACCTCAAGCCAATCATTATAAAACTCTTTTGGCAAATTACGGAAGCGATAGCAAATATCCAGAGCCAAGTCGACAGCACTGTACTCGATATGAGCAACGGCATGAAGCAGATGTATCTGTCCCTCTTTTGTCGTAAGATTGTTTCGTTTGGGAACTTTCTTGGGAGGAACGACTTCACAAAAAGCTGCATATGAGGGAGAATCGAAAAGTATCGGGGCACTGTCAAATGCAAAATCCGCCTCCCCCTTTTTATATGCATTATAAAAACTGTGAAACCTCTCTATCTTTTGACTTGGTTCCGCTATTTGCAGGATTGTTTCTAATTCAGAGTAAAATTGCATATAAAATTTTATATCAATGGAAGTAAAATGCAGATAAAAGTTCAACCTATGGGTGCGTATCAGACCAACTGTTACATCGTTATGACAGATGGAAAAGAGTTGATCATCGATCCAGGAGTAGGCGCGACGCAATGGGTTTTGGCAAATGTCACCAATCCCGCCGCCATTCTCAACACCCATGGACATTTCGATCATGTCTGGAGCAATGCCGAATTGCAAAAAAAACTCGCTATTCCTCTTTATACGCCGAAAGATGATGCCTTTTTCCTAAAAAACAGTACATGGATGCCGGATCTTCCGCCCTCTACACCCGATTATCTTGTCAAACCTGACGAGACAGTCGATATAGAGGGAATAGAGGTGAAGTTTCTTCATTTCCCTGGTCATACCCCCGGATGCAGTGTTATCGAGATGAAAGATGTATGGTTCAGTGGTGATTTTATCTTCAAACGAAGTATCGGCCGCACCGATTTTCCTTACTCAAATCCGGAAGATATGAAACACTCCCTCCAAAAATTCAAAAGCATCTCTTATGACAAAAACGTCCTTCCCGGTCACGGCGAGCCGACAACCATCAAACAAGAAC
>JALUFE010000034.1 GCA_027052175.1 Helicobacteraceae bacterium | reverse complement strand
GATAAATATAATATAAAAAAAAATAATAGTTTATCTTAAACAAAATATAAAGTTTGCTTATGCGTAATTATTTTTTGCTCTCAAGTGTATAAGCTGCTTAAAAGCATTGAATGCTTGATTTCTCAACCAGGATTTAAGATTTCATAAATTATAAAGGAGTAAAATAGCATTATTCAAAAATATAAAGAGTCTTATGAACATTATTATTGCGGGAGCCGGGAAAGTTGGCTTCAATCTTGCAAAAACGCTGTCGATTGGTCACAATGTCACAATCATAGACAAAAATCCCGATGCACTGTATCGTATTCAGGAAAGTCTTGATATTCTGCCGCTGAAAGGGGATCTTGAAGAGTCCAAAACGTACGACTATTTCAAAGAGACTCCCATTGATCTCTTTATAGCCGTAACAAACGAGGATAACGTCAATCTTATTTCGACGATGATTGCCGATTCTGTCTTACATATCGAACGCACGTTTGTGCGACTGCAGAAGCACTTCAAGGATGTTTTTATCATTAAAGAGAAGCTTGGAGTGGATGAGATCATCTTTCCGCTGCGTCTTGCTTCCAAAGGGGTGGCTTCACTTTTGCACTATCCAAAAGCGAACAATATCAAGCTTTTCAAGTATACCAAGCATAAGCTTGTCTCGGTGCGTGCTTCACAGGATTTCGCTCCGACGCAGATAGAGCGTGACAATCTTTTGATCGTGGGTATAGAGCGCGAGAAGGAGTTTTTTGTGCCGCAGACAGACGAGATGATCGAGCCGGACGATCTTGTTTATCTGTTTGGACTGGAGGAGGAGGCAAGAGCGGTTTGCAATCTGCTTGAGCGGTCGGTAACTGTTGAAGAGATCAAGCGGTGTGTCATTTTCGGCGGAGGCGAGTTGGCTATTTCCATAGCGAAAGCACTTTTGGAGATGGGATGTGAAATTAAATTGATAGAGAAAGAGATCGAGGCGTGCGAGCGTGCTGATATCGAGCTTGGTGGAAAAGCGACGGTTATCAATGCGAAGTATAATTCCCATGATATTTTTGAAGAGGAGAACCTCTCTGCTGCCGATATGTTCATCGCCGCAAGCGGGAATGACGAATTCAATATTATCAAATGTCTTGAAGCCAAAGAGCAGGGAATCGGCAAAATCGTTGCGATCAACAATGATATGGAGTATTACAATCTGATGCACTCTCTTGGCATTGTAGTGGTACGAGGACCCAAGATCAGTGCGTATAACAAGATACTTGAAGAGATCAGTTCTACCGGAGTGGTTGTTCAAAAATGGTTTTGCGGCTCCAAAGCCACTGTTTTTATGCGAAAGATTTTTCCAGGATCGAAACTAATAAACAAGTACATCAAACCTATAAAAATTGAAGGCACAAGACTCTGTTACATTCGAGATGAGCAGCTTTACCTTTTTAATGATAAAACGGTATTGTTTGAGAACGATGTTATCGTAGTTTTTGCCGTAGCGGAAAAAAGTGCGAAGATAAAGCAGTGGATCTATGGACTTTAGAAATATCGCCAAGGTACTTTCGCTGCTGGGAATGACTGTTTCAGCCATTTTTATGCTCGATGTTTTTGTAGGGATGTTTTATCATGAACGCTACATGAGATTTCTCGCGTATGAGGCGATTTTTTTTACATTCAATCTTGCGATGTGGCTCTCGTTGCTGCATCATAAAGTTAATCTCAAGATAAAAGAGAGTATCTTGACGGTCAATCTCATATGGATTTTGTTGGGGATCGCCGGGGCTATCCCGCTTGTGCTTTATACAAACATCACTTTTCTTTCGGCTTTTTTCGAAGCGGTCAGTGGCTTTACGACGACGGGAGCTACCGTTTATAGCGACATTGAATCACTCCCGCATATGATTCTTTTTCACAGAAGCCTTATGCACTGGCTGGGCGGGCTTGGGATTATCGTGCTTGGTGTCGGACTGCTCTCGATCATTAATCCATCAGGAAGTTTGTCGCTTTTCAAGGCAGAATCTACGGGTGTGCAGCTTGAAAAGCTCACTCCTCGCATCAAAGATACCGCACTGCGTTTGTGGCTGATCTATGTCGTTCTCACTCTTGTCGATACCGCACTGCTTCGCTTTTTCGGGATGGGCTGGTTCGATGCGATCAACCATGCCTTTTCGACCGTTTCAACGGGGGGCTTTTCGACAAAAAACAACTCGATGGGATACTTTCATCAAGACGGCATTATCTGGACGACGACGCTCTTTATGATACTTTCCGGCATCAACTTTCTTGCTCATCTCAAAGCGGTGCATAAAGATACGAGCGGGTATAGAAGCGAGGAGGTAAAAGTCTATCTGCTTGTGGGACTGTTGCTCTCTTTGGCGCTTACATTTGTACATATGGACATAGGGGGTGATGGCTTTTACGATGCTTTCAAACACTCCTCTTTCACGATTGCTTCGGTGATCACGACGACGGGATTCGCCACCGTCGACTATGGCAGCTGGTCACATCTGGCAATCGCCATTATCTTTGTCGGTATGCTAGTTGGAGGGAATGCGGGATCAACTGCAGGAGGTATCAAAGTTATTCGCCATATTATCATAGCCAAAACACTCTTCAGCGAATTCAAACGTATTTTACATCCCAACAGCATCATTTCCGTTTTTATCGACGGTGTCAAACAGCCTGAGCGTATTCTCGCTTCGACGTTTGGTTTTTTTACGCTTTTTATGATAACGGTCGGTATGGTGACGATTTACATTTATGCCAGAGGATATGACGCAATGAGTGCGATTTCGGGCGCTTTTGCGCTGGTGGGCAATGTAGGACCCGGTTTTTCTCTCGTAGGGCCTTCAGACAATTTTGCCTTTTTCAGTGATGTAGACAAAGCGGTCTTTTCCGTCGCGATGATTGTGGGTAGGCTGGAGTGTTATACTGTGTTTGTGTTACTCAGCAGCTCTTTTTGGAAAAAATTTTAAAAATTGCATACCGACACTCTACATTATACGGAAATTGTGACATAATTATAAAAAAGCTTTTGGGATCTTCTTGCATAGACATATTACCGAACAGACAGCAATCTTTTTCAGTGTTACAAAGTGGATGATACTCTCTTCAATCATCGGTGTGGTGATAGGAAGTGTGGTTACTCTTTTCTTGAATATTCTCGAATATGCTGAAAACAGCAGGGCGTTTCTTCCGTTTGCATACTATTTTACTCTTCCCTTCGCGCTTGTGCTGACGGTATGGCTTGTGAAAACTTTTGCTCCAAGCGCGGAGGGGCATGGGACAGAGAAAGTTATCGAAGCGGTACATAAACACGACGGCAAGATCAATATCGCCGTTATTCCTATCAAGCTGTTCGCAACGGTTTTGACGATTTTTTCCGGAGGAAGTGTCGGGAAAGAGGGGCCGGGTGCACAGATAGGGGCGGGGGTGGCTTCGGCTATTTCCGACTTGTTCAAATTTAAAAAAAGTGATCGTAAAAAACTTGTTATCTGTGGAATCAGTGCCGGTTTTGCGACAGTTTTCGGCACGCCGGTAGCAGGGGCTATCTTTGGTGTCGAAGTGCTAATCATCGGCGTTATCATGTATGATGTGCTGCTGCCTTCGTTCATTGCCGGTTTCGCCGCTTTTACGACCGCGCAGTTTTTGGGTGTCAAGTACACTTACTACAACCTTCACTTTTTTCAGGATGTTTCACTCGATATAAAGCTGATCGGGACAGTAGTGCTAGCCGGACTTTTTTTCGGTTTTGTCTCCGATATCGTCATCACGATGGTTACGCAAGTCGAGAAGTTCATAAAGAAAATAGACAAAAGTGTTTATATCAAATCTTTTGCGGGCGGCTTGATTATCGTCGGTTTGACGCTTCTTTTTGGCACCCAGTACATCGGTCTCGGGTTAGATACGATTGCCGATGCACTCAATCCGAATCTTGCATATGGGAGCCATATTCACTGGTATACTTTTATCTTGAAAACTTTTTTTACGGCCATTACGCTTGGAAGCGGAGGGAGCGGCGGTATTATCACGCCGCTTTTTTACATAGGTGCGACAAGCGGGCATGCGTTTGGAACCTTTTTCTCTCCGGAGCATATCACGCTATTTGCCGCTTTGGGTTTTGTCAGTGTTTTGAGTGCTACTACCAACACACCTATCGCCTCTACCATTATGGCGATCGAACTTTTTGGGATCGACATCGCTCACTATGCAGCTTTGAGTGCCGTAATAGCTTTTTTGATTTCAGGACATCGAAGCATTTTCTCTACGCAGATTTTGGCTATGAAAAAATCGGAAATGCTTGCGGTCAAGGTCGGTGAAGAGATAGAAGATATCGAGATAGAACTGGAAGAGCATGAGTTAAGCAAGATAGAACGCATTAAAAAAAGGCTGCAGGAAAAACGTGAGCGTCTCAACGAAAGAAAGAGGAAAAAGAGAGATTAGCAGCTTCTTGCAAGTGCCGCGAAGTCCGTTTTTTCTTCTTTTTGCTCTTTTTGTTCCTCTTGGTTGTAGCGGCTTAGTTTTTCAGTGGAAAAGGTGATCCCTGTCGTTTGCAAAATGCATCCTTTCATACCCGGTTCACAGATTGTCTTGACCCGTTTGCAAAAACCTTTATGATCGAATTGACATGTCCATCCCATCTTCTACCTTTATGAAATCTTTGTATAATTTTATCAAATTTAAGGGAGTTTAGATGCATCTGTCTGTTTTATTTGTCTGCCTTGGAAATATTTGCCGCAGTCCTTTGGCCGAAGGGATAGCAAAATCATATATAAAAGAAAAAGGATTTGATTTTGCAATAGAGAGTGCGGGAACGGGCAACTGGCATATCGGCGAGCCGCCGTGTGAGGGAAGTCAGAAGGTAGCGAAGATGCATGGGATCGATATTTCATCCCATAGAGCCAGACAGGTCACAAAAGAGGATATAAAAAAATTCGATATAATTGTCGCACTCGATTCAAAGAATAAAGAGGATCTCAAAGCGATGGGTGCACACAATGTGCTTAAACTCGGTGATTTCGGCTATAGCGGTGCAGATGTCCCCGATCCCTATTTCTTTGATGGGTTCGAGGGATTTCACGAAGTGTATGAGATGTGTGAAACTTGTGTAAGGAATTTGATAGATGAATATAGCAAATAACATAACGGAACTTATAGGCAACACACCATTGGTAAGACTGAATGAAGCCTCCAGACTTACAGGTGCGGAGATACTTGGCAAGTGCGAGTTTATGAACCCGACAAGCTCGGTCAAGGATCGTATAGGGTTTAATATGATCAAAAGAGCTTTGGAGCGTGGGGAGATAGACAAAGAGACAACCATCATCGAGCCGACAAGCGGCAATACCGGTATAGCACTGGCTGCAAACTGCGCGGCTTTGGGGCTCAAGCTCATCCTTACGATGCCAGATTCTATGAGTATAGAGCGCAGAAAACTGCTTAAAGCCTTGGGAGCCGAACTCGTTCTCACCCCTGCAGCGCAGGGAATGAAAGGCAGCATCGCAAAAGCCGAAGAGCTCAAAGCCGAGCTCGGCAAAGCAGTGATCCTCCAGCAGTTTCAAAATCCGTCCAATCCCGAGATTCATGAGCTTACCACGGCAAAAGAGATCCTTCGAGATACGGAGGGCAAACTCGATGCCTTTGTTGCAGCGGTAGGAACAGGCGGGACGATAACGGGAACAAGCCGCGTTTTACGTAAGGAGATACCTGATATCGCCATTTTTGCCGTCGAACCTAAAAACAGCCCCGTCCTTAGCGGCGGCAGCCCCGCACCACACAAGATTCAGGGGATCGGGGCGGGATTTGTCCCCGATATCCTCGATACCTCCGTTTTTGGAAAAGTCATACAAGTCAGCAATGAGGATGCCTTTGCCACTTCGAGAATGCTTGCCAAAAAAGAGGGACTGCTTGTGGGCATCAGTGCGGGAGCAAATGTCTATGCTGCGATGCAGGTGGCAAAACGGAGCGAATTTCAAGGCAAGCGTATTGTAACGATACTCTGTGATACGGGAGAGCGTTATTTGAGCACCGAACTGTTCGATGAGTGAACCTCTGTTTTTCGAGACCATTAAGATAAAAGATGGAGAAGTTTGCAATGTGGAGTGGCATCAAAGACGATATGAACATACACTGGAACAATTTGGCGAAAACAAGGCTTACAGTCTTAAAGAAGCGATACAGCCGCCAAAACAAAGCGGTATATTTCGCTGCAAACTGATTTATTCGCCCAAAAAAATAGAAGATATCGCCTATACTTCTTATCAAAAACGCTCTATATCCTCTTTGAAGTTGATAAAAGCCGATATAGACTACAGTTTCAAATATCTTGATCGAAGTAGTTTGGATGCGCTGTTTGAAAAAAGAGGGGAGTGTGACGATATCTTGATCGTCAAAGCGGGGCTGATTACGGATAGCTCTATAGCCAATGTCGCTTTTTTTGACGGTAAAAAATGGCTTACCCCAAGAAAAGCGCTGCTCTCAGGCACTTCCCGTGCGCGCCATCTTGCACAAGGCAGACTCAGGCAAAGAGATATCACTCCGACTATGCTTGAAAACTTTTCCAAAATCGCACTGCTGAATGCGATGATAGATTTTGATATAATTACGATAAAAGAGATCCAAAAGGATAAAATACTGTGTTAAGTAATGTAACCAAAGACCGCGATTTCGCGTTGATGATGAAGCAGCATGTGAGTGACTTGCTTGCCTTTTTGTTCGATAAGGAGCAAAATTTCGGTGTCTTATGCAAGATCAGCGATGTTAGTTTCAATCCCGAACTTCCCGAATACATGCAAGACGGTTTTTCACATCTCACGCTTTTTTTTCTTGCCGGATATACTTTTGAGAGTGCATATGTAGAGAGCGATCACCTGATTTTTGAAGCTGGATTTGGTGCAGAGAACTTCGGGAGTGTCGTGAGTGTCCCGCTTCTTTCGATCATGCAGATCATCGTCGATGAAACACCGATTTTCATCAATCTCAGCGAACTGAAACTCGAAGAGCTTCAAACCGACGAGCGGCCCAAAGCCGACATTGATGAAAAGAGTGTAGAAGCATCTATGAGTGTTTTCCTCTCCAATCCGGAGAACAAGAAGTTTTTTAAGGACTGACCGTACGCTCGTTTAATGCAAAAATATTTACTTTACGAGATACCGGCGCATATCAGTAAAGAGAGGCATCCCCCCTCTTTTAAGAGATTTTGTTGAGGGAAAGAAGATAGTTCACGACGTTGTTGACAAAGGCGTCATGTTTGCGTTCTTTCAAATACGCAATATAGAGCTTTCTCTCTATTTTATGTCCTTTGATGCGTGCTTCGAAGAGTCTGCCCTCTTTGACTTCATTTTTGATAACATGGCGACTCATCACCGATACCAACGGGCGTTCGGCATTTTTGTCGGAGTTTATGATCGTCTCTTTGATCGAAGTCGGTGAAGTGAGTACGCCAAGAACGTTGAAGTCGCTGCAGGTTATCTCAAGCTCCTCAAATACTTCCGCTACCAGTCTTCTTGTGTGGCTCGCTTCATCACGGCAGATCCAGTCGAAGTTGGAGAGATCTTCCGCTTTGAGTTGTCGTGGAAGAGGCTGGTTGGAGAAGAAAACCAGTTCGTCGTCGAGCCACTCTCTGTAGTAGATATCGTCATGAAATATCGGAGACTCGATAAGCCCGAGATCTATTTTGCGATCCTCAAGTTCATCTATGATCTCTTGGGAGAATCCCGTATGCATATAGACTTCGTTGCCTATGCGTTTTTTGATTTCATTCAGGTAGTTTGGCAGGATGTAGTTGCCTATGGCATACGAGGCACCGATAACGAAAGTGAACTCTTTGTTGATGATTTTGAGCAGCTCTTTTTCACTGTTTTGGATGCACTTTTCGAGCTTTTGGACGATTCGGTAAAGGTCCTCTCCCTCTTTGGTCAGTAAAATTCCGTTTTTCTTTCTTTGGACCACTTTGGTGTCAAGGTAGTCTTCGATATATTTTATCTGCTGGGTGACAGCGGGCTGCGAGATCCCCAGTTTGGCCGAAGCTTTGGAGAAACTTTTCTCCTTGATTACCATCATAAAAGTCTGTAGTTTTGCAAAATCTCTTAGCATAATAATTCCTATAAGAGCGGTTTATAATTGAAATTATAACCCATAATTATAATAATTACAAGAGTTTCTTGGAAAAAAGTGAAAAATTTTATAAAAATTAGGGTATAATAAAACAATATTAGGATGATGAAGACCCAAAAAAATGGAAAAACTATTTGAAAACCTCAATGAAGATCAAAGGCGGGCGGTAGAGTGCATAGATGGGCCTCTGCTCATCCTGGCGGGTGCCGGGAGTGGAAAGACGACTACAATCGTCTCAAGGCTTGCTTATTTGATCGATCACGTGGGGATCCCGGCCGTCAATACACTTACACTCACTTTTACCAATAAAGCGGCAAAAGAGATGCGCGAGAGAGCGCTCAGGCTTATAAGCAGTGATACCTATCCTCCTTTGTTGTGTACTTTTCATAAATTCGGTCTGCTTTTTTTGAAGTTCAACATCCATCTTTTGGGAAGAGAGAACAATTTCGTCGTGATCGATACGGACGATAAGAAAAAAATACTGAAAAAGATCAACTCCGAACTTCCTCTTCAATTGCTTGCTAGTGAGATATCGCGTTATAAAAATTCATTGATCACGCCTGATGAAGCTTACAGACAGGCGGAGTTTTTCAACTATCAGCAGATAGCCAAGGTGTATGAGGAGTATGAAACCTATCTGAAAGAGAACAATCTCGTCGATTTTGACGACCTCCTTGCTCTCACCTATGACATACTTGATAAAAATCCGGAGTTAGCTTCTGCAATGTCGCAGAAATATCAATATATTATGGTCGATGAGTATCAGGATACAAATGAATTGCAGTTGATGCTGCTCAAAAAGCTCTGCAGTGAGCATAAGAATCTCTGCGTGGTGGGAGATGATGATCAAAGCATTTACGGATGGCGGGGTGCGCATATACGCAATATCATCGAATTCGATCAGGATTTCGAAAATGCAGAAGTGATTAAGCTGCAAAAAAATTACCGCTCTACAAACCAGATCCTTAAAGTTGCCAATACTCTGATAAACCACAATCGTGGGCGATTGGGAAAAGAGCTTGAATCGACACGAGGTGACGGGGAAGAGATTATGGTGCTCAACTCCGGCGATGAGAACGAAGAGGCAAGAAAGATAGCCAAAAATATCCAAAAACTAGTCGATAGCGGTGTAAAACACAGCGATATCGCCATACTCTATCGCGTCAATGTCCTCTCGCGCTCCCTCGAAGAGGGGCTTAATCGCGCAGGGATCAACTACAAGCTTGTCGGCGGGCTTCGCTTTTATGATCGTGCGGAGATCAAGGATCTTGTGAGCTATCTGCGTGTGATGGTCAATGTCCATGATGACTTCTCGCTCAAGCGCATTATCAACAAACCAAAACGGGGTATCGGCAAAGCAAGCATAGAGAAGCTTGAGCTTGCCGCCCATGCCAGCAGTAAGTCTATCTTCGAATATATCGAAAGTAGCACGGTCGCAGAGCTTGAGGCGCTGGTGAAAAAGAAAAATACGGCAACGCTCAAAAAGTTTGTCGAGGATGTCCGCTTCGTCGCCGAGTCGGCGAAGCGGTCGATGTATGACTTCATCGATGTGCTCGAAGAGACCTTCCATATCAAAGATATCTACAAAAACACTCCCGATGAGGTGGAAAAGACACTCAACATCGACGAGTTTTACGGAATGTTCCGCGACTTTGTCAAGAACAATCCCGAAGCGGAACTCATTGAGTTTCTCAACGATATTTCGCTCCAAAGCGATCAGGACGAGGTCGAGGGGGAGAGCATCTTTATGATGAGCATCCACGCTGCAAAAGGCCTGGAGTTTGGGCATGTCTTTGTCGTGGGGCTTGAGGAGGGCTTCTTGCCTATAGTGGGTGAGGGGAGCGACTTGGAGGAGGAGAGACGCCTTGGCTACGTCGCCTTTACCCGAGCCAAAGATACGCTTACACTCTCCCATGCCAAGAGCCGCTTTTATAAAGGGCGACGCAGTGAGCTGGAGAAGAGCCGCTTTTTCAACGAAGCGGGACTCTGCGAAGGTTCGCTCAAGGTAGAAAAGAGTGCGAGCTTTAAAAAGGGTGACTTGGTGCGTCACAAGATCTTTGGTGCCGGGCGCGTGATCGGGGTTGGCAAAAGCGGGAAAGAGTACAAGTTGACTATCAACTTCGGCGGTACAAAAAGAGAGATCCTCGCTTCGTTTGTGGAGAAGCTGTGAAGAGACTCTTTGTCGCTTACAAACCTGCCGGCATCGGTTCAAACGCCTTTTTGGGGCGGCTTAAACGCAAGTACGGTGTGAAAAAAGCCGGCTTTTCGGGTACACTCGATCCCTTTGCCAAGGGGGTGCTTGTCATTGGCTTTGGAAGCTACACGAAACTCTTTCGCTTTTTGGACAAAACACCCAAGACCTACCGCGCTACACTCTGGCTGGGTGCCAAAAGCCCCTCGCTCGATACCGAAAATATCGAAAATGTGAAGATATTATCTCCTTTTTCGCTGGATGCAGTCCAAGAGACGGTAGAGAGCTTCCAAGGAGAGCTGACCTATACGCCGCCGATTTTCAGCGCCAAAAAGATAGATGGTAAGAGAGCTTACGATCTGGCGCGCGAGGGGAAGGAGGTAGAACTCAAAAAAGTCACCTCCACGATCCACGATATCAAGTTGCTGCACTATATGCACCCCTTTGTTACTTTTGAAGCGATAGTGAGCGAGGGCACCTATATCCGCTCGCTTGGAGAGTTGATAGCCAGGAAGCTTGGAGTGGATGGAAGTCTCAGTATGCTAGAGCGTGTGCGTGAGGGGCGCTTTGTCTATGAAGATGAAAAGCCGCTTGATATCAAAGAAGCGCTTGCGATACCAAAGAACGAATACCTTGGAGAGAGTGACAATCTCAAATATGGAAGGAAACTTGCTTTGGAGGATCTAAAGATCAAAAACGAGGGCACCTACTATCTTGACAGCGGAGAGTTTCTCTGTGTTGTGACGATAAAAAACGGCAGTGTCCATTACGAACTAGGGAGAGTTATATGTTAGTGTTAGCCAGAAAAACCGATGAGTCGATCCTTATAGGGGACAATATCCACGTCAAAGTGATCTCGATAGAAAAAGGGATCGTCAAACTCGGCATCGACGCCCCAAAAGATGTCACTATCATCAGAGATGAACTCGCTCAAGATGTTGCCGATATGAACATCGAAGCTTCCAAACACGCCAAGACTGAAAACCTCGAAGATCTCAGTAAACTTATCAAAAAATGAGCCGCAAAGCCTTTGCCAAAGTCAATGTATTTTTAAAGATCACGGGCACAAGAGGGCAGTATCACACACTTGCTTCTCGCTTTATGCGCATAGAGAGTCTCTATGATGAACTGGAGTTCATCCCCAATAGAAGCGGAGCGTTTTTGATAGAGGGGGATTTTGGCTGTACGACACAGCAAAATACGATCTACAAAGCCTACAAAGCGCTTGAGCAAAAGACAAAAATCGATGTGCTTACGGCATTTTTTAAAGAAAAAGGTGTGGGTGTACAAAAACGCATCCCCGCTTTTGCCGGACTTGGAGGAGGCAGCAGCGACGCGGCGACCTTTTTGCATATGTGTAACGAGGAACTCTCTTTGGGGCTTGGCATAGAGGAGCTTGTAGGAGTCGGGATGCAAGTGGGTGCGGATGTGCCCTTTTTTCTTTACAACTACAAAAGCGCCAATGTCACGGGTGTAGGGGAGATCGTCGAAGAGTTCGATGAAGTGCCGCTGGATATTCAAACCTTCACCCCAAAGATAGAGATCTCCACCCCCGCGGTCTATAAAGAGTATAGAAAAAACTTTTTTAATCCCATCTCCAAAGAGGAGCAAGATAGGTGGCTCTCTCTGCCTTCCAAAGCGGTGCTGGAGCGATACGACGCCATGGAGGCAAACGACCTCTTTGCACCTGCGCTCAAACTCTATCCAAAGCTTGAGAAGTATAAAAAAGATGGGTGGTTTTTCAGTGGAAGCGGGAGTAGCTTTTTTTATCTTGACAACTTGTCAAAAAAATAGATATAATGAGCATAATTAGCTAAAAAAGGCTCTTCAATGCAATCGATACAAGTAGGACAGCTTAAAGCGGAATTTTCATCAATATTGGAACAGGTTCAAAAATATGGTGAAAAGTATGTCATAGAGTTTGGCAAAAAACACAAAAAAGTGGCGATGCTTGTGCCTTATGATGAAGAGAAAAAAATAAGAAAATTTGGACAACTCAAAGGAAAGATCAAAATACCCGAAAACTTTGATGATGAAAACCAAGAGATAAACGATCTGTTTTATGGAAGCAGACTGTGAAGATCATTATCGATACGCATATATTTCTGTGGTTGGCAGGGGATGTCGAAAAAATCGATAAAAAGTATATGCGTTATATCGAAGATTTGGACAATGATATCTATCTGAGTTCTTTAAGCATCGCAGAGATAATGATCAAAAAATCGATCGGACATTTGGAGTTTGAGGGTAATATTTTGAGCGTAGCCAAAGAGATGGGGATAGAGATTTTGGATTTTGATGGTAAAAGTGCTATGATGCTTGGGATATTGCCGTTTCATCATCGTGATCCGTTTGATAGGATGATCATCTCTCAAGCTATTGTCAATGAGTATAAAGTTATCAGTGTTGATAGTAAGTTTAAAATGTATGATTGTAAATTATTATAGAAGGTGATTTATGGGCGAAACACTCGCACGAAACAAAAAAGCGTATCATGACTACGAGATCATAGAGAAGTTTGAAGCGGGCATCGTGCTTCAAGGCAGCGAAGTCAAAGCCCTGCGCGCAAAACGGGTCAATCTCAAAGACAGCTTTATCAAAATCGTCAAAGACGAACCGATCCTTTTTAATATGCATATAGGTCGTCTGGAAACCACGCACCACTACTACGGACACGAGGAGCGCGGAGCGCGCAAACTGCTGCTGCACAAAAAAGAGATCGAAAAGCTCAAAAAGGCAGTCGAGCGAGAGGGCTATACGATCGTGCCGCTTTCTATCTACTTCAACCACAAAAATATCGCAAAAGTCCAGATCGCCATCGCCAAGGGGAAAAAACTCCACGACAAGCGTGCCGATCTCAAAGCCAAAGATCAAAAGCGCGATATTGAGCGAAGTCTCAAAGGACTGTGAGTACCTATCCATGAATCTTCTCAATTACTAGAGGCTCAAAATGACGCCAAGTACAAGGCAAAAAGACGCAGTCGCTACAAGTAGCTTCAAGTCTTTTTAACGCAGTAGTTGGTATCATTTTGAACCTCCCTGTGGGCGTTAAGAAAAGGGCACATCTGACGGCGTTAGATTTTTTCATCGTAGAGCCATTATGATTTCAAAAATCTGCCTTGCATCTGTACCCTTTTCTTAACGCTAGTAGTTGAGAAGATTCATGGATAGGTACTCGTATGACACTGTTTCAACTTATTTTACTTGGACTGACCGCATTTTTCGCATATCAGGTTTACAAGCATATCAACTCGCTTGAGGACAAGCCAAGCGGCGGTGCGCCAAAGCCGTTCGATGATGGCGGGATACACAAAGATATAGAGGAACTCTCCCCACAAACTATCTATACCGTCAAAGAGCTGATAGAGCAGGCGGATGAAGCGTATGAAAATGGAGATCTCGATAAGGCATTGATGATTCTTAGAGAGGCTAACTACCGCAAACCCTTTGACGCGGAGATCCTCTACAAGATCGGCTTTATCCACTATAAAAAGGGGGTCTACCAAGATGCCATCGAAGCACTTGAAGATGCCCTCAAAGGGGATGACAAGGATCCAGCCACCTATGCGCTGATGGCATCGTCATACCGAGCCAAAAAGCAGTACGCAAAAGCGGGTGAGATGATCCGCAAAGCTTTGCGGCTTGAGCCTGAAAATGCCATCTACCACTTCAACTACGCCAACATCCTCCAAGACCTCGGACACATCCAAGATGCCATAGGGGAGTACAAAAAAGCACTCGAACTCGATGGCGAGTTAGAAGCGGCGAAAGAGGAGATAGAAAAGTTAGAAAAAGAGCTAAATGAAGAGAAATGAACTATATAGGCTCCAAATACAAGCTCTCCTCTTGGATAGAGCAAACGGTGAAAGATGTCGTCGGAGATGACTTGAATGAGAAAACATTTTGCGATATCTTTGCCGGGACGGGGATAGTTGGACGCACCTTTAAAAGAGAGGTCAAAAAAGTGATAGCTAACGATTTGGAGTATTATAGCTATGTGCTCAATCGCAACTATATCCAAAACCATCAAGAGATAGAAAATAAAGAAAAATACCTCGAAAAACTCAACAACTCCTCCCTTATCGACTCAGGCTTTATCTATAACAACTACTGCCTTGGAAGCGGGAGCGGGCGATGCTACTTCAGTGATGAAAACGGCAAAAAGATCGATAGCGCAAGAGTGCAGATAGAGCGGTGGTATGAAGATAAAGAGATGGATGAAGATCTCTACTACTTTTTGCTTGCTTCGCTGATCGAGAGTGCCGACAAGGTAGCAAACACCGCAAGTGTTTACGGTGCGTTTTTAAAACACCTCAAAAAATCGGCACAAAAAGAGATGACAATTGAGGGTGCGGAATTTATCATAAATGACAATACCCATGAAGTTTACAACGAAGACAGTAACGAACTTATAAAGAGGATAGAGGGTGATATCCTCTACCTCGATCCACCCTACAACCAAAGACAATATGGTGCAAACTACCATCTGCTCAACACCATAGCCAAATACGACAACTTCACCCCAAAAGGAAAAACAGGGTTAAGAGAGTACAACCGCTCAAGCTACTGTAAGAAAAGTGAAGTACTCTACAGCTTTGAAGAGCTGATACGAAACGCAAACTTTAGATACATCTTTTTAAGTTATAATAATGAAGGACTTATGAGCGAAGATGAGGTAAAAGCTGTGATGCAAAAGTATGGAGCGTATCATTTAGAAACCAAAGAGTATCAACGCTTCAAAGCGGACAAAACGCAAAATCGCAACCATAAAGCTGATAGGACTTTTGAGTATCTGCATATATTGGAAAAAAGGTAAGAAAATGAAACTACGAGAGATATATGAAAAACTCAATCAAATCTCCCCCTTTGAGCTCCAAGAGAGCTGGGACAACTCGGGACTGCAGGTTGGGAGTATGAGCGATGAGGTCGAGCATATAGTACTAAGCATCGACATCGATGAGGCACTTTTGGAGAGTGTGGCGCCAAATACGCTGCTTATCACTCATCATCCGCTTATCTTTGGCGGTATCAAAAGCTTTGACTTCGATACCTTTCCGCCAAACTTCATCAAAAAGATGATACTAAAAAACATCAGCGCCATTGCAATGCATACCAACTTCGATATCACCCATCTCAACGACTATGTGGCAACAGAGGTCTTGGGTCTGGAGATAGAGCAAAAAGATGGCTTCTTGGCTTATATGCAAGTAGATAGCGATTTTGAGGCCTTTGCAAAAAGAGTGCAGGATGTGTTCTCGTTGGAAGTGCTTAAAACCGTGCAGTGTCACGACAGGATAGAGCGTGTGGCTTTGTGTACGGGCAGTGGCACGAGTATGTTGCGTGATGTGAGAGCCGATCTCTATCTCACCGGCGATATCAAGTACCACGATGCGATGCTTGCCAAGGCGCTTGGCATCTCGATGATCGATATCGGTCACTATGAGAGTGAGCACTATTTTGCGCCTATTTTGCAAAAAGAGTTGAAAAATTTAGGCATACAAGCTATAATTTCACAATCGGTTAATCCATTTAGCTATATTTAAGAAAAATTATAGCCATATATAACCCCATATTACAAACTGATCTTACGTACCTATATCCTCTTTGAGCAAAGAGAGAAAGCGTCAGATGCAAGGCGGAAGTTCTCCAGCGTAGTTGTTCTACGGTGGAGGTTTTCCAACGAAGCAGATGATGCTTTATCTCTTTGCCCTTGCGGGGTGGCAGAAGTTGCAAATGTGTAAACGCAGAAATATCTGAAGTACTTGAGAACTTCATAGGTGCTGCAAAATTTATGCTTGATTGCAACTTATGCCACTCATAGATGATATAGGTGCGTAAGATCAGTTAATCCCAAAGGAGAGAGATGAACCAGCATCTAAAACAACTGATAGAACTATCCAAGATCGATAACGAGATAGATGCGTTCGAGCCGCAGATAGAAGAGGCGAACTACAAGTATGAAGCCGTACTTGCCAAAAAAGAGAGTATCGAAAAAGATATAGAAAACCTCTCTAAAGAGATAGAGGAAGAGGAACTCAAAAAGCGCAAAAACGAGCTGCATATCAAAGAGCTTTCGGACAAACTCGAAGAGCTTGCAAAAAAATCAAGCGAGGTCAAGACCGAGCGTGAGATGAAGTCGCTCCAGCTTGAAGAGGAGATTGCCAAAGAGCAGATCGAGTTTGCCAACGAAGAGATCGCAAGGTTGGAGAAGATCATCGAAGCTAAAAAAGAGCAGATCGAACTGGCAAAAGAGAGCCTCAAAGAGATTGAAGAGAGCCTTGCCAAAGTCAAAGAGGAGGTCGATGCGAAGCTTGCGGAGATCCAAAAAGAGCGTGAAGAGATCTTTAAACGCAAAGAGCAGCTCATTGCGGAGATGAACCAAAAAGCGCTTGCGTTCTACCAAAAGATCCGCAGATGGGCGAAAAACACCGCCGTCGTTCCCGTTCGCGATCAAGCGTGTATGGGATGCTATATGGTTATCAGCGAGAAGGTGTACGCCGATGTCATCAAAGGCGAAGAGATCGTCACCTGTCCACACTGCGGTCGTATCCTCTACATCGAAGAAGAGGCAGAGACTGCCACAGAGTAGCACAGTGTGTTTACGCTTTTTTACTACCTCCTCGCTGCAGCGCTTTATGTCGTAGCGCTGCCGCTTTTAGTCTATCTCTCTTTCAAACCGAAGTACAAAGAGTCCATCCCCGCGCGCTTTTTCCTGCGACACAATCCACCCTTTGGCAAAGCCAGCGATATATGGTTTCATGTCTGCTCACTCGGCGAAGCTAGAGCGCTAAGACCCATCCTCGAAGCTTTGCAAAAACGGGTGGATATCACGACGATAACGCATACGGGACAAGCCGAAGCCAAAAAGTACGACGCCGAGGTGCGCTACCTGCCGTATGAGATCTTTTTGCCTTTTTGGACAAGAAGTCACAAAGTAGTCGTCGTACTCGAAGCGGAGTTTTGGTATATGCTCTTTTGGGCGGCAAAGAGAAGGGGTGCGAAGCTGGTGCTGCTCAATGCCCGCATATCGGACAAGTCGCACAAGAAGTATATGAGGATGGCATGGTTTTACAGACGGATGTTTGCCTATGCCGATCTGGTTTTGGCTCAAAGCGAGATCGACAAGTACCGCTTAGAAGCGCTTGGAGCAAAGAATGTCGAAGTGGTAGGCAACATCAAGCTTGCCGCCAAGATAGCAAAAAGCAAAGAGTACACCAAGCCGGAGGGTGAAGTGATAGTCGCCGGTAGTACGCACGAGGGAGAAGAGGAGGCGGTGCTTGTGGCATTTGAAAAGTACAAGCAGGACAACCCCGCAGCAAAGCTGATCGTCGTGCCTCGCCATCCGGAGCGTTTTAACGCCGTCTATGGTTTGATGCGAAATTATGCTGAGAAAAACGGCTGGAGCTTGACAAAATTCAGTGAGGATGCGACGCTTAAAAGCGATATGGTGCTTGTGGACAAGATGGGAGAGCTTAACAACACCTACGCTATCAGCGATATTGCCATCCTTGGGGGAGCCTTCAAAGAGGATGTGGGCGGACACAACCCGCTTGAGCCCGCGCACTTTGGCTGTAAGATCATTACCGGTAAGCACTTCTTTCACCAAAAGGAGCTCTTTAAGTATGTCAGCTCTGTGCAGTATGTGGAAAAAGATGCGATATACGAAGCACTCAAAAAAGCAAAAGATCTACCGCCATCAACGGTAGATGCGAAGATAGATATAGAAAAAGTTACAACTGCCCTTACGCACTATATCATAAACTGAGCGAAAAGAGAAAGCGTCAGCTGCAAGGCGGAGGTTTTACTAAAGAAACATCGGCTTCGCCGAGCGCTTCGCTTGTTTTCAGCGTAGCCAAAGCTACGGTGAAAGTTCTCCAACGAAGTCAGATGATGCTTTATCTTTTCGCCCTACGGGTGGCTTTTGCGACACGCGATTGACTTCGTTACACCTCCTCAGTGTAGCTACGGCTACGCTTCGTCGGTGTGCCTTGCATTCACATATCGCAAAAACCACTCAGTTTATGATATAGTGCGTAAGGTCAGTTATAAAAAGGATAAAAGAGTATGCCTAAAGAAAAAGCCTATAAAGTTTTAGCCCAGCAAGAGGGCATATCGAACAAAAAAGCAAAAGAGCTGATCGATCGAGGTCTGGTCTATGTCGGTAACAAAAAGGTGCAGATAGCCCGCGGTGAGATCGATACAAGAACCCGCTTTCGCATAGAGGAGGTGGAAAAACCAAAGCCGATCTATGAAGATGACGATCTGCTAGTAGTCGATAAGCCAGCATATGTCAACTCCGACGAGATCGAGCGGATGTTTCGAGGCACGCAGCTTCTGCACCGGCTTGATCGCGAGACAAGCGGTGTGCTGATGCTTGTCAAGAACGAAGAGTTTCGCAAAAAGGCGATCGAGGAGTTTAAAAATGACCGAGTTTACAAAGAGTATATCGCCTGGACGGAGGGTATTATCCCAGAAGAGGTCGTGATAGATAGGCCGATAGTCACGACAAAAAAAGGCGGCAAAGCACACTCCAATGTCTCCGGCAAAGGCAAACCTGCCGTCACGGAAGTTTATCCGCTTGAGGTCGCTGCGAAAAAGACAAAAGTAAAAGTGGTCATTCATTATGGACGTACTCATCAGATACGTACGCACCTGCGTTATATAGAACATCCCGTCATTGGAGATGTCGAGTATGGGGGGCGAAAAGCCAAACGAGTGATGCTTCATGCCCGGAAAGTTAAACTTTTTGGCCTTGAATTCATAAGTCCTGAACCAAAAATATTTAAAGATTTTCAATAATCTTGAATTTTTTTAATAAGTTTGCACGTTTCTTTTCACTAAAGTTTTTTCGATATACTTCGATTATCAATCATTAAAGGAAAGTCGATGACGGAAGGTACTCAAAAAGAGTATGTATTTACTTCGGAGTCTGTAACAGAAGGGCATCCTGATAAGATGGCAGATCAGATCAGCGATGCAATTCTGGACTATATCATAGAGCATGACAAAAGTGCTCGCGTTGCCTGTGAAACATTGGTTTCAAACGGTTTTTGCCTGATAGCGGGGGAATTGAAGACTCATGCATATGCACCCATGCAGGAAATAGCACGAGAGGTGGTGCAGGAGATCGGTTACACCGATGCAACCTATGGATTTGATTATCGTTCTGCAGCGGTTTTAAACGGCATAGGAGAACAGTCGCCCGATATCAACCAAGGAGTCGATCAGGTTGGTGGAGATATCGGTGCGGGAGATCAGGGACTGATGTTCGGGTATGCTTGCCGTGAAACGGAAGTGTTGATGCCGTTTCCTATCTACTATGCACACCGTTTGACGCAAAAGCTTGCGGAAGTACGTAAAGAAGGGATACTCCCTTATCTCAGACCTGACGGGAAAGCGCAAATTTCCGTAAAGTATGTAGGCGACAAGCCGGCTGCGGTTACTACTGTGGTCGTCTCTACACAGCATGCGCCGGAGGTTTCGCAAGAAAAAATACGGGAAGATGTGATCAATGAAGTGATCAAGAAGGTCATTCCGGCCGAGATGCTGAGTGATGAGACGGTTTATCACATTAACCCTACGGGCAAATTCGTAATAGGAGGACCGCAGGGTGATGCGGGGCTGACTGGCCGAAAGATTATCGTGGATACTTATGGAGGAAGCTGTCCGCATGGCGGGGGCGCCTTTAGTGGAAAGGATCCGACAAAAGTGGATAGAAGTGCGGCATACGCTGCAAGATGGGTGGCAAAAAACCTTGTGGCCTCGGGAGCATGTGAGAGAGCGACCATTCAGGTTGCTTATGCTATCGGTGTTGCAAAACCCGTTTCGATTATGGTCGATACCCATGGAACCGCAAAGAGATCGGAGAAGAAGATAGAAGAGTGTGTTATGGAAATATTTGATCTGTCTCCAAAAGGGATTATCGAATCATTAGATCTACTTCGACCTATATATAGAAAAACGGCAGCATACGGTCACTTTGGTCGAGAGCTGCCAGAATTTACATGGGAGCGTACGGACAGAGTTGAAGCAATACGAAAATATCTTGATTTATAAAGATATTGGAATGTTACCTTCCTGGACGTTTTTAACGAGTCAGGCTCTTTTTTAGCTAAAGTTAAAAATGTTTAGATATAGTTTTGTATAACTTTAGTATAGGAGAATAACTATGGCAGTATTGATTACGGATATATGTATCAACTGTGGTGCTTGTATCGACGAGTGTCCTGTTGAAGCTATCGTTGACGAAGATGATAACCCAACAGGGGAGGAGATCTATTACGTTTATCCAGACAAATGTGTTGAATGTGTTGGTTACCATGATGAGCCGGCATGTGCAACTGCTTGCCCGACAGAGGGATGTATCGTTTGGGATGAAGTGAGAGAGTCTCCTGCTCACAGAGAGGACGTCACCGAAGAGCAGAGAAAGAATCACGAGCCTGTCGTAGAATAATCGCTTCAGAGCTCTAAAAAGCACGTTCGCGTGCTTTTTCCTGATAAAAAGAAACTTTTCCTACACATTTTCTTCCATTTAAACTTAAATACATCAAGATTTTGATATAATGTCGCTCATTTAATTTCGGGGCACTTCCGCAAGTACTTTTCTGCATACTTTCAAGTATTCGCGGAAGTGCCCTAACATAGGAGAATTGATGGAAAGAACACTATCAATCATTAAACCGGACGCTGTAGCGAAAGGTGTTATAGGCAAGATACTTGATCGCTTTGAAAGCAACGGACTTAGAATTGCTGCAATGAAAAAACTGCAACTCAGCCGTGAAGATGCAGAGGCGTTTTATGCCGTTCACAAAGAGAGACCCTTTTTCAACGACCTTGTAGACTTCATGGTAAGCGGTCCTGTTGTCGTATCTGTTCTTGAGGGTGAAAATGCCGTAGCAAAAAACAGAGAGTTGATGGGCGCTACAAACCCAAAAGAGGCAGAGCCCGGAACTATCAGAGCAGACTTCGCCGAAAACATTGATGCGAATGCGGTACATGGAAGTGACAGCCTTGAGAATGCAAAAATCGAAATAGCGTTCTTTTTTGCACAGAGAGAGATAGCGTAACGATTTTATGAAAATTACTTTGAGAAAAGTCGGACGTTCGCCGCTGCATTTTGAAAAAGACCGAGATCAAATCAAGTTGAAAGGTTTTTTACAGTATGATAAGGAGAAACTTGTTGTACTGGATGCAAAGTTAAGCGGCATAGTTGTAACGGACTGTGCCGTTTGTGGCGAAGAGTTCGAACTTGAAGTAGATGAAGATTTGAAATTTTACATTAGTGACGGAGTTTTCATAGATGAGAAAAACTCTATGATCGATGTTGTCGAAGCCAAAAACGGTGAACTCGATATCGATGAACTTCTGGAGTCCGAAATAGAACTTATAAAGAGTGATTATCACTGTTGTGAGTTTTGTGAGATGGGCGAAGATTAAAACCAAAAAGAAAGGATCATTATGGCAGTACCTAAGAGAAGAGTGTCGCACTCTAGAGCGGCAAAGAGAAGAACACATTATAAAATCAAACTTGCAAGACCGGTAAAAACCGAAGACGGCACATACAAAATGCCGCATAGAATCAATCCTACTACCGGTGAGTACAAGTAAGGAATGGTTACGATCGCAATAGATGCGATGGGTGGGGACTTCGGTCCCGAACCAATCGTAAGGGGATGCATCAAAGCATTGAAAAAGCAGCAGTTTAAGCCTATACTGGTAGGTAAAAAAGATGAAATTTTACCTCTGTTACCGAAGAGTCATAGAGATAAGATTTCTATAGTCGAAGCAGACGATGTCATTTCGATGGAAGATGCTGCGACAGATGCCGTGAAACGGAAAGAATCCAGTATCTACAAAGCGATGGAACTCGTCAAAAGCGGTGAAGCGGATGGTGTCGTCTCGGCGGGTCACAGTGGAGCTACAATGACGCTTGCAACGCTCCGACTTGGTCGTCTCAAAGGAGTGCAGAGACCGGCACTTGTGACACTGATGCCAACAAAGCTGGGAAGACGTTCCGTCTTGCTGGATGTGGGAGCGAATGTTGACTCCAAGCCGGAACATCTTGCCCAATTTGCCGTAATGGGCGGGTGCTATGCCGAAGATATGTTGAAAATAGACACGCCCTCGATCGGTCTTCTTGCAAACGGTGAAGAGGACTCAAAGGGTAACGAAGTGACAAAAAGTGCATTCAAATTGCTTGAAGGATACCCAGGATTTCGAGGAAATGTCGAAGGAAGTGATATCTTCAATGGTAGCTGTGATGTTATAACTTGTGACGGGTTTGTAGGCAATCTCGTTCTCAAGGCGAGTGAAGGTGTTGCATCGACTATCAGTCAGCTCATTAAAGACTATATCCGAAAATCTCCCGTAGCCATTACCGGAGCGCTGTTGATGCGTAAAGTTTTCAAACTTCTTAAAAAAGAGATCGATTATGCCGAAGTAGGTGGTGCACCGCTTATCGGGATCAAAGGATGCGCGATCGTGAGTCACGGGAAAAGCAACTCCAAAGCGATTGAGAATGCTATCTATCAAGCTATTCGCTACGTCGATACAGGCGTGAACGAGCATATAATCGAGCGCCTTGAAATGTTAAAGAACAAAGGATAAACAATGCCATATGCCGCTTTTCGATCGATAGGTGCGTATGTACCCCCAAATGTACTTACAAATGAAGATCTTACCAAAATGGTTGATACTTCCGATGAGTGGATAACCAAAAGAACGGGTATCAAAGAGCGTCATATCGCTGCCAAAGATGAAAAGACAAGCGACATGGGTACCAAAGCGGCACGAAAAGCGCTTGATCGTGCAGGGATGCAACCTGAAGATATTGATATGGTCGTATGCGCTACGATTTCGCCTGATTATTTCTGTATGCCTGCGACTGCGACTATCATCAGTGCAAATCTCGGTATCAAAAACGCAACGGCATTTGATATCTCCGCTGCATGTACAGGATTTATATATGTGCTTTCCATAGCGAAAGCTTTTGTCGAAAGCGGTATGAAAAAAAACGTCCTGATAATCGGTGCTGAAAAGCTGTCGGCAATAACGAATTATCAAGACAGAGGCACCTGCATCCTTTTTGGTGACGGAGCCGGAGCAGCTGTTATTACGGCAACACAAAAGAGAGAGGAGGCAATCCTCGATGTACACACCGCGAGTGACGGAAGCTACGCAGACCTGCTGATGACGCCAAACGGTGGGAGCGGTTCCGTACACGATGCACTTGACAGAGAAACTGCTGGATGTTATATGCAGATGAAAGGAAACGAAACCTTCAAAGTGGCTGTCCGTACACTTACGCAGGATGTTCGTGACATCCTTGAAGCAAACGGTATAAAAAGTGACGAGATTGACCATTTCATACCGCATCAGGCTAATTATCGCATCATCAAAGCGGTTGGCGATGCACTTAAAATGCGGGATGACCAAGTGGTTCTCACCGTTGCCAAATATGGCAATACGTCTGGTGCATCCATTCCAATGGCCATCAATGATCTTTATGAATCCGGTAATCTGAAAAAGGGTGAAATGATGCTTCTTGATGCCTTTGGCGGAGGACTCACATGGGGGAGCGCACTCGTTCCCTTCGCTCCTTTTGAATAAAAGGTACTTTATTTTTTTGAAGCATACTCAAAATCGAAGAGAGCACTAAAATAAAAATTGTCTTTGTCAACATTTGATTCGATTTTAAAGTTGTAGATATTTTTGATATTGTATTTGTTGCAGCTTGTCTGAATATATTTCGAGGCGTTTTTGAAAAACTCGATATAAGCATCCTGATACCCCTTGAGCTGCATTTTCCCATCTTTGTCGTAATAAAATCTCGATATGGTCATTGCATATCCGTCCACTCCCGCTATCAATCCCAGGTTCTGTGCCGGAGAGGAGATTACTCTGCACTCACCAAACAGTGATGTCGCAGCCAGCAGCGCGATGAAAGTTTTTTTTAATTTCATTGTATGTCCTTGAATTTTTCGGCTATTTTTTCATAAAAGAGATTAAAATCTTTTGAAATCTGTTTTTCTTCACGCAATTTTTCTCCCCAGACGGGATTTGGAAAGTAAGCATCATCTTTGAAGCGTGCGATAACATGGATGTGTACCCGTGGGAGGATATTGGCAAAACTTGCCATATTGATTTTGTCAGGTTGGAAATAGTTTCGCATTTCTTCTTCGACGCCATAATATAGTTCCCACATTTGATTACGGAGTTTTGGTGGTATATCGGTCAGTTCTCTGTATGGTTTTTGAGTGAAGATTTTAAGCCATGGGAGAGTGTGGGGTTCTGTTTCAATGTAGAAGTGTTCATTTTGGAAGAGTATCATAATGCTACAACCCTTTTTTGAAAGGATTATAGCACACTTTGTTTAGTGTCTGCTGCGATTTCTGTTTCTGCCGCCGCGATGGCCGGCACTACGATTTCTATTGCCTCCGCGGTAGTTGCCGCGATTTTTGCCGCTACTGGCATGTCGTTTTTCCATTTTTTCAAGAATATAGGCAAGTTTCTCCTGAGGGATGCCTATGTTGTTAGGTCCTTGGACGCTGTTTTTGTCAAGTACCAAGGAGATAAGCTTGAAGATGATCGTCTCTTCGTCGATTTCCTCTTTCAGCATGTCGAGAATTGCCGGCGTTTCTTCAAAGATATGCTGATCGAGGATTTGCCGGACCACTGTTTCTTTGTTCTGCTCTTTGAGATCTTTTTTACTGGGAACGAAAGCGAGATCGATACTCGTTCCCACTTTTTGTTTGATGCGCTTGAGTTCTTTGAATTCCAGCGGAGTAAGCAGTGTGATCGCCTTGCCTTTTGTTCCGGCACGCCCTGTACGGCCGATACGGTGGACATAACTCTCTGGATCGAAAGGGATGTGGTAGTTGAAGACATGCGTGATGCCGTTTACGTGGATGCCGCGTGCTGCGACATCGGTGGCGACGAGGACATCTATTTCGCCATTTTTGAAGCTCCTTATAACCGCTTCTCTTTGTCGTTGTTCCATATCACCATGAAGACCGTTGGCGATGTAGCCGCTTGAAGTGAGAACGGTTGCCAGGCGATCGACTTCGCTTTTGGTACGACAGAAAACAACCGACTTGTTTGGTTTTTCGCTGTCCATCAAGCGAATAATGGCTGCATCGCGTTCACTCTCATCGATGACATAGTAGAGCTGTTCGATGTCGGCGTTGGTTGTTTCTCCCTTTGTGATGCTGACAAAGACCGGCTCATGTAAAATACGCTCAGCCAGTGTTTTTATTGGTTTTGGCATCGTCGCACTGAAAAGCAGTGTTTGTCTCTCACTTGGCAGATAGGTGAAAATTTCGTTGATATCATCCAAAAAACCCATATCAAGCATTTCATCCGCTTCATCGAGTACGACCATTTTCGGTGCGAACTCTTTGAACATATTTTTTTTGAGTATATCCAGCAGTCGTCCCGGCGTGGCGACAACGACATGTGCACCCCGTTCGACGAGATCAAGCTGTCTTCTGTAGGAGCTGCCACCATATATCGTAACTGTTTTGACACCGATGTCGCGGCCGTATTTGTAGATTTCGTCACTTACCTGTGTGGCAAGTTCACGAGTAGGAGTAATGACGAGGAGCTCCACACCCTCTTTGAGAGTCATGTTGTTCAGAGCGGGCAGTGAAAAAGCGGCTGTTTTGCCTGTACCTGTATGGGCTTGACCTACGAGATCTTTTCCTTGCAGTATATGGGGAATAGCTTCTGCTTGAATGGGGCTTGGAACGGTAAAACCGGCTTTTTTGATACTGTTTAGTATCGACTTCTTCAGACCAAGGTCTTGAAAGGTTTGTGTCTGTGCATTTTTTTGCATCTATTGCCTTTGTGAGTGTCTCTCACCCGCAAAGTAATATATAGCTTATCAACCAACACACGACTTGAGTAAAAAACACTCGTTATAAAATTTATGGGCGAAGTATAGCCAAATCTCTCGAAGAAGACAAGCTTCTTGTCAAAAAGCTTCTTTTTAATGTCGGGAAAATTCGAGTTTTCGAAGACCGATATAACGCTGCGTCAGATATTCAACCCTCTGTGAGACGAGTATGGCAAGAATAAATGTCGCTATAAAAGCGTAGCTGTAGCTCATCTGCAGCAGATAGGAAATATATAGCAGCGTTACAAACGGCAAAAAGACAAAAAGAAAACCGACATACAATTTCATTTGTAACTTCACGGTTTTTTCAAACGATGATCCATGGTCTAAAATGGCGCACCGGAGCGGATCTTCTTCAAATCGTTTCAGTTCCTCTATGAGTTTATCTTTTTGTTGATTGAGGCCGAATTTCTCTTCCCCTTTTGCAAATGCTTTTTTTATGCTGTTGCACAGCAGAGAATCGGTGAAATAGGATATCTTTCTTTTCATAATTGCACCTTATAAAATCTATAATGCTATTATATCATAAAATTTTATGGATGCGGAACTTTTAGTTTGGAATTGAGACTCCACCCTATAAGTGCCATTGCCAGCATTACCCCATAGGGTGGTATAATCGAGTATGCATTGCCAAGATATACAAGCCAGAGGAGTATCGCTCCAAGCGGGGTCGGAACACCGACAAAAAACTTTTCGACACTTCCTGCGTCGGCGTTGATGTTGAACTGTATCAGGCGTCTAAGACCGCTGATGACATAGTAGATGCTGACTATCGCCGCTGCAATAAGTCCCAAGTCATGCATATGAGTATAAACAGCCTGAAATATCAAAAAGACGGGTACCAGAACGAAACTGAGGAAATCCGCAAAGCTGTCAAGCTGTATGCCGAACTCGTTGGAGAGAGCATATTTTCGAGCGATTTTGCCGTCAAAGATATCGAAAGCTCCGCCTATCCAAGCAAGGATGATGGCGGCTGTGAAGTTGTTTTGTGTAATAAAATAGGTCGCAAGCAGACCTGCGGAAATATTGACCATCGTAAAAAGATTGGCGAGATTGAAATGGGAACGGGAGTCGTACAGAAAGCTTTTCATTCTTCGATGCCTTTTGAACTGACCTTATGCATCACTCACTTCTAACCTGTATGACAGGGTGCGCAAGGTCGGTTTTTAATGGAATTATATCGTATCAGAGTACCTTTCCAAAAATAATATTGTTCTGGAAAGATATTTTGAAAGATTAATGCGGACAGCAAATAATATGATAACTGTTATCATTATTAAGTTCAATCTAAGTAAAAGAGGAGTACTATTTCGATCTGATAAAATCAAGGAATGAGAGAAAATGATAGATACACTTTTAGTCGCTATGAATGACACTCTGCAAAAAGATCAATCCAAGCAGATGCATGCGGAGCGCAAGCACTCGATCGGCTTGATACAGGAAAAGATGACGGACCGCTATCAAGTGGATGAAAGAGTATCGAAAAAATCCGAGAGCTGGGAGCAAGTTTTTGCATATGCCGATGCCTATGGAAAGATTCGGTTGGGTTATTTTGGAGGAAGATTCAAGGAACAGACAACCAGAACTCAAAACAGCTTCGCTGCCGCGGTTGGAGGGATTCTTGGTATACAAACAGCCGTATATAAAGGTTTC
Organism: Helicobacteraceae bacterium; assembly: GCA_027052175.1. Lineage (GTDB taxonomy): Bacteria > Campylobacterota > Campylobacteria > Campylobacterales > Sulfurimonadaceae > S012-15. Next base: position 22,491 of record JALUFE010000034.1, on the reverse strand, counting down.
CGCCTCAACGCAGCGACCTATGTGTCACAAGATCTTCCTTTCTTGTACGATACCGATAAACGTTCCAACGATTTTTATACGGAGTATGGAGATTCCTATGCTTATCTTGCCGAAGCGGAGATGGAGTATGCTTCGACTTTTTTTCAGGCAAAGATCGGGCGTTTTGGTATCGATATGCCGTATGCCAACAAGGATGATTTGAGAATGAGTCAAAATACTTTTGAAGGTGGCTGGTTGCATCTGCATTATACAAAAGAGTGGTCTTCACAGTTTTTTTTCCTGCAGCGATGGGCTGGATTTGATTCATCGGATGCGAATGTTTCTCAAAGCGAATTTAAAAAGCTTGTAGAGGGTGGCAGTGGGATGATCGGTGCTTCCATTCTCTATAAATATAATGAGGATAGTGAAGCGAGTCTATGGTATCATCATATCGATAAAATGGCGGATATTCTCTATGGTGAGATAAACGGTGCATACGATGCAACTGCATTCATACATATCGATTATGGTCTGCAGGCAGCAGATATTATGCAGAGGGATGCTTCGCATATCGATGGAGAGGTGTACGGTGCGATGCTGATGGGGCATTACAACGACTTTTTTATGGGGGCGGCCGCAAACTTCGCACAAGTGGATGCAGGCAACTCCATAACGGACGGTTTTGGCGGAGGGCCATACTTCACCAGTCTCGATGAAGCGACAATCGCCTATGCGAGCGAATCGGCACCGGGAGAGGATATCGATATGTATCGTTTCTCAGCAGGATATGACAAAAAGGAGTGGTACAGTTCCTTTGAATATGCCTACGGCTATATGCACTGCAGAGACAACTTCATAAAAGAGCATGATTTGATATATACTTTCAATCTCGATGAAAAATGGCAGGCTCAGGCCATCGGTGCAAACTTTAGGATGAAAAACAGTGACAACCGCTTCAACCGGGTTGTTATTCGAATAGACTATAATTTTTAGGAGGGGTTGAATGAACCTTTTGGATCTTAAAGTAGGTGAAAGTGCAACGATAAAAAAGATACACGCTTCGCCTGATCTCAAACGCAGACTTATCTCTTTTGGTATTATCAAGGGAGCGGCGATAGAACTGCTTGCAACCGCTCCGGCAAAGAGTACGGTGGAGGTTCGTGTGGGAAAAATGACGATAGCACTTCGTAAAGCCGAAGCTGCGACAATCGAGGTGGCCAGATGAACAATGAATCCAAAGTTTGTCCCGTAACGGCCAACCATATAACCGTCGCTCTTGTCGGGCAGCCGAACGTAGGTAAGAGTATGTTGATCAACTCTATCTCCAACGCTCATCTGCATGTCGGAAATTTTTCTGGCGTGACGGTAGAGAAGACGGAGGTACTTTTTGATTTTGAAGGGTATCACTTCACGGTTGTCGATCTGCCTGGAACATATGCCTTTACCGACTATACGATTGAAGAGCGTGTTACACATAAGTTTCTGACACAAGAGCAGTATGATGTCATCATCAATGTCGTAGACTCTACGAATCTGGAAAAAAATCTTCAGCTTACCGCTGAGCTCCTTACTATGGGCAGGAAGATCGTCATCGCCCTCAATATGAGTGATGAAGCTAAAAAAGAGGGGATCGAGATTGATGCAGAGTATATGAGTGAACTTCTTGGAGTGCCCTGCATCAAAACATCCGCAGCGACGAAAGAGGGGATAGACGAACTTCTCGATACCGTCGTCAAAATCCACAAAGAGGAGCGCAAAGAACCCAAACTGGTTTTTAGTGAAGCGGTCGAGGAGGAGATAGAGAAGATCGTCTCTTTTTTGAAAAACCACCACTGCGAGCTTGGTTACTCTCCAAGAGATTTGGCGATCAATCTGCTTAAAGAGAATGAGATCGTCTACAATATGATACGCAAAAAGCCTATCTGGATAGAGCTGCAGCCGGTAGTTCTTGAAGCTACACGACATATAGAGCTACACCATGACACCGATGATGTCAAAGAAGCGTTTGCGGAGGAGTATGCAAGTTTTATCCGCGGAATACTTACCGAGACGGTGAAGACGACAAAACCGCAAAGAGAGCAGACACTGACGGAGAAGATAGACAGCATTTTGATTCATCCTGTTTTGGGGATTCCTATCTTTTTGTTCTTTATGTGGGCACTGTTTCAGCTGACATTCGAGCTTGGCGCCGTCCCGATGGACTATATAGACGCATTTTTCGGCTGGATGGGTGATGTAGTCGGCAGTACGATCGGAAATGACGATATGCGCAGTCTTATTGTGGATGGTCTTATCGGAGGGGTTGGGGCGGTTGTGCTCTTTACGCCCAACATTATCATTCTTTTTATCGGTATTACACTGCTTGAGACGACAGGCTATATGAGTCGGGTGGCTTTTTTGCTCGATGGGCTTTTCCACAAGTTCGGTCTGCACGGACAGAGTTTCATTCCCCTTGTGACGGGATTTGGTTGCTCCATTCCCGCGTATATGAGTACACGTATTCTCAAAAACGATCGTGACAGACTTCTGACCCTTTTTATCATAGGGTTTATGAGTTGCGGGGCAAGACTTCCGGTGTATGTGCTTTTTGCAGGTGCTTTTTTTCCTGCAGACATGAGCGGAACGGTACTTTTTATCATTTATATTTCCGGTGCGTTTCTTGGACTGATAGCTGCAAAAGTGTTAAAGATGACGGCATTTAGAGGGATAGATGAGCCGTTTGTCATGGAAATGCCCAAGTACCGCCTGCCTAGTTTCAAACTCGTCTGGCACAATGTCTATACCCAGACTTGGATGTATCTTAAAAAAGCGGGAACGTTTATTGCCGGCGCAACGGTGTTAATCTGGTTTTTGAGCAACTATCCGCATGACCGTCAAATAGAAGAAGCGTATGCCGCCAAGATGGAGCATGCTACCTCACAAGAGCAGAAACAAAAACTGCAAAACGAGCTTACCGAGGAGATGCTTGCAAACAGTTATCTCGGTCGTATCGGCAAACTGAGCGAACCAATAGTAAAACCGCTTGGGCTTGATTGGAAGATGAATGTGGCTCTTCAGGCCGGACTTGCCGCCAAGGAGGTCGTTGTTTCCACTCTTGGTGTACTCTACTCGTTGGGTGACGAGCTGGATGATACGACAAGCCTAAAAGACAGAATCCGTCAGGAGATTCCACTCCCTTCGGCCATCGCGTTTATCGTCGTCATTATGATCTATCTGCCGTGTCTGGCAGCTTCGGTCGTCTTTACCAAAGAGGCGGGACATATCAAGTATTTCTTTTATCTTTTCGCCTTTACTTCGATTACGGCATATGTCTTAGCGTTTATAGCTTACAGAGTTTCTTTAGCTGTTTTGGGAGGCTGATTTGCCGTTGATTATGTAACTTTTCGTTATAATTTGAAGAATATTTTGTTATAAGGTGATGTTATGGCGGAGAAAAAAGAGAAGACAGAAGAAAAGAAGAAAATTTTGATGATCGAAGATGATCTGGAGTTAGCGGAGATTTTGACGGAGTATCTTGAACAGTTCGATTTCGACATCAAGGTTGAAGATGATCCTTTCAAAGCGGTCAGCATCCTCAATCTTGAGCCGTTTGATCTGGTGATACTCGATCTTACGCTGCCGGGGATGGATGGGCTTGAGGTGTGTGAGTCCATTCGGGAGCGGCAGGATATTCCTATCATCATCTCTTCGGCAAGAAGCGATGTGACCGACAAAGTCAAAGCGCTTGAACTGGGAGCGGATGATTATCTGCCCAAACCTTACGATCCGCGAGAACTTGAAGCGCGCATTCAGTCGGTTCTTCGTCGCTACGAGCAAAAAGCGAAAAACAAAAATGAAAACAAAAGCGATTTCAAATGCGATAAAGAGACGATGACAATCACCTATAAAGGCCGTGTAATCGATCTGACCAATGCGGAATTCGGCATTCTTTCTTATATGATCCAAAAACAGGGGCTTGTTGTCTCAAGAGAGGATCTCATCCATAATGTCAACGCCATCAACGAGGACAGTTCCAACAAATCGATCGACGTGATGGTTGGACGTATTCGTAACAAACTTGGCAACAAAGCGCTTATCGAGTCTGTTCGCGGAGTCGGCTACAAACTCGTAAAGTAACTCGATGCGACGCCACGCCGTACTGCTGACAATACTTTTTGCGCTTCTTGTATCGATAGTGAGCGTTAGTATTGTCTTTTGGGAATTTTACAAACTCAACAAAAAGCAGTATATAGAACATATGTTCACACGCTATGCACTCATAACACAGATATACCGTGAATATGAGCAAAATCCATCCTCCATAGCTACACTGGAAGCGAACCTTGCCGTATATGATCTCGAACTCGTCCGCAATATCGGAAAAATACAAAACATCGTTCGGCATGCCAAACTTCTCAAACGAGAAACGATCAAGACTTACAACGAAGCCGTTCTGTTCAAAGAGGGTGGATTTTATACGAAAAGAATCATAGAAGATCTCAAAGTTTCGATGTTGCTGTATGATTCGAAGATTTATTTTTACATTCAGACACCCGTAGGAGTGGTGTTGATACGTGACAATCAACTCCATCCCTATAAAATTTGGCCGGTTCTTTATGCCTATACAAGCGTTTTTGCCGTAATCGCTTTCTCTTTCTTTATGATTTTCGTTAAACTGCGCCCTCTCATTTTGCTAAGGAAGAAGATAGAACGTTTCGCAAAAGGGGATCTTGAAGTCTCTTTCAAAACACGTCTACAAGACGAGATAGGTCTGATCGCCAATGCGCTTGAAGATGCGAGAAACAGAATAAAAGCGATGCTCGAAGCGAGAACGCTCTTTTTACGAAATATTATGCATGAACTCAAAACCCCCATAGCAAAAGGGCGTCTGGCTACGGCTATGTTAAAAGATGAAAAACAGCAAAAACGTTTCGAATCGATTTTCAAGCGCCTTGAAACACTTGTTAACGAGTTCGCGATGATCGAAGAGGTGAATTCGATGGTCGAGCGTAGCGAGTTCAAGGAGTATCGGCTTATCGACATCATTGACGGTGCGATCGATATGGCGATGACGGAAGAGGGACAGGTAAGTGTGGATGTTCCTGCAACTGTCAAGAAAAAAGCAAGTTATCGTCTCTATACAACAGCCATAAAAAACATGATAGACAACGGGATCAAATATTCCGACGATGGGCATGTAGATATACTTTACAGAGAGGGAGAACTCTGGTTTGCAAGCAAGGGAGAGTGTATCAAATACCCTTTGAAATATTACATAGAACCCTTTACGAAAGAGAATCCATCCAAAAACAGTTTTGGGCTGGGACTCTATTTGGTAGATTCAATCCTCAAAGCGCATGGGGAAGTGCTCGCTCATGAATACAAAGAGGGGAAAAATATCTTTATCTTTACTCATGCACCGAAAAGTGTTTAAATCTCTTCTTCTTTAACTTTCCCTAAACTTCCAAGGAAGCTTTCGAGATCATATTTGGCACGATACTCAGGGGTCATGATATGAATGAGAATGTCGCCAAGATCAATCACAACCCAGTCTCCGCTTTCATCGACATAGTTGAATTTCTCATCGGGCTTGAGCTCTTTTTTCAGATGGTCGAGCAGAGCCAGTGTGTGTTTTTGTCCCAGCGAGGAGGCGATGATTGCCTCCTCGACGATATAGTCTCTGTCGGTGAGATCGAAAACTTCTATGTTTTCCGCCTTGTGTTTATCCAAGATTGAGGTTATGTTCTCGATGCGTTTTTTCATTGTGTTCCTTGTAATAGTTGTATATCTCTGCCGCTGCTTCGACGGGGAGTAGCTCTTTTTTTATCTCTTTGCGAAGCGCTGTCGAGGAGATCGGTATATTGAGCGGTATCGGGATAAAGTCTCCGGCTGGAAGCTCTTCCGCTCCGCGGGCAAAAACGATAAATTTCACTTTTTTTGACAAATCTTTAAAGCGATGCCATTTTGAGAGATCTTTGAGATTGTCGGCTCCTATGGCAATATAGACGTCATCATACTCTTTTTGAAGCTCTTCTACTGTTTCGATTGTAGGTACTTTACGCTGTTGTCGCACCTCAAAGTCGCTTACGGTTACCATGGGATCCTCTTTGAAGATTTTTTCAAGCCACTCCAGCCGTTTTTTCGGCGGAGCACTGAAACTCTCTTTAAACGGATTGAGAAAGGTCGGCATCACGACAATTTTGTCAATAAACTTCAATCCCTTCAGTTTTTTGACGATCTCCATATGTCCGATATGCGGCGGGTCGAAGCTGCCGCCGAAAAGTGCCACGCTACTCATTTAATTGGAATTATAGCTAAAAGTTTGTAAAATTGCGCACTTGTGATATGGTACGTGGTACGTAAGTTCAGTCAGTTATGAGTAGAGGGTTTTTAGTCAGGCAGCTGAAGATGTGTGAGGAGAGAGATTGAAAGTAGCGATAAACGGTTTTGGTCGTATCGGCCGGATGGTAACGAGACTTCTTGCCGCAAGCAGCGATATGGAACTGGTCGCTATAAACGATCTGGCAGAGATTGAAATGGCCTGCTATCTTTTGAAGTATGATTCTGTGCACGGTCGTTTTGAACATACCTGTGAAGTAGCCGACGACAAGACGCTTCTTATAGCCGGAAAAGAGGTGGCCTATACATGTGAGGCTGATCCCAAGAAGCTTGATTTCGCTCATTTTGGAGCGGATGTTGTATTGGAGTGTACCGGTTTGTTTCTTACAAGAAAAGAGGTAGAACATCATCTGCAAAAAGGGGTGAGACATGTTATCATTTCCGCCGTTGCAAAGGATGATACTCCGACTTATGTTCTTGGCGTCAATGCGAATGAGTATCAAGGTGAACCTATTATCTCCAATGGAAGCTGTACGACTAACTGTCTCGCTCCTATAGCCAAAATTCTTGATGAACACTACGGAATCGAAAAAGGTCTTATGACGACGATTCACTCGTATACAAACGGACAGAACCTGCTTGATAGCAAACACCCGAATGATATCAGACGTGCACGGGCGGCAGCTGAAAATCTTATTCCTACCACTACTCATGCCGCACAGGGAATATACCGGGTTTTGCCTGCTTTAAAGGGTAAATTAGACGGGCAGAGCGTACGTGTACCTGTTGCCGATGTCAGCATTATGGATCTGACGGTTGTGTTGTCCGGAAACATGAAAAAAGAAAACATCAATGATCTTTTTAATAAAGCTTCACAAAATGAGTTTAATGGTATCATTGCCGTAGATAATGAAAAACGGGTCTCAAGCGATTTTCTGGGAGCCTCTTTTAGCAGTGTCATCGCTGCCGATCTTACGCAGGTGATAGGTGGCAATATGCTTAAAATAATGGCATGGTATGACAATGAGTGCGGCTACTCGAACAGATTGATAGAGATGGCACGTTTTGTAAATCAAAAAAGATAGGAGCAGCATGGAATTACTACATTTGAAAAATTTGGATTTGGCGGGGAAACAGGTTTTTATACGGTGTGATTTCAACGTTCCGATGGATGAGTTCGGCAATATTACCGATGATAGGCGCATACGTTCCGCACTTGCGACGATCAACTACTGTCTCGACGAGGACTGCAAAGTGGTGCTCGCTTCGCACCTTGGACGTCCCAAAGGCGAGTTTGACGAGAAGTATTCTCTCAGACCAGTAGCACGTAGACTGCATCAGCTTCTGCATCGCGAGATCAAAATGGCGGAAGATGTCATAGGAGAAGACGCGAGAAAAAAAGCGGCAGAGCTCAAGGAGGGCGAGGTGCTGCTTTTGGAAAATCTGCGTTTTAAGGTGGGAGAGACCAAAAACGATCCGGAGTTTGCCAAAAAACTTGCCGAGTTCGGTGAGTTTTATGTCAATGACGCTTTTGGTGTGAGTCATAGAGCGCACGCGTCAGTAGAAGGGATTACCCACTATTATGACAACGAGCACAAGGCGGCTGGATTCCTGCTTGAAAAGGAGATCAACTTTTTCGGTAAACTTGTGAACCACCCTGTACGTCCTTTTGCCGCTATAGTTGGCGGGAGCAAAGTTTCGGGCAAACTCGAAGCACTTGAAAATCTTTTGCCGAAAGTGGACAAGATCCTCATCGGAGGCGGAATGGCGTTTACCTTTCTCAAGCAGCTTGGCTACAACATCGGTGCTTCATTGGTTGAAGATGATTTGCTGGAGGAGGCACAGCGTATTATGGAGCGGGCTAAAAAGCTCGGTGTAAAATTTTATCTGCCGATGGATGTGATCGCGGCGGAGAAGTTTGCAGAGGATGCGGTCAGCAAAATTGTCACTTCACAGGAGATCCCGGATAACTGGATGGGGCTGGATATTGGTCCGGCGACGGTACGTTTGTACCGCGAGGCATTGAGTGATGTTCAAACTATTCTCTGGAACGGACCGATGGGAGTATATGAAATGGAGCGTTTTGCACGTGGTTCATCGAAGATAGCGCACTTTGTCGCCGACAGTTATGCCACAACGGTTGTCGGCGGCGGTGACACGGCTGATCTTGTGCAGAGAGTTGGGGTCGATGACGAGATGACCTTTATCTCTACGGGAGGCGGCGCGAGCCTGGAGCTGCTTGAAGGTAAGGTGTTGCCAGGTGTCAAACCGCTTATGGTTCCCAAAGAGGATGTGACGTTATGATTGTAGCCGCGAATTTCAAGACCAACTTGACTCGCATAGAGACGGGAGAGTATCTTGGGGAGCTTGAAAGTCTTGTCGGTAAAATTGAAGAGAATGTGCAGGTACGCATCTTTCCCGCAACTTCGAGCCTGATCGCTCACAGAGGAGAAGCGGTCGTTGGAACACAAAATGCCTATCCGGCGCAAAGTGGTGCATTTACAGGAGAGATAGGAGTTGTCCATCTTGAAGAATTTGGCATCAAAAGCATACTTGTAGGTCACAGCGAGCGTCGTCATATTATGCATGAATCACAAGTAGATATCGCCAAGAAGTTCGACTTCTTCAAAGAGCGGGGATTTGAGATTATCTACTGTATAGGAGAGCCGTTGCGTACGAAAGAGCAAGGGCTCGAAGCGACACTGGAATATCTCGATGCGCAATTTGAAGGAATCGATCTTGAGTATGGCAGATTAATTGTTGCTTATGAGCCTGTCTGGGCTATTGGAAGCGGATTGACGCCGACACTCGAAGAGATAGAAAGTGTGCACAAAGCGCTTAAAACACGATTTTCCGCCCCTTTGCTGTATGGTGGAAGTGTCAAAGTAAGCAATGCGCGTGAGATTATGGAGCTGCCTTCTGTCGATGGCGTGCTTGTCGGCAGCGGCGCGTTGAGAGTCGAAGATTTTTTTACGATGATTCAAACGGCACGCGAAATAGAAAATCAAAACTAAAGGAAGCTATCAATGTTAATGAAGGGAAAAAAGGGTCTCATTGTCGGATTGGCAAACAATAAATCGATCGCTTACGGGATTGCAAAAGCGTGTAGAGAGCAGGGTGCGGAGCTTGCATTTACCTATTTGAACGATGCACTCAAAAAAAGGGTGGAGCCAATCGCCAAAGAGTTTGGCAGTGATGTCGTGTTGGAGCTCGATGTCAGTAACAAAGAGCATATGGCCGGTATTGCGGATCGTGTAGAGGAGAAGTTTGGAAATATCGATTTTCTTGTCCATTCCGTGGCTTTCGCCCCAAAAGAGGCGCTCAGCGAGCCGTTTCTCAAAACCTCCAAAGAGGCGTTTGAGATCGCTATGAACGTTTCAGTCTATTCGCTGATCGATCTGACAAACAGACTCAACCCTATCATGAACAAGGGTGCGAGTGTGCTCACACTCTCTTACCTCGGTGGACCTAAATATGTACCGAATTACAATGTCATGGGTGTGGCAAAAGCGGCACTCGAGGCGAGTGTACGTTATCTTGCAGTGGATCTCGGGCTCGAGGGTAAAAGAGTCAACGCTATCAGTGCCGGGCCCATCAAAACACTTGCTGCAGCTGGGATTGGGGATTTCAAGCAGATTCTCAAGTGGAATGAGCTCAACGCACCACTTCGTGCAAACGTAACGATCGAACAGGTTGGCAACAGTGCAATGTACCTTTTGAGCGATCTTGCAAGCGGTGTGACGGGTGAAGTTCACTATGTCGATAACGGTTACAACATTATGGGGATGGGAGCCGTTTGCAAAGATGAAGAGGGGAAAACCCGTCTTTGCTGGGATATTGAGCAGTAATTAAAAAGCAGGATCTCCTTCGATAATACGGGGATCCTTTTTCTCTTTGACAAAGATCTTTTTTACATTCTGTGCGGCACCTTTATAGGTGATGATATCATCCTTTCCACACTCTTTATGGTAGTATCCCTGTAAATCATAATACTCTTTACACTCACTGTAGTACTTCAGAGACACTCCATGTCTGTTCACACAGCCGCCAAGCGCAAAAGCGGCAAATCCAAATAGTATCAGTCTTCTTTTCATAGTTTTGTCCTAACGCGGTTTGAAATTTTCTTTGCTTTTGCAGAATTCGGTTAAAAAACATTGATCGCATTTTGGATTTTTTGCCGTGCAGATATAGCGTCCGAAGAGTACCATTGCCTGATGAAGAGTTTGGAGATTGTCTTTGAAAATTTTTGTCAGTGTTTCTTCCGTCTTGATGGCCGTTTCGTCCTGGGAAAGACCAAGACGATGTGAAACCCGAAAAACATGGGTATCGACCGCCATCAGATTGGCCCCTGTATATTCTATCATGATGACATGGGCGGTTTTTTGGCCTACACCCGGGAGTTTGACAAGCTCCTTTTCGTCAAGCGGGATTTCACCGTTGTAGTCTTGCATTACTTTCTTGGCCATCGCTTTGAGATTTTTTGCCTTGTTGTTGAAGAAACTGCATGTCCTTATCAGCTCTTTTATCTCTTCGAGCGGTGCGGCGGCAAGCTCTTTTGGAGATGGAAAACGTTTGAAAAATTCGGGTGTGATGAGATTGACACGTTTGTCGGTACATTGAGCCGAGAGGGCGACTGCAACGAGAAGTTCGTACAGATTTTTGTAGTGCAGCTCCGTCACCGCACCGCTGTAACGTTCGATAAAGCGTTTTTTTATCTCTTCTATTTCTTCTTTTGTCGCTTTTTTGACTTTTTTCATCGCTTTTTCACTCTTCTATAAATAATATAACATATTATAAGATATAATTGATAAATTGCAATAAACAGCAATGGACGATAAGTAGTTTCATATTCTTGACAATCGAAGCGATGAAAGAGAGGATGGAAGGATCGCGGGACTGATGGCAGTTTCAAATTTTTCACAGCTTGGATCGTCATTGAAAGGACAGCTTAAAAAAGAAGAGGATGTTGTCGGTTGAGAAACCGTTTGCCGTCTGTTGCAGAGAAAGGTGTGATGATGAAAAGACTTTTTACACGAAGCGGCAAAAAAGGGGAGAATGCGCTGTCAAAATTTGAGCACTATCTTTCTAAAGAGCTCGCACTGGATTTGCTGCGCAGTGGAAGCAATCTGTTGGCTTTTTATTCTGAACAGGATGGATGGATAGGAGCGAACAAAGCTTTTTTCGATCTTTTCAGGTTTGAAAATATGGATGAGTTTTTAAAGTATCATCAAAGTATACGTGAACTTTTCTTTACAGAGAGTGAAGAGATCTTCAAAAATGACGATACAAGCTGGGTCGAATATATCAAAGATCAGAGGAATGGTTCTTACAAGGTGACGATCCGCATCCAAAAAGAGGTTCGATTCTTCAATCTTTCAGTGACACACTCTTTTCGATTCCCGGAGCTTTTTATCGTCGAGCTTGCCGATGTTACCAAGCTCGATCTCGCCATAAAAAAGATCAAAGAGATCGAATATCTCAAATCGACATTTCTCTCCCGTATCGGACATGAGCTTCGCACTCCGATGAACGGTGTGCTCGGATTTGCCGAACTGCTTTCGCAAACGACCCTGGATGCACGTCAACAGAATTATTTGACAATGCTCAAGCGTTCAAGTGAATCCTTGGTGTTTAATATCGAAGCGCTGCTTGCACTTTCGCAACTCCAAAACGGTGAACTTGAACCGAACTATCAGTATGTCGATATACTTCGGCATCTTGAAAAAGTTGCGAGTTATTTTACTTTTATAGCGTATGAAGGCAGAAGCAAACTCTATACTTTTATCGATCCGACACTTCCTGTGGAAATATTCAGTGACGCGAAGAAAATCGAACAGATTGTCAGAGCTCTGCTACAGCACAGTATCGACTATACCGATAGAGGGGAGTGGATATTTCTCGATGTCAAAGTCGTCAATAAAACGGATGAGGGAGATTGTGATGTCAGTTTCGGTGTACGTCATAACGGAAGAGGGCTTACGAAAGAGGAAATCGAAGCGATTTCGAAACCTTTTAGTTCCGTAAACACCAAAGCTTTCGATATAGGGTTGACACTTGCAAACGAGTATGTGCAACTGCTTGGTTCCGAACTGAGTATAGAATCCGAAATAGACAGAGGAAGTCTTTTTAAATTTACACTGCATTTGCGTTGTAGAGGAACAAGAGAGTACAAAGAGCTCAATCATCCGAAAATACATATGCTTCTTTTGGACCCTTCCAGACAAAACGGTTTCAATATCTTGGTGCATTATTTTAAATCGTTTGGTTTTGAGACACACCGGTATAAAAAAGTGGATGAGATGCTGTATGAAGGAGCGGATTTTGTTTATGTCGCCGCTTCGATGAAGCAGGCGGATCAGTTGGAAGAGCTTCTTAAAATAAAAAAGAAAGCACCGCTCATCCTTATACAGCCACTTGGAGAAGATCTTGAAATGCGCTACAGAGCTCATTTTGATGTGATCTTAAAAGAGCCTTATTTGCCTACGCGCATTTATAAACAAATGGTAGAAATAGGTAGTCGAAAGTCACGCAAGCCTTCTGCCGCCGCGATAGAGCTCAAAAAAGATTTGCATGCACTTGTGGTGGAGGATAATGTCATCAATCAGAAACTGATTAAAATCATACTCGAAAAAAGAGGTATCGAAGTGGCGACGGCTTCAGACGGGCAAAAAGGGGTCGAGATGGCCGTGAAAGATCCTTATGATATTATTTTTATGGATATAGATATGCCGAAAAAAGACGGTGTCACCGCTACTGCCGAGATACGAAAGTATTCAAGATACAATGCCAAAACTCCGGTTGTCGCATTTACGGCGAAAGCATTGGAAGGAGATAGAGAGGAGTTGCTTTCCAAAGGGTTTGATGAGTATATGTCCAAGCCGATCCAAAATGAAGAACTTGAAGCGATCCTGAAAAAGTATTTTGCGAATAAAGAGTATGAAGATAAAGTTATTTAATAACTGTTAGTTTAATGTATATAGAATTTTCGCAATAAAACCCAAAGGACACCCAATGAAAGTGATAACAAAGTTAGCGACCTCACTTCTACTTACCTCTTCTTTGTCGTTTGCCGCGACACTTGCAACAGTCGATGGAACGAAGATAAGTGAGGAAGATGTCAATAATGCTCTTATGCAGGCGACACAGGGAAGACTTGCACAGCTTCCCTCGGACAAACAGCAACAGCTCAAAAAGCAGTTTCTTGAGGAACTCATCGCAAAACAGGTTATTTTCGAAGATGCGAAGAAAAAGGGGATCACCAACTCCAAAGAGTACAAAGAGCAGCTCGATAAAATCATAGCGAGTATCAAAAAAGATCTCGCTATCAAATTATGGCAGAAGAAGCTTTTTGAGGGAATCAAGATAAGCGATAAAGATCTTCGTGATTATTATAATAAGAACAAACAAGAATTTATGCAAAAAGAGAGTGTGCATGCCCGACATATTCTTGTCAAAGACAAAGATGAAGCAAAGAAAATTGTTGCTCAGCTTCAAGGTCTTCACGGCGAAGCGCTCAAGAAAAAATTCATAGAACTTGCAAAGGAAAAGTCGACGGGTCCAAGCGGTCCAAGAGGAGGCGACCTTGGCTACTTTACAAAAGGTCAAATGGTTCCCCCTTTCGAAAAGGCGGCGTTTGGGACGAAGGTCGGTCACATTACGACGACACCGGTGCATACGGAGTTTGGTTATCATATCATATATGTAGAGGATAAGAAAAAGCCGGCCATTAAACCGTTTAACGAGGTCAAACCGTATATTGAGCAGAGACTCAAGATGGAAAAATTCCGTGAAGTTATGCAGCAGAAGTTACAGGCACTCAAAAGTAAGGCGAAGATCAAATACGGCAAATAATCCTCTATGCTTCCGACACCGCTCTCGGCTGTTGAAATCAACGGTCGAGAATTCCTCATCAAACGGGATGATCTTATAGACCCCTATTTGAGTGGTAATAAATATCGAAAACTCTACTCGCTTATTCAAACTGCTTCGCATACACTCGATCGAGTGATATCGTATGGCGGAACACAGTCAAATGCGATGCTCTCCATTGCCAAGGTTTGTCAAGACAAAGGCTGGGAATTTCACTACTATACCAAACCTCTCTCCAAAACGCAAAAGGCTATGCCAAAGGGTAATTATCGCTACGCACTTGAACTCGGCATGCGCCACTACGAAATAGAGCATCCACTCTATAAAGAGTTTATCGCTTCATTGACGATAGAGGAGGATTCCAGGACATTGATCGTACATCAGGGGGGAGCGGGCAGTGATGCCAAAAAAGGCATAGAGAAACTTGCCGAAGAGATCAGAAAACAGGAAGTGCCCGGTAAAGCTTTGGCCACTCCAAGCGGAACGGGAACGACGGCACTCTTTTTGGCACACTCTCTGCCGGAGTACCGTATATACACGACGCCGGCAGTGGGAGATGCCGAGTATCTCAAAGAGCAGATGCGTGCATTGGCCGACATCCCTTCAAATCTGATAATCCTTGAAAGTGACAGAAAGTATGCATTCGGCAGACCTTACAGGGAATTGTGGCAGATATATAGTAAACTTAAAGAGGAAACAGGTATAGAGTTCGATCTGCTCTATGCGCCGCTGATGTGGAAGATGTTGCTTGAACAGACAGATGAAGAGATTTGTTATATTCACAGTGGAGGTGTGAGGGGCAATGAGAGTATGATTGAGAGGTATGAAAGAATGGCGCTCAGGAATCAGGATTCAGATTTCAGGGTAGTTTTATAAACCTTGTTCTGAACTCTAAAACTGAAACCTGAAATCTGAACCCTCAATCCTCTTCGCCACTAAAGTGGCACTATTTCTTTTTTTATCTCAGTATAATTACGCCAGATTTATGAAAATAGATTGACATAAAAGAACTCAATCAGTATAATAGTTCTAATAACTGACCTTACGCACTATATCATAAACTGAGTGGTTTTTACGATATGTGAGTGCAAGGCACACCGACGAAGCATAGCCAAAGCTACACTGAGGAGGTGTAACGAAGTCAATCGCGTGTCGCAAAAGCCACCCGTAGGGCGAAAAGATAAAGCATCATCTGACTTCGTTGGAGAACTTTCACCGTAGCTTTGGCTACGCTGAAAAACCTCCGCCTTGCAGCTGACGCTTTGGCTTTTCGCTCAGTTTATGATATGGTGCGTAAGGTCAGTTAATAAAAAAGGAGAGAAAAATGAAACAGATTTTTGAAAAATTAACCAACAACATGACCGAGGCGATAGAGTCCGCTATATCGTTAGCACTGCATAACCAAAACCAGGAGGTGACACCGATCCACTTTCTCTGGGCTCAGCTGACAAATACCGACAGTGTGCTCAATCAGATGTTTAACAAAATGAACGTTGACAAGGCGGCGATGGAGCTCGATGTCAAGAGTGAAGCGAACAAGCTGCCAAAGGTTTCGAGTGTAACGAAAGAGAACATAAGACTCTCCAAAGAGTTTGCCGACTCATTGCAGCGAGCGATGGGGAAAATGACGGAGATGGGGGATCAGTTCCTTGCAGTCGATACTTACATCCTCGCCAATCTCAGAAGCGAGCCGTTTAAGTCCATCATCTCCAAGTATGTGGATCTGATGGAGCTTGAGAAAAACATTGAAGCCGCTCGTGGGGGTGCAAAGATAGACAGCCAGAGTGCGGATGAGACGTTAGACAGTCTCAGTAAGTATGGTATAGATCTCACAGCCAAGGCGGCTGCGGGTGAACTGCCGCCGGTTATCGGACGTGATGAAGAGATCAACCGTGTCATGCAGATCCTTATTCGTAAAACGAAGAACAACCCGATCCTGCTCGGTGAGCCTGGGGTTGGTAAAACGGCACTGGTTGAGGGGCTTGCACAGCGCATCTTCAACAAAGAGGTGCCTACAAGCTTGCAGAACAAAAAGGTTATAGCACTCGATATGACCGCACTCATTGCCGGTGCGAAGTATCGCGGTGAGTTCGAGGACAGACTCAAGGCGGTTGTGGATGAGGTCAAAGAGAACGGTAATATCATTCTCTTTATCGACGAGATCCATACGATTGTTGGAGCGGGTGCGAGTGAAGGAAGTATGGATGCTGCGAACATCCTCAAACCGGCACTTGCGCGTGGTGAGTTGCACACCATCGGTGCGACAACGCTCAAAGAGTACAGAAAGTACTTCGAAAAAGATGCCGCACTCCAGAGACGCTTCCAACCGGTCAGTGTCGATGAGCCGACAATCAACCAGGCGCTCCAGATCCTTCGTGGTATCAAAGAGTCGCTTGAGGCGCATCACAACGTAACGATCACCGACAGTGCACTTGTAGCGGCAGCGAAGCTCAGTGCACGCTATATCACTGATCGTTTCTTGCCGGACAAGGCGATCGACTTGATCGACGAAGCAGCAGCAGAGCTCAAGATGCAGATCGAGTCCGAGCCGCATGAGCTTGCCAAGATCAAAAGAAAGATCCAGGAGCTCAATGTCGAGAAAGAGGCGCTCAAGATGGAAGAGACCGAGCAGAACAAAAAGCGCCTTGACGAGATAGAAAAAGAGCTCGCCGATGCCGAAGAAGAGAAACGCCGCCTTGAGGCGCAGTTCAACCGTGAGAAGGAGATCTTCGAGCGTATCGCTTCTATCAAGATCGATATCGAGAATAAGAAGCGTGAGGCCGAGCTAGCGAAAAATCAGGGCGATTACAATAAGGCGGCCGAGATCGAATATGGTGAGATTCCAAAACTTCAAGAGGAGGAGAAGCGTCTTCAGGAGCAGTGGAAGGAGATGCAAAAAGAGGGAACGCTGCTTAAAAACGCAGTCGATGAAGAGGCGATTGCCAATATCATCAGCCGCTGGACAGGCATCCCGGTTAATAAGATGCTCCAAAGCGAGAAGGACAAGATCCTTCACATCGAAGATGAGCTTAAAAAAGCGGTTGTCGGTCAGCCAAAAGCGATCCATGCCGTCGCACGTGCAATCAAGCGTAACAAAGCGGGTCTAAGTGATAAGAACAGACCGATAGGAAGCTTCCTCTTTCTTGGACCGACGGGAGTCGGGAAGACACAAACTGCCAAGACGCTTGCGAAGTTCCTCTTCGACAGCGAAGATGCGATGATCCGCATCGATATGAGTGAGTATATGGAGAAACATGCGGTCTCTCGACTTGTCGGTGCGGCACCGGGTTATGTCGGCTATGAAGAGGGCGGACAGCTTACGGAGGCTGTTAGAAGAAAGCCATACAGCGTCGTACTCTTCGATGAGGTCGAAAAAGCGCATCCGGATGTGTTTAACATCCTCTTGCAGGTACTCGATGATGGAAGGCTTACCGACAACAAGGGTGTAACGGTTGATTTTAGCAACACGATCATCATCCTGACTTCCAACATCGGAAGTGCGAAGATCATGGATGCCAAGCCGGGCGATGATGTCGAAGAACTCATCAAGCCAGACCTGAGAGCGCACTTCAAGCCGGAGTTCCTCAACCGTCTGGATGAAGTGGTCATCTTCAACGCTCTTGGCAAAGAGGAGATCAAAGGGATCGTTGAGATCTTCTTCAGCGAAATCGCCAAGAAGCTTGAAGAGAGAGATATCACTATCACTCTTACAGAGCGCGCCAAAGAGTATATCGCCGAGGCAGGATTCGATCCTGTCTTTGGTGCGAGACCGCTCAAACGTGCTCTTTATGAGATCGTCGAAGACAGACTTGCAGAGCTTATCCTCGAAGACAGAGTCAAAGAGGGCAATAAAGTCGAGTTCGACTACGACGGCAACGAAGTGATTGTCAATATCTCATAATCTATATATTCATCCCCTCTGCTTTGTCTCCCCGTGCGGGCAAAGCCGGAGGATGTTTCAAATAATACTCCACAGGCTCAGGCCGGCCAAGATAAAACCCCTGGGCATAATCGACTCCAAGCTGCATGACAAGTTCCATAATCTCTTTTGAGCTGACAAACTCCGCTACAGTTTTTACTCCTATTTTTTTTGCAAGCAGGACAATCATCTCTATCATAAGCTGGGAGGCATGATCACGTGCGACATTGGAGACTAGGGAAGCATCGATTTTGATATAGTCCACAGGAAGATGAATGATATGGGAGAAGTTTGAGTATCCGCTTCCAAAATCATCGAGGGCAAGGGAGACACCGTAGCTTTTGGCTTGGATGCAAAATTCGTAGACACTGCTGTAGTCTTCGAAATCCTCCGTTTCAAGCAGCTCGAAAGTGATCTTTTCACACGCTTCGAAGTTTTCAAGTTTTTCGAAAATCATCCGCTTGGTTTTTTCATTCGTTATATCTGCCATCGAGAGATTGATGGAGAGAAAGAGATTGTATTTCTCGATCAATGCAAAGGTTTGCTTGATCATTGTGCCGGTTATTTTGTGATAGACGCGATTCTGTTTGGCTATGCGAAGAAAATTGATCGGCGGTATCGCTTTACCCTCTTTGTCGACAAGTCGTACGAGCGATTCGTATTTTATCGGTAGATTGGGATTTTGAAGAGGAAGAAGAGGCTGTAAAAACGGAACGATTCTTTTGTGTTGGAGTGCATCGAGAAGTTTTTGATAACATCGGAGATCTTCTTTGTGTTTTGATTCGAGTTCTTTGCCTTGATATATTTCTATATAGGTACTTTTCTTTTTTGCATCTTTGAGTGCCATGTCTGCATAGGCGAGTATCTTTTGCAGGCCTCCAAAAGAGATTCCGGCACTCATACTCAGGGTGTACTTGCTGTTTTTGATGTGGAACTCTTTTTTTCGGAAAGCTTTGAGGATCTGTCGGATGTTTTCCAAAAACTGATCTTTGGCAATCGGTGAGTCGTAAAAGGCCGCTATGGCATACTCGTCACCGCCGAGATGATACAAAGCGTGTTTGTTTGGAAGGATATCTTGGAGAAAAGCTGCCGTTGCCTTGAGTGCTTCGTTGCCGATATTTTCTCCGTATACGTCGTTGAATTTTTGAAAATTGTCTATATTGAGCAGTGCGAGATATTTAAATTCGTTGTTTTGCATCTGTTGGAGAAGTTTATAACGGTTGGGAAGGCCGGAGATAGGATTTGTGTAGATTTTTTCATAGAGTTCGTTCTCTTTTTTTGCGATCTCGATTTCGAGTTCTTGGGAGTAGTTTTGAAGTCGTTGGGAGAGCAGCCTGGTCTCTTTTTCCGCTTTTTCGGCTCTGTGGAGCTGCTGGATCATCTTTTTTTGATAACGCTGCATAAGGTAGAGACTCAAAAGTAAAAGCAGGGTTACAAAGAAATAGCTCGTATACAGAAAACGATTGGTTTGTTCGTTATGTTGCTGTAGTTGTGTGATTTTGTACTGAAGCAGTTTGTTCGTCAGATCTACCAGCAATAAAACATCGTTACTGAAGGCGGCTGCCGTTGCGTTGAATCCGACAAGAGCGTCTTGAAGATCTTCAAGACGTTTGTTTTTGGTAGCTTGCAGTACCGAGTTTTCCATATTTTCATAGGCGATGAGACGACTGTTGAGTATTTTGATTACATCGAGTACTTGGGTGGGAAGCATTTGTCGATGTCTTTCGATGCAGCGGCTGAGTTGTTTGATGGTCGAGACGATTTCGTCTGTGCTTGTTTTGATTGATTTTTCGAGACTTTCATCCCGCATGACCAGTGCTTCGATCGTTTTTGCCTGATTGTGCTGGATGGCTTTGGTAAGCCTTGTGGAGTAGGATGAGAGTTTGAGCTGTGTCGTGGCTATCTCGTCGAGCAGTTTCGTGTTTTCTCTGAGATTTCGTATCATAACTACCGCTGAGAAGAGCAGGATCGTGATGGCTCCTATCACCAGGAGATATGTCTTGGTTCGCTGCTGCATCACAATCCTTTAAAATTTTGCATGAAGCGAGACATAGCTGATCTCTTGATCCGCTTTTTTCTTTGCAGGCTCACCAAAGTGCCAGCCGCTCCCTGTATATCTCTCATGCATATCCAGAAAACCGAATTTCGCAAATATATGACGAGTGAACATCCAGTGAGCATAGAACTCGTACCCGTTTCCTCGCAGGGCGAGTTTGTTGAACATATTTTTCGCTCCCTGGGTGGCGGCGAACCAGTATTTGCTGCCGTGATTGAACTCCGCACCGATATCGAAACGATCGTTGAGAGTATATTTCGTTCCAAAATAGAGAGCATAGCCGTTTTTTGTGAGCATTGTGCCACTTGCATAGTCCGCTTCCGTGAAGCCGGGTGTATTGGTGGCAGTGAGCCCTTTCCCGTTTTGGTAATGCGTTATTTTATAATCTTGTATTTTGCCGTTGCTGTTGGGAATGGAGAGTGCGGTATGAACGAAAAGATCCAAAGCACTTTCGTTTATTTTGGGCAGATCTATGCCTATTCCCGTCGTGTAGATGCTTCCGAGTACTTTTGTATCGGCACTGGTGACATCGGGGCCTAAATAGGGGTGTGCTTTGAAATCAAGCAGTGCATTGAAACCTGCCGAGAGTAGAGCACGTGATCCCAACACTCTGAAAGTGTCATCGAGATAGATTCCCGTGATGGTGGCGTTATCTATGTTTTCCCTGTTGCACTGGTAGGGGTAGAAGATGTTGCGCAGTGTATAGGCCTGAGCGAAAACGGCGCGTGCATAGATGCTTTTGAGTTTTTGGGTATAGATGAGGCCGTAGCTGTTCATATCGAACACGAGAGCCGGGAACATTGAAGAACGCTGTGAGTTTTGTGTGTACTGCATCGGTGTGCCGTTGGAGGTAGGAAGAATACCTATGCTCAGTGTGGAGCTGTAATCGGTGTTCGGTCGCGGGGTGTAGTCGATATAGGCAAGTGTGACGTCGAATGCACTCTCCGCATTTTGGGCTTTGATATCGCGAGAGAGGATGCACATACGCTGGTGTGACTGGGTTGTGTTGGCGAACGAGAGTTTTCCATGAAATTTTGTATGTTCATCAAGTTGTGCGCTCATTTGCAAGTCGAAGTAGATCGTTGTCGCGATGTCGAAATGTTTGGTATAGCCGCTGCGACGATTAAGCGTACCTGGTGCGGGAGCGTTTCCTGTATAGTCTGATGGGGCTATTTTCGTGTTTTCTCCTTCTATGGAGCTGTTTTCATAGCGTAATTTGTCGAAACGAAGTTCAAGATCCGGAGAAAAATTGATCTTATCAAGGATACTTTTTGTCTCCACTTTTTCAAGGATATCCTCATTTTCCAGGATGTTTTCATTTTGAGATTCGAGTTGTTGTTTGAGCTGTTGTAGTTCTTGCTGGAGCGATTCAATCTTTTTCAAAGCCGCATTGTCGGATCCGGCAAAGAGCGGCAGAGTCGCCAAGACGGGGATGAGAAGCATCGTAAAATGTTTATCCATGTCAAAGTCCTGGTACGATGGGTTTCGGTGAATCGGCCGCATGTTCGAGAAGATAGTCTTCGAGTTCATGCAACTGTTTTTGCGAGAGGGTGTCAAGGCCGTATCGTTTGCGTTTGAGCCTGTTTTTAAAGATTCGTTTCCATTGGATGGAAGCTTTTGTTCCGGGAACGAGATGGAACTCTCTCGCAATACTCGCTCCTTCTTCCTGCGACGCCCAAGCCGATGCGAGCGTAATCCATAAAAACAGAACCGATGAGAGAGTGATTGTTCTATATTTTTGCATTTTTCTCTTGTTTTTTGAGATTTTCTACATTAAAAAAGATTATAGTTTATATGATACAGTGTCAAACATTAAGTGCAGCTAAAAAACGGAAAATACATGATGATGCTTTTTGTTCCTGTTTATTTACTTTTTTTGAGCAGGACGAGGATTCAATGAGATACATGATTTCAATATAATTTAAGCAATATTTCAGTAAAATTCGCCACTAAAATTTTAACAAGGATATGTCTGATGAAAAGAACATACCAGCCACATAACACGCCGAGAAAGCGAACGCATGGCTTTAGAGCGAGAATGGCGACAAAGAACGGAAGAAAAATCATTAATCGCCGCAGAGCGAAAGGTCGCAAAAGATTGTCAGTCTAAGTGGATTTGAGATAGTCAAGACTCACAAAGAGTTCAGCTATATCTATAAAAAATCAAAAAAAATGTCAAGGTAAGTTGAAATATTGTTGTATTTGTATTATACATAAAAATAGGTAGAAGGGGGAAGGTTGAAGGTAGAAGAAAATTATAAAAAGGGGAAAGAGAAATGGGAGAAGAAAAAAAAGAAATGTTTCCTCAAGAAATACAGACATTAATAGCCGGTATATTTCCAAACACGAA
>JALUFE010000033.1 GCA_027052175.1 Helicobacteraceae bacterium | reverse complement strand
ACTTAAGCTTTGATAGTGTAGAAGAAAAAGAGTTAAGCGTGATATACTTCCACAAATTTAGATTGGGAGTATATAATTATGGAACCGAGTTTGCAGGATATAGGTGATTATAACGGTCTTAAAGGTGAGAAGAAACGCGTTGTTTGGGCCGTTTTGGTTGCAGGAATAATCTTTGGAAGTATCGTCGGAGCAGTAAATTATTTTTACGGTCACCCAAGTGACTCCATTAAAACAGAGAATGTAGGAAAAATCCCTCTTCAGTAAGGAAAAAAATGTTAACGACTTTAGTAGCGATATACACGATCTATGTAGCACTCAGCATCTATGTCAGCGTTATGCAGATAGGCTATGTCGCGCAGATGAAGTACAGAGGTGCGGTGTTGCTCAAAACCGCCGATTTTATCAAAGCCGGGACTTATACGGTCAAGAAAGAGCGTATCAATATCGCTTCAACATTTATTGAGTATATTGCGTTTATCTTTTGGATGGGCTATGGGATAGGATGGCTGGTAGATTATATTCAGTTTGATTCCGATGCTTTACGAAACGTGGCGATAGTGATGAGTTTTATCATTCTTAACGGCCTTGTCGGGCTGCCGTTTGAGTATTATGAAAAGATGATACTTGATAAGGAGTATGGCTTCAACAATCAAAGTATCGGTGGATTTATAAAGGATAAAACGATTACGTTTGTGCTTACACTGCTCTTTGGTTCACTTGTGACATGGGGCGTTTACATTATCATGACAAGTTTTGAGTTGTGGTGGTTGTGGAGCTTTCTTTTTGTTTTTGGTGTTATCATCCTTGTCAATATGCTCTTCCCAACAATCCGGGCACTCTTTTTTGACAAGCTCACTCCGCTTGCCAAGGGCGAACTAAGAGATGAGATAGAGGAGCTGATGGCGCGCACGGGGTTTGTCAGCAGTGGCATCTATGTCAGTGATGCAAGCAAGCGTGACAATCGCCTCAACGCTTACTTCGGAGGTCTTGGCAAGACCAAACGTGTTGTGCTTTTTGACACACTCATCGACAAACTCAACAAAAAGGAGCTTTTGGCCGTTTTGGGGCATGAGCTTGGACACTATGCGCATGGGGACATCTATAAAAATATCGGCATGATGGGGGTGATGCTCTTTGTGATGTTCGCACTCTTTGGCAATATCCCTGAAGATCTCTATATGGAGATGGGAGTGCCGCATATTCCTGCCGTGACGATGATACTTTTCTTGCTCTTTATGCCTGTGCTTGGATTTGTTATGATGCCGATTATGGGGTTTGTGAGCCGTCATAACGAGTTTGAAGCAGACAGAATGGGCAGTGAGACTGGCGGGGAGACGGGAAATCTTTACCTTGCAAGTGCGCTGAAGAAATTGGTAGAGGAGAACAAAAGCTTTCCGCTTTCACATCCGCTCTATATCTTCTTCCATTATACCCACCCGCCGGTGATCGAGCGTCTGAAAAAGCTCGATGTCAATGTCGGCTACATTGACAAAGATGGGATCAAAGCAGAGTGTCCGGTAGATCTCGACGAATAAAACAGAGCCAAATCGCGCTTGCAAAAGCGCTTGCTCCCCTTGTGCCCAATGCCGCGCGTGAAGCGCAACTGCTTTTGATGCACCATCTTGGGTGTGACGAGCTCTATTTGCTGGCGCATGCCGAAGATGTAGTGCCTAACGAAGCCAAACTCATGGAAATGCTTCGCCGTAGAATGGAGAACGAACCGTTGGAGTACATTACCAATAGGGTCGATTTTTACGGTGAAGAGTTCTACATCGACAAAGGAGCGCTCATCCCGCGTCCTGAAACGGAGCTGCTTGTTGATGAGGTGCTGCGTTATGTAGAGAAAGAGAGATCGATGCAGTTTGTGGAGGTAGGGGTTGGCAGCGGGATCATTTCGATCATGCTGGCCAAGCATCTGCCAAATGCCCGCTTTATCGCAACGGATATCTCCAAGGCGGCGTTAGAGGTGGCTGCAAAAAACATCCAAAAACATAGCCTCCAAGAGCGTATAGAGCTTAGACACACAAGCTTGCTTGATGGAGTGGAGGAAGATATAGACTATCTTGTCTCCAACCCGCCCTACATAGAAGAGGGGGTCTTTTTGGAATCCAACCTCTCGTACGAGCCGCAAAACGCTCTCTTTGGGGGTGAAGTCGGTGATGAGATCATCAAAGAGCTGATAAATCTAACATTAAGCAGAAAGATTAAGTTTTTCAGCTGTGAGATGGGTTATGACCAAAAGGATAAAATACAATCCTATTTGATAAATAAAAATTATAAATCGCTGGAATTCTATAAAGATTACAGCGGATTTGACAGAGGATTTACACTGCAATGCTAAAAAGAAATATATACTTCGATTTTGGATATTTGATCACACTTGCCGCGACTTTCGGTGCCGTTATGACACTCGGTGCTATTGTGGCGCCGGTTATATTTACCAGTGATGCCTACACGGTTGGTATGATGCTCGATCATTACAATATGGGGATCATTATGAGCGAGATATTTCGTCGCTTCAGCTATGTGGTCTACTTTTGTGTAGCTTATATAGCCGTTTATGAAGCGGTTATGTACAAAAGTGGAGAGCGGGATCGCATTGTCCTTTTGAGTGCATTTGTCGCTCTTTTTACCGGACTGCTTTTTTCTGCTGTCTATGTCCCTCGCATCCTTGCTATGCAGGCTGCCGGTGCAGAAGCAACACGCAGCGATACGTTTGCACATCTGCATTTTGCAAGTGAACTCAATTTCAAGATACTCGCAGCGGCGCTTTTGATACTATTTATACGAAGATTGATGCTTTTAAGAAGAGTTTAAAGATAAAACAAGCACAATAAACAATCTTAATTGAAGAGAGTTGCTGTGCAGACACCTAACGAATCACTCCTGCAGGAATTCCTCGACAAATATGTGGCCTGTATCTACATTTCCGAGATCGAAAAATCCGGTCCTGTTCTTGAAAAATATGAAAACATCATAAAATGCTTTGAAAACAAGTGTGACGAAGAGCATCTCTTAAAAAATTTCGAAGCGCTTGCAAAGATGAAAATATCTTTGAACATTCCTTACATCGCATTTTCGAACGAGATAGCCGGAATGAAAAATATGTTTATTAAAAAAGGGATTTCGGGTATCGACCTTGCCAAGCTGCTCGATCTTTTTTATAAAATAAACAATGTAGTGGCAAAACTATATCTCGAAGATTATCTCAAAAAGCTCAAACATACAAACAATATGCGTTTAGCATCTCTCTCTGAGATTCTCGATATGGATATTATTCGTTTTTACAAAGCTCATTTGGTGTGGCTCAATGCTCTTGTTGACAAAATAAATGAAAGTGAGCCAAACGATTTTCCGGAACTCGATTCGAGCCTGTGTGAGTTCGGCAAATGGCTGAATGGCAAGGGAAAGATGTTTATACAAAACAATTCCAAATACGAAATCATTGAAACGATGCACAAAAATCTTCATCTCTTTGCGAAAAAGATTCAGCGTGTAATGTCGGAGAAGGAGTATTATATTCTTATCTCCTATCTTGAAAAGTGCGAATTGCTGTCATTGAACATTGGTACGGAATTGATGCTGATAGACAATATTGAAATCAATAAAAAAGTGACCAAAGATGCACTGACAGGAGCGCTGAATCGCCATGCACTCAAACCATTGTTTGAAACTGAATACGAACTCGCATTCGCTACGGGGAACAGCTTCGTAATCGCTTTAATGGATCTCGATGATTTTAAGCATATAAACGATGATTATGGACATTTAGCCGGAGATGAGATGCTGCGGCAGTTTGTAGCATGTGTAAAGAGAAATATAAGGAATTCCGATGTTGTCGTACGATTTGGAGGAGAGGAGTTCGTTGTATTTCTTCCTTCAATCCCGATAGAAAAAGCACTGGAGGTGCTCAACAAGATTAAAGATGAATTTGCTTCTGTCAAAATAGAAGTGAACGGAAAATCTGTTTCTGCCACTGTAAGTATGGGTGTTGTTCCGGTTGAGCCCAAGATGGCGTTTGTTGGTTCACTCGGTGATGAATATTTTATGATTGCGGATAAAAAGCTTTATGAAGCAAAAGCGAAAGGGAAAAATCAAATTGTTATTTAGAGGTGTCTTAACAAATTTGTAACTCTTTTTTTGTACCATTTGGTATGAAATTTCTGTTTCTCCTTCTTGTCGTGTTTTCATCTTTCTATGCTGCTTCACTACCCTCCCAAGTGCAAAAGCAGAAGTATCTCTATCCGCTTGGCAAAGAGATACTTCAAAGAGAGTGCAGTGAACTTGCAAGCAAACACTTCGATTCTTTTCATGCTTTGCACAGCTATGTACATCGGCACTGCAATCTTGGAGAGAGACGTTATGAAGATGCGCTCGCATGGTATGTGTGGGATAAACAAAAGTTACAGACCTTATCAAAAAAAGCGATAACGTTTCACTATACGAAAAAGGACAAATGCCCCGTGTGCGGGATGTTTGTTTACAAATATCCAAAATGGGTGGCAATGGCGCGTGATACACAAGGAAATGAGCTTTACTACGATGGAGTGAAGGATATGTTGAAGTACTATTTCAATCATCATGATAATTTGAAACTCTATGCTCAGGATTACTACTCCAAAAAGATTATAGAACTTCACAATGCATGGCTGGTGCTTGGCAGTGATGTGTACGGGCCGATGGGAGAGGAGATCATCCCGTTTGCGAAGAAAAAAGATGCACAAAGCTTTTTGTTCGATCACCACGGTAAAAAAATAGTGAGATTACAGCAGCTTGACAAAGAGAGTGTGGAGGCGATAGATGAGTAGAAGAACGCTTCTTTTTGTATCGGTTTATAGCGTAACGGCTGCAGCCTTTGTCATTTTGCTTCTCTTTTTTGCAACCGCTTCGAAAGATTATGCAGCCTTGAGACACTTCAGCCGACTCAGTGGAGTGAGTGATGCCGCTTTTTACAGCAATAATCGTGCGCTTCGTTTCTATTCGTTCTCAAAAGCGGAAGATCTATGGAATGATCCCTTTTTGCCGCCGCGAAGCAGTGCGGATTTTGTTTACAGGATGCGAAAGTGAACAGATATTTTCTCGATTTTACGATTGCATCGCTCTTTATCTATAAAAAACGCAATCTTTTTATACTTTTGATGCTTACGCTTTTGATCTTTTTAAGTAGCAGCGTACTTTTTATCGCCTCTTCACTCAAAAAAGAGCTCATAGCAGCTAGTAGCGAAATGCCGCAGATCATCGTGCAAAAAAGAGTCGCAGGACGTTTGGAGGATATCAACACAAACAAGATACTCGATCTTGTCTCCATCGAAGGCGTCGAGAAAGTCGTTCCGCGTATATGGGGGCTGTATCGGTTCGATCGGCTTGGAGTGAGTTTTAGCATTGTCGGGATCGATCGCTTTGATTATGACTATCTCAAAGAACTGCAAGATGCAGCAAAGCTGCTAAATAAAGATCCAAAAGAGGGAATGGTCGTCGGGCAGGGGGTATATGCCGCTTTGCAAAAGAGTTACTACACAAACGACTTCAACTTTCTGCTTCCGCAAGGCGGTATAAAAAAACTCAAGATTATCGGTGTCTTCGATGCAAAAAACAGACTGCTAAGCAACGACATGATGCTTATGAGTACACGAAACGCTCGTAAGATTTTGGGTATCAAAAGCGATTATGCTACCGATCTTGCGCTCTATGTGCCAAATCCCGATGAGGTTGCAACCGTTGCTTCAAAGATCACGCTTTTAGATCCAAATCTTCAAGTCATAACAAAAGAGAGTATCAAAACAGGCTATGAAGCAATGTTCGATCTCAAAAGCGGTCTGTTTTTGCTCTTTTTTCTGATGGCACTTTTGACTTTCTTTATGATCGTGGGTGATCGCCTGAGTGCTCTTGGCTCACAGGAGAAAAAGGAGATAGCCATCCTCAAAGCCATTGGCTGGAGTGTGCGCGATGTGCTTAGAGAGAAGTTTTTGGAGAGTTTTCTCATAGCAACTTCGGCGTACTTTCTTGGTATCGCTTTGGCGCTTGTCTATGTCTTTGGTCTGCACGCACCTCTGCTTGCAAATCTTTTTACGGGCAGTTCGCTCGTTCATCCTCCACTTGCGTTGAGTTACGGTGTGGCGCCGAGTACCTATCTGCTACTCTTTTTGGTTACCGTGCCTGTTTATCTCGCAGCGGTCATCATTCCTGCATGGCGTGTTGCAGTTAGTGATGTCGATGAGGTGATACGATGATAGAGCTCAAAAACGTAACGAAAAGATACAACATACCAGGCGGCAGTGTAGAAGCGGTCAAAGAGCTTTCGCTGCATATCAAAGAGGGGGAACTGGTCGTTCTCAAAGGTCGAAGCGGTAGTGGAAAAAGTACGGTGCTCTCACTTATCGCCGCTCTTGCCAAACCGACGGAGGGGGAGGTGATCGTCGATGGTGAACATATCTCCAAGCTCAGTGACGACTTCGCTTCCGCATTTCGCCTGCACAACATCGGCTTTATTTTCCAACGCTACAACCTCTTTGTACAGCTAAGCGTCTTTGAAAATATCATCACGCCGCTTATCCCGTTAAAACTTTCAAAAGAGGAGGTTGAAGCAAGAGTAGAAGAAGTTAGTCGCAAACTCTCTATAGAGCATAAACTCAAGCAGGAAGTACGACTACTATCTGGAGGTGAACAGCAGCGAACAGCCATCGCACGTGCACTTGTAAACCATCCAAAGATCATCCTTGCGGACGAGCCAACAGCCAATCTCGATGCCAAACTATCCACTGAGTTCATCGAACATCTTAAAGCCCTCAAAGATAAAAAGCGTACGATCATCGTAGCCACACACGATCCGCTCTTTTTTGATCTTGATTTGGTCGATCGCATCATAGAGCTTGATGGAGGCAGGCTTTGCTCCTAAGCCCCGATATCATTGCCAATCTGCTGGTAGATACCCTTTTTGTCGTGTATGGGGCGATCGCCTTTTGGGTGAGTCTGCAGGTTGTGCTGCAATGGGACTTCTCCAGAAGCGACGAGCGGCAGTACCGAATTGCCAAGCGCATCTATCTCGTTTCGACGATTACGAAGTATATCCTCTTTTTTAAGATCCCGCTGCTGCTCTTTTTCATCTATACGCTCGATCACCTTGCAGAGATCATCAACGGTGCCATGTGCGCCGTAGGCGTGATAGACGCATCCCCGTATGGTATCTATCTGATACTGCTGAAGATTCTCAATGTCTATCTTTTCGCTTTTTGGATCGTTCTCAACGACGAAGACTATCGCCACAAAGATCTTCCCTACACAAGACTCAAGTCACTCTTTTTCCTTGTTTTGTATCTGCTTTTGGTTGTGGAGGTGGTTTTGGAGTATCTCTACTTCTTTGACATCGATCCAAATTCTCTGGTGGATTGCTGTGGAGCGATCTTCTCAAGCAGTGCGAAGAGCTGGATATCGCTTTTTTTATCTCTGCCCAACTTCTACATTTACACGACTTTTTATACTGTCGTTGTGGGACTGATCGTGAGTTATCTGTTGAAAGTGCGTGCTCTCTATGCTATTTTGAGTGCACTGTTCATTCCGATTGCCATACTTGCACTCATAGGCTATTTCGGCACCTATATCTATGAGCTCCCTACCCATCACTGTCCTTTTTGTCTGATGCAGGGGGATTACGGTTATGTGGGGTATTTTCTCTATACTTTTTTGTTTGTCGCTACCTTTTACGGTATGCTGGTTGGATTGAGACAAGATCAACGGGGGTGGAGAGTCTCTTTGCTCTTTATGATACTGTATGTGACAGTGGTAAGCTACTATCCACTGCACTATTTCATCGTGAATGGAAAGTGGCTTTATTAGACTTCTTGCAAAACTCCTAAACAGTCTCAGAGGAGTCAAAGCCAAGAGATTTTGTAAAACAAATTTTCAAGCCTAGCCGTAGCTAAGTTTGGAGATTTTTTTGCGAAATGTCGCCGGCTTCCACTCCTCCCGTAGGGCGTTATCAAGAGAGCTTGACTCTGCGTTAGATAACCTTCACCGTAGCTTTGGCTACGCTAAAGAACATCTGCCTTGATTAAAACTCTCTTGATAACGCTGAGACTACTTAGGAGTTTTGCAAGAAGTCTATTAGGTTTTTGTTATTTCGCTTCCACTGCAGTTGGGAATTTCCATTTGCCCTCAAGTATCTCTTTATGTGGTTTGTAGAGCCTGACGATATACTGCCATCCGGGTACGATTGGGATATAGTTGACGGCTTTTGGATCACCGCCAAAGTGGATCGTCACTGTTCCGTCCGGATTTTTTTTCGCCGTGACGCTGTTGAGTGAGTAACGGTTGAGATCGTTCTTGACCATAAATCTGTTTTTATCATAGACCGTGACCGACCAGAAACCATCGACGGGGACATCTTTTGGTACGGTAAGTACGTAAGGTGTCTTGCCGTCGTTCTTTTTTGGTGTAACAGGTACGTAAGTTGCATCGACAGCCTGGAGACCTCCCCAGCCTACCGCCACACCCATCGCATTCTCAAGGTAGGAACGCTCGCACTTTACACCGAAGTATTTTGAAGAGTCGGTCGTGGTGCTTCCGATGATATTGTAGGCCTTTCGCAGCTTCATCATCTGCTTTTTGTTCCACTTGGGTATGCCTGAGAGATCGCCTTTGTCTTTTTGGATCACTTTGACGCCATCTTGGAGGGCGTGTGCCTGTTTCATATCTGTTTTGTCGTTCGGGTCGGCAAAAGTGCGGATCGCAAGCATGATATAGCGTGTACCGATCTCAGCTTGAGTGAAGGTCCATTTACCCGGAGCGTAGTAAGCCGGGTAGATATCGTGATCTTCACTGACAAGCATGAGGGACATATAGCGTCCGTTTGTTTTTGGAAGTTCGACGCTCAGAGGTGATTTTGAGAGATCGAAAATGCCAAAAGAGTAGATCGTATCGCGATTGCCGCTGTGTGTTACCTGCTTGTCTACATCGTAAGGTTGTCGAGTATGAACGAACTTGCCAAAAGCGTTGTACACTTTTGCATACTCTTTGAACTGCACATCCGATTCGGCGCGAACATAGTTGAAGGCATCGACTGTGGGAGGCTGATGATCCCACGCCGGTGCGTAGTACTCTTTTTTACACTGTTGTGCAGACAGAGCCGTTCCGGTTATAAGTGTCGCCGCTATTAGAGCAAGAGTGTTATGCTTTATAGTCATTGTTATTTCCTCCTATTTGACCTCTTCGAGATATGGCGGCAGCCATTTGCCGTCTATCGCCACCTGTTTTGGTCCATACATGCGGATCACAAGACTGATGATCTCATGCTTTGCGTTGCTTGGCAGCCAGTTGGACTCTTTTGCTTTCCCTGGAGATTTTGGCTGGATGTAGATATCGACTGAGCCGTCCTTGTTGAACTTCAGGTTGTCGCGATCCCCTATGGCGTAACGATCGATTGGATTGTCTATAGGGAAGCCGTCTTTGTCATAGATCGTAACGGACCAGAATGCATCCACTGGCGGGACTTTGTCGAAGTGGATGACATATTTTTTATCACCCATTGGGACTTTACCGTTTTTATCTACTACATTAAGCGGATAGAACGCCCAATAGTAAGGGTTTGCACCTAGACCATAGAGTGCCGTTGTCGCTCTTTGGAGATAGTCGATACCGTAAACACCGACACTTTTTGTAAGTATTTGCCATCCATGCACGATAGAACCGAGCCTTGGCACATAAGCGCGCATCACTTTGTGGCTTTTTGCCGTGGCTCGCTCAAGAGCCGCTTTGACATCTGCAGGGAGTTTGTCGTAGTCAAAACCCTCTGGTCTTAAACCGATACGTTTCATACGGTCGATTCGTACCTGATCTGTAGCATGTGGCGGATGCTTTTTCATAAGATCCATCGCCATTGTGAAGAATGTTTTTGCATCCATCTTCTCCACCTGGACCATAGGCGGCGTGACATCGTCTACACTTTTGTCTTTTTTGAAGGTCGGTTTGTAGGGTTTATGCGCGACAAAGTAACTAAGAGGTGTGAGCTTGTAGCCGTCTTGGATCTTGTGGATATAGTCATAATCTTTCGGACCGTTTGTCTGTGTCCGACCGATGATCCAAAAGATGGGAGTCGTAGCGTTGATGCGCTCCACGCCTTTAGGAAGTTTCCCCTTCCACTCCGGCATACAAAGAGCGTAGTTTCCGGCTTTTGTGCCGTTTGCGTATGTTCCGACAACCGCGAATGTGTCTGTCCACATGTCATACATCGGCAGCATGTAGAAGCGGTCTTTGACTTCAGGCACGCTGAGGATGACCGGCTCTTTGCTGACATCGACCCACGCCAGAGAGTAGAGTGTGTCGAAGTTTGGACGAACCACCTCTTTGAACTTCGCGTTTGGAAAGGTGCGGATATGGGTAAACTGCATCATAGGACCGCGGTTTGGGTTCTGACCAAGTGGCATATTGGTCATCTGTTTGCGTGTGATCTCCATCAGGACAAGCGGATAGGTATAGATGTAGCTTTGCAACGCTATACGATCGAGCTCCTCTTTTTTGAGCTTCTCTGCATATAGGTTAGTATTGCCAAGTAGCATTCCAATTAGTATAACGGCTAAAAGCCGCGTCATTTTTTTCAACTTCATTTTTGACTCCTTTTAAGTTTTTTTATCTTGGGAAAAGCAGATTGATCTGGAAGCGAAGCTGCCAGTCCTCTCCGTAGTCATCCGGTTTTTCTATATTGTAGTAGGCATGCAGCTGCATCGTCCAGGGGATCTTGCCGAACTTCAGCGCTTTGCCGACCCCGCCGCCAAGCGGTACGGTCCATTCATTCCCACTTGTGGCTTCCCAGTTGGCAGTGATAATGGGGACTGAAGCTATAAACCAGCCTCCTGGCATATTGTAGTTGACAAACGGCTGGATAGTTGTGAGGTTGACCTTTTGATATCCTTCACTTTGTCCGCTTCCTGCAAAAGACCAGATATGCATAATGAGCGAGCCATAAACCCATTTACCATTCATATCAAGAGCGACAAAGGCGGGACCCGCACCCCATTTCTTTGTCCCCAAAGTATCGTCTGTAGCGGTTGGCAGATAGACAACAGGTCCAATGCCCCAAAGCCATTCGCCTTTTTTCGTATTTTTCTGCGTGAAGAAGGCTGTGAAAGTGGTATCGCCAAGACCGAATTTATTCTTTTTGCTTGGTGCAGGGACCGTATCTTCCTTGTAAACAACCGGCAGTATTGTTCGGGTTACCATCACCCACTCCTCATTGATATCTACAGGTACGACCGGCTGGATGTTCGCGATGTTTTTTACTCCGTCGGCATACTTCGTATCGTAGAAGTAAGTGTTGTTTTGTATCGGCAGGGTGTACATCGCTGTGAGTGGGTTTTGTGTCGCTTTTGCGATCTCTTCTTGGGACATCTCTGCTGAAGCCATGATCGGCATAAGCAAAAGTGTCGAGGAGATCAATGCCTTGAGTCTGCTTGTTGTCATGATGAAAACCCTTCAAAAAAAGAATATCCGATTATAACACGGTTTCATCTTTTCCATTATCAGAAAATCGAAAAGGTTTAGTTTTTATGTTTGAGAGTGTGAGAGGGAGATTCACCAAAAAGTTTTTTGTATTCGCTAGCGAAGTGACCCATATGAAAAAAGCCGTACTTGAGTGCTATGTCTGAAACCTGCAGCGTTTTCACATCGGCAGATTTGAGCTCCTCTCTTATGGTGTGCAGACGCAGCATCTGCAGATAGTTTTTTGGAGTCATACCGAGATTTTGTTTAAATGTGTACTCCAGCGTGCGCTGGCTGATACCAAGATATGCTGCCAGATCACTGAGTTTGAGATCGAGATCGAGACTCTGCTCGATCAGGTTTCTGGCCTCTTTGAGGATTTTGTTTTCACTTTTTGTGTTTTGATCTTTGATGATGATGAAGTTAAAGAGTGTGTGGAGGATATCCTCTTCGATCCTTGCATAATCCTGTGGCAGAAAATCTGTAGTTTCGTGCGATAGAAAAAAGTTGATCCAAAAGTGAAGGAAGTTAAGGAACGCTGCTTCTTTCTTGGAGTCAAGCAACAGGCTGTTTTTGAGTTTGCTTTCAAAATCGGTGCCGTAATAGTTCCGAAACATTGTAAAAAAATAGACTTCGTCGACGGCAATGGTGAAAGTTGTGTTCTCTCCGCTGATAACCAAATCCAGTTCTTCATCTCTGGTGAGCAGAAGCAGCTCGTTTCGCTCAAACCGTCGGTTTCGATAGTTGATTGTTCTGTTTGTTTGATTGTAGGTAATGACGACAGTATTGACAGGATTGAAGCCCCGTACCCAAAAAGCGGAGTTATAACTGGTAGAGCCTAACTGGATATGTGGTGTATGAAAACCGCTTACCTGCATGAGCAGTCTTTTTTGTTTTTGTGTCTGCTTGACTTCGGCATCCCATCCTACGGAGTAGGCTACCGCTTCTTCATACCCAAGAATAGGCGATTTGACAACAAGACCGCTCCTAAAAAGTGTGTTGAACATATTGCTGCTGCCTTCTACGAGTCTTTTGGAATTATATCATTTTGGAAGAGATCGAAATGATGGTTTTTTGCATACAGGAAGAAAAAATGGTCGGGATGACAGGATTCGAACCTGCGGCCCCTACACCCCCAGCGTAGTACTCTAACCAGTCTGAGCTACATCCCGAAAAACAATTAAGATAAAAAAGGAGGAGTTTGAAAAAGTGGTGACCCCACGGGGACTCGAACCCCGGTAACCAGGATGAAAACCTGGGATCCTAACCGCTAGACGATGGGGCCATCTTTGGATGGTGTGTAAATGGTGTCCCCTGTTGGATTCGAACCAACGGCCACCTCCTTAAAAGGGAGATGCTCTACCGGCTGAGCTAAGGAGACATTCAAAAACAAAGTCCTCTTTGTTTGTGGGCGAAATTATAGTCAATTTTTTTTTCAATGTCAAGAGCATTTAGGAAAAAATCTTTTTTTTTCAATAATTTTTTGGAAAGTGCTTTAAAAGTGGGGCATGCTATTCACTGTTTCATTGCCGTTGCAGATAATTTGATGATGAAACAGCAACATCTATAATGATTTGGTAAAAGCTCTTTTTTGCGATTCTAAGTTGTCTTTAAATGCAACTACTCTATAATCCACAGATAAGAACGAAAAAGATGGGGATTGGATATGAAAAAAATGATGAAAAATGCACTGCTGGGAAGTGTGATAGCGGTTTTCTTTAGTGCGTGTGGACATGGGCCGAGAATTGTCATCCCATCGTATACCGCTCCAAAAGAAGTTGCTAAACTCAAACGGATAGAGACGAAAGACGAATTTATTGCAAAAGGGGCATATTTGGCTGTCTGGCTCAATCCCGATGTGAGTGGAGCGAAGAAAGCGAATCCGAAACTGGCCGATATGCTCATAGAAAGTGTGAAAAGTGCTATTACGCAAACGAATTTTATAGCGCTTGATCCTCTTGGGGAAGAGGATGGAGTGGCGCTGAGTATGAAGGTAGTGAGTTATGACTATAAAAAAGAGAAAAACAAAGAATCACTTTATTTGCAAGTAACATTTACTTTATCGAGAGGTGTAGATGAATTTTTAGTCAAAACATATGACAAGCATTTGGTACGAAGTTCCGCCGATCCGTCGAGACTGCCAACGGAAGATCAGCTCACTGCAGAGGCGGTTAAGAAGATCGTCAAATATTTCATCTCCGATATTTCTCCGTTGAAGACATATCAGATGCGTGAGTTCAAACCGCTCCCAAGTGAACTTGCAGCGGTAACGGCATATGCAAAAAGAAAAGATTATAAAGGTGCTATCTCTTTGATGGAAGCGTATGATGGAGAGAAAGATGCCAATTACTATTACAATCTTGCAATTCTTTATGAAGCGTTGGCAAGTGAAACGGAAGATATTCACTATCTAAAATTGGCAAAGAAAAACTACAATAAAGCGATACTCAAAGGAGGAGGAGAGGACAAAACGATTTTGGATGCAAAAGCAAGATTCGATAAGTTCTATGAGTTGCTCAGTAAAACGAAAAAAGTACAAAAGAACAACGCTGCGCTGTTAAAAGACAGAAACTCCTTGATAGAAAGCAGTGACAGTGAATATGAATAAAATGAAAGAGAGAAGCATGAAAATAGCTAA
This sequence comes from Helicobacteraceae bacterium, assembly GCA_027052175.1. Lineage (GTDB taxonomy): Bacteria > Campylobacterota > Campylobacteria > Campylobacterales > Sulfurimonadaceae > S012-15. The sequence goes on along the minus strand of JALUFE010000033.1, from coordinate 2,050 downwards.
AAAAGTGGCAGCGGTTTCAATTTTGGCTGCCGGTGTTTTTTTTGCGGGAGGATGTACTTCCATGCAGGAGATGGCTGCTTCTCAAATGGAGGTGCCGACGGTAGAGAAGCAGGCGAATCGTGTCGCTATCGGGGTGACGATCGTACGGGAGAACAATATCATGGCAAAGAAGTTTCCACTCTCGGCCGATTCGAAATGGCCCAAGAAGGTGCATGCACCCCTTACAAAAGAGATAAAAGAGGAAATTAAGAAACTGCTGCTTGATGATCCATATTTCGCGACCGTACATTATACCGAACCGATTCAGCGGAAGAATCTTGGAAGCGGTGCACTGATGAATTCATTGGGAAGCTATGGGCAGCTTGCCGCAACTATGCTGAATCAGACAGTCTCTCCTTTAACATACAGAGCGCTTTACAAAATAGAGATATTTTATGGAAAAGATCCTAAAAATTGGCCGAATATCTTTGATTTCACCGTGTCGCTCAGTAATTTTGAAGAGTTTCCTGGCGGTAAGTTGATAATACCGCAAGAAGCCGTCACAAGTGACCTTTATCCGACACTTGGAGATGCGTTGATCTCTTTGATACCTGTCAATCTTAAAAAAGATGTGGAAAACGCAAGAGCCGATATGCTGGATGCCGGTGAAAAAGTGCTGAAAATCAAAAGAGATATAGCGACGATTGAAACGTCGTTGAAACAGGATGAAGCGCAAAAGTCGGCAAGAAAGATGAAAGTAAATCTCAAAGGGATAGAAGGATTACCAGAAGATTACAGGGCACTTTCAAAAGATGAGATTGAGGATCTAAAGGAACAAGAAGCGGTGTTAAAAGAGCAGCTTGATGCTGCAGAATCTGAAATGAATGAAAAACAACAGATTTACTTCGCTCTGCTTGATCAAGCGGCAGAAGCACTCAAAAGTGACATTGATCTCGATGATGAAGCGTATGTCAATCTTGCCAAAAATATTAATTTGGTCTCTGATGAGATCGATAAAAGTGCAACGGAAGCCTATACGACATTTGGTATAGCTGCTGCACAGCTTACGGGCAATCAAGCCATTGCTCACTTTGGCAAGGAGTTGGAAACACTTGCAATTGCGAAAGCGGCTGTGCCATTGAATTTGCAGGATAAATACAATAAAAGAATTCTACGTCTTACGAAAAATGTGCTGATGATAATTCCAAATATGATTATGGGAACGTATTATGCACACAAGCAGGCTGTCATAGCTCAAAAATACAAAGAATTTACCGATATTATCGTAGAGGCGTACAAGACGAAAAAAGAGCAGGAAGAGGCAGCGAAACAAGCTGCGAAGGAAGAGAAAGAAAAATTGCAAACAAAGGGGACTGAAAAGTGAAAATGATTTTGAAAAATCTCGTGTTGCTTGTTGGAGTTCTTTTTTTAAGTGCGTGTGGTACTCTCAGTGCTTCCCAAGAGAAAAGCGATGACTGGGTACAAAATCCGCCTGCAGATACTCCATTCTCTTTTTATGGAGTGGGATACGGGACGACACTCGAAGATGCCAAAAACGATGCACTGTCCGGGATAAGCTCAAAGATTAGTGTGAGTGTTGCAAGTACATTCAACTCCTCGGTAACGGCAACACGGGTAGGGAATGATGAAGAGGTGTTGAAAAATATCAAAAACAATGTTGTTGCAAAAAGTAAAGAGATTGAATATTCCAACGTCAAGGTAATTAAAAGTAAAAAGCAAGGGGATGAGTATGTCGTTTTGGTCGAAGTCAACCGTGATGACCTCGCCCGCAGTTATAAACGAAAACTCGATAAAATCGATGACAAGATACAGACGGAATGGGAACTTTTCAAGAAAGCTTCTCCATTTGAAAAGCTTAAAATCGCCAACAAGATAGAAAGATATCTTGCCCAAACCGATACGATTTTCCCGTTGTTGCATATACTCGATGAAAATTTTGATGACTCAAAGTATACAAAACGCTATAAAATGTACACGAAAGAGATTCGAAAGGCGAAAAACGATCTTAGAATCAAGATAGTTTCGGACAAAAATTCAGAATCTCTCGTTT
>JALUFE010000032.1:2341-16320 GCA_027052175.1 Helicobacteraceae bacterium | reverse complement strand
TAGACTTCTTGCAAAACTCCTAAGTAGTCTCAGCGTTATCAAGAGAGTTTTAATCAAGGCAGATGTTCTGAGCCGTAGCGGGCGCTACGGTGAAGGTTATCTAACAAAGAGTAAAGCTCTCTTGATAACGCCCTACGGGAGGAGTGAAAGCCTGCGACATTTCGCAAAAAAATTTCCAAACTTAGCTACGGCTAGGCTTGAAAATTTGTTTTACGAAATCTTTTGGCTTTGACTCCTCTGAGACTGTTTAGGAGTTTTGCAAGAAGTCTAATAGTTCATCTGATAGGCAATGAGGCAAAAACCATCATCGAAGGTGTCTCTCATTGTCTGAAAGCTTGAAGGATTATGTATGAAAAAAGCGGTGATACTCGGTATACTTGCTGTGCTCATTGGATTGTTGCCATTGGTGGGAAACAAAGTTGTCAAAAACAGCATAGAACAGCGGCTGGAACAACTTTCGCAAAACGGTCTGCAGGTTAAATTGATACAAGAAGAGCGCGGTTATCTCAAGACGAAATTACATTATACAGTGAGAGTTGATGACGAAAGAAAATTTTTGGAGTATCTGCAAACTTTCTCCTCCAGAGAGTTGCCGCCTTATACGAAAAGTTTGCTTGACAGTGTTGTGTTTGCCGCAGATATTCGCTACAGCAACATCCCTTTCAACGAAAAGATTTCGATCGATCTTTATCCGCGCAAACTTTCCAGAGGGGTGATGGAAGATATTCAAAAAAGAGCGCCAAAGACCTATGTGTTTCTTACCAAACTGTTGCAAAAAAAGGCACTGCTCTACCATATAGATTACGATGTGACAAGCAGAGAGTTTCAAGGCTATATGAAAGATCTCGATGAGCGTTTTACAACCGATGAAGATACGAATGTATCGATGGTTTTAAATGGTATAGAAGCCTCCGGAAAAGGGGTTCTTCTTGCGCCGGATACGCTTCGAATGCACATAAATCATGTTGCGCTTGCTATGGAAAACGATACCGGTACCTTTCATTTTGAAGTCAAAGATCTGCTCACTACCAGCGCATTTGCATCCAAGACGACGTACCATGTTTCATCAAAAGTAGCATCGGTACTCTTGTCTCTTCATACGCTGCGTCAAAATCCTGCAACAGGTGCAGAGATGACGGAAGAGATGCAGATGGAGTTGAAAAATTTTGCTTTGAACGCATCTTCGGACACGCGGGGAAAAGAGGCTGAGTTCTTTGCGAAACTTTCCGCACAGAAGCTGCGTCTGGCACAAAATTCTAAAAGTTTGGTTCTGCGAGGGTTGAATTATGAGGGCGTTTTGAGTGGTATCGAAAAAGAGAGTTTTGTCAAATTGCAGCAAATTTTGGAAGAAAACTCAAAGAAACAGAGTGTTTCACCCCAATTGGAACAGGAGCTTGAGGCTTTGCTTGTAAAGATATTTGCTCATGGGATGCATTTGAAAATTACGGATTTCTCATTAAAAAAACTCTCTGTTTGGAATATGAAAGAGATTGACGGCTTTAAAATCTCTTTGCAGGCAGACATTAAATCGGATCCGGCTTTTGTAAAAAAATATAAACAGAAATCAGCTACTCTGATACAAAATCTCTCTGTGGAATCCGACGTGCGACTATCGAAGCGATTCTACGCCTTGATAAATCGCTTCTATCCGATCGATCTCATGGTTGCTGACTATAAAAAAGAACAGGGAAGAGAGATACTTTTTCATATAAAGTTCAAAAATGGTACAGCAACGATCAACGGCAAAAAGGTGCAGTAGCTTTTGATGATGCGCTATCTACTGGGTGTTTTGATTTTAGGCGCACTGCTTGGAGCATCGACGCTTCATCTTGCTCTTTCAGCCAATCCTTCGCGTCTTGATCCTCTGCTGGCAACAGACAGCGCAAGTGGGGAGATCACCTCCTTTTTGTTCAACGGTCTGGTCAAATGGGACAAGTATCAAAAACATATCATCCCCGATCTGGCAAAGAGCTACCACTTTAAAAACGATACGACGCTTATCTTCAAGCTACGCCGTAATGTCAAATGGCATGACGGCTATCCCTTCACCGCCGAAGATGTTCTCTTTACTTACAAGACACTGATCTCTCCCAAGATCGCTTCGCCTTACAGCAGCAGTTTTCGCTTTGTCAAAAGTGTGAAGAAACTGGATGATTACACGGTTGAGGTTGTCTATAAAAAGCCCTATTTCAAAGCACTGGAGACCTGGATGATGGGGATCGTGCCCAAGCACCTGCTTGCAAAAGAGAAAAATATCATGAACAGCTCCTTTAACACCCATCCCATAGGCACGGGTCCTTACAGACTCGCTCGTCTAGAATTCTCCAAAGATATCATCCTCCAGGCCAACGACGACTACTTCGAGCATCGTCCGCATATAGACCGCATCTCTTTTCACGTCATCCCAGACAGCATGACACGCTTTTTGATGCTAAAGTCCAAACAGCTCGACATCGGCGATCTCTCCCCCATCGAGTATGAGAAAAAGCTGCCTGCAAATTTTAAAAACGATTTCAATATTTATGAAAATATCGCGCTGGCTTATACCTATCTCGGTTTCAATCTCAAACGCAAAAAGTTCCAAGATCCGCGTGTGAGAGAAGCGCTTTCTCTGGCTATAGACAGACAGGAGATTGTCGATATCATGTTCTTTGGTCACGCGAAGGTTTGCACAGGCCCTTTCCTGCCTACTTCAAGCGCGTTCAATCCAAACATCAAAGCTCCAAAACGCGATATAAAAAAAGCCAAAGCACTCCTCAAAGCGGCAGGATACGACGAAAAACATCCTCTTGTTTTTGAGATAGCCACGTCCAACTCCAACCCGACACGTCCCTATGTCGCACAAATCCTCCAGCATCAGCTCAAAAAAGCGGGGGTGATCGTGAAGCTGCGCATCATGGAGTGGCAGGCTTTTTTAAATATGGTCGTCTTTCCCCGCAAGTTCGATACCGTCTTGCTAGGCTGGGGACTCTCACCCACTCCCGATCCCAGACTTTTTTGGCACTCCAAAAGCGATGTCAAGGGAGGATTTAACTTCGTTGGCTACCATAACAAGGAGATGGATGCTCTTATAGAAAAGAGCGAGACGATCGTCGATAGAGCAAAACTTGCTCAAGTATGGCAGCGTATGTTTGCCATTATCGTGGATGACAATCCCTACCTTTTTTTATACATCCCGACCTCCATTTCGGCCGTAAGCAAAAAGATTCACGGCATCGAAGCGCTGCCTAGCGGATACTGGCACAACTATATAGACTGGATAAAGGACTAAAAACTCATGATCATACTCTTTGACCTTGACGGCACACTCATAGACTCGACAGAGGCGATTTTAGAGAGTTTTCATACGGCTTGCAAGCAGCTTGATTTTTCCTCGCCATCAGATGCACAGATCAAACGTCTTATCGGCTATCCGCTGGATTATATGTTCGCTCATGTGGGTGTACCGAAAGAGCGGGTATGGGATTTTGTAGCTGCATACAAAGAGCACTATCGTCTTATCTCCAAACAAAAAACCGTTTTGCTGCCAAATGCGAAAGAGGCAGCAGAGGAGGCCGCTGCTTTTGCACGTCTTGGGATTGTGACGACAAAAACGGGACGCTACTCAAAAGAGCTGATGGAGCATTTTGGTTTGTTGGATTATTTCGAGGTGCTTGTAGGACGCGAAGATGTAAAGCACCCAAAGCCTCATCCAGAACCCATCCTTAACGCTCTTGAGATGATGCACCCCTCCAAGGATGCAGATATCTATATGATAGGCGATACGAAACTTGATATGGAGTGTGCCAAAGAGGCTGGTGTCAAAGCGGTCGGCGTACTGGGCGGATACGGAACACAAGAGGAGCTTGAGCGCTTCGGATGGCCGTTGTTTGAAGATGCGCTCCATGCGGTGAAATTCCTCAAAAGTACAATCAACGAGAAAAATCAACCCACTCTATCTTAATTATATCCCCCCCTTATCGAATCAAGCTCTTTTTAAGACCAACTTTCCTAAAATAAGGAAACTAAAAGTGCTACGTTTCCTGTGGGAAACCTTATAAACAAAGGAGAATTTATGCTAGAGATCAGATGGCATAGCCGTGCAGGTCAAGGTGCAGTAACGGGGGCCAAAGGTTTGGCGGATATCGTTGCGACAACCGGAAAATATGTGCAGGCATTCGCGTTTTACGGATCTGCAAAAAGAGGTGCGGCGATGACGGCATACAATCGTGTTGACGACAAGGAGATCCTCAATCATGAGAAGTATATGAAACCGGATTATGTTTTCGTTATCGACCCGGCGCTCGTTTATACGACGGATGTAACGATCAACCATAAACCGGAAACGAAATACATCATCACAACACATATGACGACTGATGAGCTTAAAGCTTCTCAGCCTAAACTTGCCGACAAAGAGGTCTATACGGTTGACTGTATCAAAATCGCGCAGGAGACGATAGGGCGTCCTATTCCAAATACACCGATGCTGGGTGCATTTATGAAAGTTTCAGGGATGTACGACATAGAATTCTTCAAAGAAAATATGAAGAGAGTTCTTGCAAAACTTCCGCAGAAGATCATCGATGCAAATATGGTCGCGATCCAGCGTGCATACGACGAAGTGAAATAAGGAGTTTATGATGGCAGATAACAATATGGGATGGGATGAATTTGAAATAGGTGCGATGCTTCGCTCGTTTGATGGACCGATCAGCGATGTCGCACTCAAACCGCAAGAGGAGAGAAACTACTCTCCTAACAACTCCTTTACGGCAAGTGTCGCGGACTGGAGAATCGAAAAACCGATCTTCAACAAAGACTACTGCATCGACTGCCAGTTCTGCTGGATTTACTGTCCGGATGTCTCTATAGTATCCAGAGACAAGAAGATGCTCGGGGTTGATTATGACCACTGCAAAGGGTGCGGTATCTGTGTAGAGGTTTGTCCGACAAACCCCAAATCACTGCTTATGTTCCCTGAACAAGAGGATGAAGAGGCTGCGATCGCATCATGGCCCGAAAAAGAAAAGAAGGAGAAATAGAAATGGCATTTGATAAAATGAATCTTAACGAAGTGGAAGTATGGGACGGTAACTTCGCCGCTGCCCAGGCTATGCGGCAGGTACAGATCGATGTCGTTTCCGCCTATCCTATCACCCCTTCGACACCGATTGTGGAAGGGTATGCGAAATTTCTTGCCGACGGATACGTAGAGGGTGAGTTTATGATGGTCGAATCCGAGCATGCCGCGATGAGCGGATGTGTAGGCGCATCGGCTGCCGGCGGACGTGTTGCGACTGCGACTTCATCTCAGGGATTGGCACTTATGGCGGAAGTTCTATACCAAGCAAGCGGTATGAGACTGCCGATCGTTCTCAATCTTGTTAACCGTGCACTCGCTGCACCGTTGAATGTCAATGGTGATCATTCCGATATGTATATGGTGCGTGACAGTGGATGGATACAGTTCGATGCATACAATCCGCAAGAGGTGTACGATCTCAATCTTATCGCCTTCAAAGTGGCTGAAGATCACGATGTCAGGCTCCCTGCCATTGTCAACCAGGACGGTTTTATGACTTCACACACAGCTTCAAACGTTCGTCCACTCAGCGACGACGAAGCGTATGCATTTGTCGGTGAGTTCCAGCCTATGAACGATATGCTCGATCTTGACAATCCCGTCACTCACGGTGTCCAAACCGAAGAGGATTGGCACTTCGAACACAAAGCAAGACAGCACCACGATCTTATGACGAAGGTTTTTCCAAAGATCGAAGAGGCATTTGCGGAATTTGAGAAAAAGACAGGGAGAAAGTACAATATGGTCGAGCAGTATATGCTCGATGATGCGGAAGTTGCGATCGTGGCTATGGGTACATCTGTTGAAACGGCAGTGGAAGTGGCTAAAGAGATGCGTGAAAACGAAGGTATTAAAGCGGGAGTCGTCGGTATTCGAGTGCTTCGCCCATGGCCTTTTGAGTATATCGCCGAGGCGGTCAAAGGTGTCAAAGCGATTGGTACACTCGATAGAAGCTCACCAAACGGTGCACTGGGTATGCTTTACAATGAGATGGCCGGTATTCTTGTAAACAGCGATGAAAAAGCTGTACTTACAAATTATGTTTACGGACTTGGTGGTCGTGACCTCACCAAGGCACATCTAAGAGAGATTTTCAAAGAGCTTAAAGCAAATGCCGATGCAGGAAAGCCAACGACTGAAATTCAACAGTTTGTCGGTGTACGTGGACCGAAACTAGCATATTTATAGGATGAAATCATGAGTGAAATTAAAAAGATAAAAAACCTTAAAGAGTTTTCGACTTCGGCGGACAGATTTGAAGGTGCGAACCTTCTGTGTCCAGGGTGTGCACACTCGATCATCGTCAGAGAGGTTCTTAACGCAACAAACGATGACTTGGTACTTTCAGCTTCGACTGGATGTCTTGAGGTGTGTACGGCTGTGTATCCATACACTTCATGGGATGCTTCGTGGATTCATATCGGTTTTGAGAACGGCTCGACTGCAGTAGCAGGTGCCGAAGCGATGCACAAAGCGCTCAAACGCAAGGGGCGACTCAAGCAGCCTGACCGTGAGCCAAAATTTGTTTCGTTCGCGGGGGACGGTGCTTCTTACGATATCGGTTTCCAATGGATATCAGGTTGTATGGAGCGTGGGCATAACATCATGCATGTCGTTCTTGACAATGAAGTTTACGCAAATACAGGTGGACAGCGAAGCTCTTCTACGCCTATCGGTGCGAGTGCGACGACAGCTCCTGCAGGGCGTGTGAGCTACGGGGAGAAAAAGAACAAGAAGGATATGGTCGCCATTATGGCTGCGCATGGTATTCCATATTCTGCGCAGGTCGCTCCAAACAAATGGAAAGATATGGTCAAAAAGATCCAGCATGGGCTGGAAGTGGAAGGACCTGTTTTTATCAATGCGATGAGCCCGTGTACGACTGAATGGAAATTCGATCCAAAAGATACGATGCACATCTCCGATCTTGCGACGGATTCCCTTGTCTTCCCGCTTTATGAGATCATAGACGGGCACAAGCTCAACATTACGTATAGACCGAAAAATGTCATCCCTGTCGAAGAGTATCTCGCAGCACAGGGACGCTTCAAGCACCTTTTCAAAGATGAGTACAAACATCTTATTAAAGAGTGGCAAGAACGTGTAGATAAAACGTGGGAAATGCTTCAAAGAAGAGAGGAGGCCGGAGTATAATTGCTCCGCCTTTTCTGTTTCCCTCTTTTTTTTACTTCTGTTTTACAACTTCACACAATTTGACCGGTATTCTCTTATGCACTGATTCATTTTGAAGAAAATGAAAGAAGAATACAGCACTCTTTTTCTCGCAAAAGGACAAAAAAAATTGCAGGGAAGATGATTTTGAGAGCAAAGGAGGCGCTTTACGCCTCTTTGTGACAGAACCACCAGTCAAAGCACTCGTACTGCTGTTTACGTTTCTCTGCAGTTTCGCAGTCGCTTGCAGGTGGAACAATGACTCTCTCTTTGATGAGTTCGTTCTCCGGCCAGTTTGCAGGCGTGGCAACTCCCTCTGCATCACTCTTTTGGAGCGCCTTTACAGATCTTACGATCTCGTCGATGTTTCTTCCAATCTCTTGTGGATAGTAGAGGATTGTGCGTATGATACCCTCCGGATCGAGGATGAAAACCGCGCGGACCGTGTTACTTCCTTTTTTAGGATGCAGCATACCTATCTTCGCTGCCAAGGTATCTGTCGCCGCAATGATTGGGAACGTGATCTCCACATTCAGCTTCTCTTTGATCCACTCGATCCATTTGATATGAGAAAACACTTGATCGACTGAAAGACCTACCAGTTCGCACCCCAGTGCGTCGAATGCCTCTTTGTGCATTTGGAAAGAGACGAACTCTGTCGTACATACCGGTGTAAAGTCAGCCGGATGGCTGAACAATACGACCCACTTTCCTTTATAATCCTCAGGGAAACTCTTTGGTCCATGGGTAGTTTGTACTTCTATAGATGGAAAATTTTCTCCCAATAGTGGAAAACTCATTATACACTCCTTTTGCATCTTTCTTGCTCCATCATTAATCTTCTTGTCCGTATGCAGCGATTTTGAACATCTTTTTGCTTCATTTTCTTTGGAGTAACGATGACCACATCTCCAAAACATGTGAAGCACACCCTACTGTCAATACTGCTTCAAAACAACTGCATTACCGTTTTTGGTCATTTGTTGATGGAGTAAAAGTTTGATCTTTTGTATTATAGAACTAAATAGGATAATATTTTGTTACAAAAGTGGCATTTAGAGAGTAAATTTAGGTAAAATAAGTAAAATTGAATGCAAGTAAATATCTAAAGGATGTTAAATGAAAAGATCAATCATAGCTGTATCGGATTTGTTTATGTTGACGGGGTCGCTTTATGCCCAAGAAGGTGCTTTTGGGGCACACTTCTCTTCTCCAAAAGGGAAGCAGGCCACTCAGGTAGGGGGGATTGTCGGCCATACGGTTTTTTTTATGTATCCAAAAAACGATGCGGCTAAGATAAAGGATCCGACAACACTCAATATGATGGCAACCATTGCAAAGAAACAGATATGTGAAGGAAAAGATACGAGAATGCTTGTTGAAGACATGAAGATGCAGGTCGTATTTGCCTATCCAAATCAAAAAGACGGTTCTGTGACGGTTGTGACTATAGACAGCTGCGAAGGTGTCAAAAAAGGATCAAAAAAAGAGAAATAAAGAACACCCCTGGTGGGGGGTATTAATGGATGAAGATATTCGGTACGATAAGGGGGTACTTCTTGAGCTTTCTGAAGATATGTTTGCGAACAACCTGACGGAGTTCCGCTTCGAAAGCTTTGTGGTTGAGGATGAGCCCCGGCTTCATATTGATGAGGAACTGTTCTAAAATGTTTTCTATCTCTTTTGCAAAGACCTTGTCCTGTTTGTCGCCGACAAGACCGAATGAAGTGACCCGAGGTTTGTCGATCAGTTTTGCGGTCTCTTCGGAGATTTGCGCCACGATGATAACGACACCGTCGTTTGCCAGTTTTTGTCTGTCGATGACGATGTCGTCGTCGATCTCATCGTTGTTCTGGTTATCGATGTAGGTCTTGCCGACTTTGACGGTTTTGACCTTCTTCATAAATTTCGGCGTGACTTCAATGCTCTCTCCATCCGTCATGAGGTAGATGTTGCGCTCGGGTACACCACACTCTACAGCTGTCTGCTTGTGTCGCATGATATGATTGTATTCGCCATGAACAGGAAGGAAGAACTTAGGCTGCACGAGGCGCAGCATCAACTGCTGCTCACCGATGGAAGCATGTCCGGAAACGTGGATATCTCTGGAGTTCTCCACTTTCGCCCCACATCGTTGTAGGTAGTTGAGCATCTGTGAGATGCTTGCTTCATTTCCCGGAATTGCACGTGAGCTGAGCACGACAAGATCGGTCGGCTTGATTTTGATGTGCCTGTGTTCGCCGATCGCCATTCTAAAGAGTGCCGAACTTGGCTCTCCCTGACTTCCGGTGGTGACGATAAGCACCTCTTTGTCGTTCATGTGTGCCACTTCATCCGGTTCGACGAAGATGTTTTTCGGTAGGCGGATGTAGTCGTACTGCATCGCCACTTCAAGGTTGCGCTCCATACTGCGCCCAATCACACATACCTTTCTGCCGTACTTGATGCCCTGTTGGATAGCCTGATAGATACGGTGGATGTTGGAGCTAAATGTCGAGAGGATCACGCGGCCTTCGGCTTTGTAGAAGACTCTATCGAGTGCAGGCCCTACACGTGTTTCACTCGGTGTCGGATCCCAGTTGTAGGAGTTGGTCGAGTCACTGAGCAGACACAGCACTCCCTTCTCGCCATAGTGGGCAAGACGGTGCAGGTCGGCAGGGTAGCCGTCAACCGGTGTATGGTCGATCTTGAAGTCTCCAGTATGGATGATCGTCCCCGCTTCGGTCGTGATAGCGAGCGAAGAAGCGTCGATGATGGAGTGTGTCATGTGCATCCATTCGATCTCGAAATCGTTGCCTATTTTGTAGACTTTACGTTTCTCTACCGGTTCGAAATACTTTCGGTACTCTTTCATCTTGTGTTCGTCGAACTTGTTGCCAATCATTGCAAGCGGCAGCGGTGTACCGTAGATCGGGAACTGCATCTCTCTAAAGAGATACGGCACGGCCCCGATGTGGTCTTCGTGTGCGTGGGTGATAATGATAGCGACGATCTTGTCCTTGATCTGACGAAGGTAGCTGAAATCGGGAACAAGGATGTCCACACCATGCATCTCCTCATCCGGGAAGCTCATTCCCACATCGATGACGATCGCTTCGTTTTCCGTCTCGAAAACGGTGATATTTCCGCCGATCTCTCCAAGACCACCAAGCGGTGTTATACGCACTTTGGCTTTGGTAGCGAGATTGAGTTTGTTGTGCGGGTTGAGCCGTTTTTTCTGGATCTCGTGGTTTTTGTCCACAAACTCTCTTAGCACTGTATCGGTCGGAGCGTTGTGGCTTCGGCGTCTTTTGTTGTTTCTGTTGCCGCCACCGTTTGGTTTGCCGCCGTTTCTGTTTTGCGGATTGTTTCTGTTGTTATTGCCCTGACGATTGTTGTTGCGTCTGTTTTGCGGTCGTCTTTGTTGTTGGGGCTTCTGCCCGCCTTGGGTGTTTTGTGTCTGCTTTGGCGCACTCGGTGCACTTTGCGTCTCTTCTGCCATCCAAACTCTCCTTGTTTTTTACTTCGTTAAAAGCGTATAGAGTTGGTGATAGTCATCTGTAGAGAGCTCGTGAGGTCGGATCGTGGGTTTGAAGTTCAGTTTTTCAAACAGCTTGCTTAGCTCTTGTTTGTCGTAAACCGATGAGAGGTTCTTTTGCAGCGTTTTTCGGGGCTGCTTGAAACAGACTTTCAAAAACTGCTCGAACTTTTCATCACTTCGGTTTGTATGCTTTTTGAGAAGCATCACGGCCGAGTCTACTTTGGGAGCGGGGGTGAAAGATTCTGGCGGTACTATCTGTGTGATTGCACACTCAGCGACACTCTGAGCGATCACGCTCAAAGCTCCAAAATCCTTCTCACCGCTGGCGGCACAAAACTTCCGTGCCACCTCAAGCTGTACCATTACAAGGACGTTTTCACACTTGGCATCGGCGAGGGCTCTTAGAATGATGTTGGTCGCGATGTAGTATGGCAGATTTGCCACGAGATCGTACCGCTCATTCAGCAGATGTCCCTGCCACGCTTCAAGTACATCTCCACAATGAAGATGCAGCTTGCCGCTTTTTAACTCTTTGCTAAACTTCTCTTGTAACAGTGTACACAATTCGGTATCTACCTCAAAAGCTTCTACACTTTTGACATTGACCAAAAATTTAGTCAAATCACCTAACCCAGGCCCAATTTCGGCTACTTTATTGTCGTTGTTGGGCATCGATTCGATGATTTTAGCAAGGACGCTTTCATCTTTGAGAAAGTTCTGTCCAAACTTTTTCTTTGCTTTTATCATTGCAGTAGTGTAGCACTACTTTACTTACGTTTAGATAACGGCGTTATAATTCTTGCTAAAAACAGGTTTGGCATGAGTGTAGAGATTAAGGACGAATGGACGCAGGAGGAGCTTTTGCGTGCGAAAAAAGAGCTGGAAAAAGAGGGCAGAAAGGTTTTGCTTGTCGATACGATCCTCTCTCCCATAGAGAAGCAGGAAGTCATTACGTACAACCCCTATGAGATGCAACGATTTCCAAAAGGAAGCGTTTTTGTCTTTTATTGCGATACGGGTAAAGCGACCAAAGAGCGACTTGTAGAGTATAAAAAGAAATTTCCCGATTACCACTGCATCTCTCTCAAGGGCGGCAGAGGTTACTGGAGAAAAAATATGCAGGTGTATTATGAAAAATAGAATAACCGAGTACCTTAAACTGATAGAAGAGGAGCGCTTCTACGATGCCCATGAAGTGCTTGAGGAGTACTGGTATCCAAAGCGATTCGAAGAGAGTAACGAAGTGAAGATCGTCAAGGGGCTTATCAATGCGGCCGTGAGTTTTGAACTTGTCAAAAAGGGGCGTGAAGAGGCGAGCAAAAAGGTGTGGAGGAATTACCTGAAGTATCGTTCTTTGCTATATAGAACAGATTCGAAAGACTTTAACGAGTATCATCGTGCCATACGAGCAGTCGATCTGTTTAAGAGCAAAATCGAACAAATATGTCGATCCGGAGGTCACAAAGGTGCTGCGTAAATTTTTCATCTATTGTCTGCTCGTATGGAGCGTAGATTTGTATGCGATCATTACCATAACACCGGTCGAACTTGGAGAAGACCCCGGTTATAGTGGGAAAATGGGTGCTTCGCTCTCTACCAAGCGGGGGAATTCGGACGTCGATGCCTATAAGCTTGCCGCTCGTTTCATGTATGACAACAATGTCAGTTATCTGACGTGGCTGCAGATAGCCGGAGAGTATGGAAAGGCAAGCGGCGTAAAAAATGTGCAGAAGCTTTATGCTCATTTGCGATATATTCACAATATCACCGACCGTTATCATGTATATGAGGCAGCACTGCAGACCGAGGAGGACGAGTTCCGTTTGATTCGGTATCGTCGTCTTGTCGCAGCTGGATACAGACAAAGATTCTTTCAAAAGAGTGAGAAGCTCAAGGCTTTTTTGGGAGTGGGTGCCATATTTGAAAAGATTCACTATACCGATCCGCAGAGTAACAGCGACGAAAACAACGTAAGAGCAAGCACCTACGTTTCCGTATCCTATTTGTTTGCGGAGGATATGAGTACCAGTTTCATCAGTTACTATCAGCCGAAATTCGACGATGTATCGGATTTTGTAACGGTCAATACCTATGAGCTTCAACTCAAAATAGTCGACAGACTCTTTTTAAACTTCGCCCTACACTACAACTATGATTCCAAGCCGGCCGTCGGTGTTGTAAGCAGGTATGATTTTTCCCAGGACACAGCCTTTATATATGAGTTTTAAGCGAGAAAGAGCGCAAAGACCAAAAAGCGAGCAGGGCTATAAGTGTGGAAAAGAGGAAGAGATACTCCGGAAAGTATTCATAGACATATCCCGCAAGCAGGGCTCCCAGAAGTGAACCAAGTCCATAGCTGACGCCCGAAAAAAGCTGCTGTGCAAGTGCTTTGTTGTGATAGCGGTGGAAAAGGTAACTGATGGCGGCACTGTGAAAGAGCGCGAAACTCAGAGCATGGAGCGACTGGGCAAGAAACATCATCCACAGCGTATCGGCAAAAGCAAAAACCAGAAACCATCGTACAGCCGTCGCCAATGCGCAAACCTGCAAAAGGAGCAGTAGATTCTTCTGCAGCAGGTTTCCCTGAAAGTAGAGCATTCCTATCTCTATAAGCACGCCAAAACTCCACAGATATACCGTCATTTGCATACTGACGCCGTGTGCTGTTTCATAGATCGTAAAAAAGTTGTAAAAGGCTCCGAAACTGACCTGCATCAGAGCAAAGCCCGCCCAAAGCCGCCAGTCATGCAGCAGTGATACATCGTTTTCTTTGCTTTTTTGTCGCTCTTTTGCAACAGAGGCCTTGCGTACGACAAAAACGGCGAAGATGATTGTCATGATACTCAGACCAAGGAGAAAGTCGAGTGCGTTTTGAGGCCTCTGCAGGAAGCGCACAAGTACAAGTGCGACCGCCATAAAACCGATCGATCCGAAGAGACGGGATCTGCCATAGCGCTCTTTGCCTATTTCATGCAGAGATATCAACTCCACATACGGCAGTATAAGACTCAGGCCTATACCGAAAAAAACGTTGCTTACAAGCAGCATGGAGAAATTGTGCAGAGAAAAGTGCAGTGTGAAGACACTTGCTAAAAGGATGCACAAAGCTGTAAAAAAGGTATTTCTGCCGAGTTGAAACCCCCGTATGAAAAGAAAGGGCACCAAAAAGCGGACAAGCGGTGCGGCACTGAAGATGATACCTATTTCGGACGCACTGTAGCC
>JALUFE010000032.1:0-2331 GCA_027052175.1 Helicobacteraceae bacterium | reverse complement strand
CTGTAGCCTGTCTGTTCCAGTACTTTTGGCAGGAAAATAATGTAGACGCCTATGACGGCGAAATAGAAAAAGTAAAAGAGTGACGTCAAAAAAATCATAGGCGAATTGTAGCAGAATCCAGTGCTTACAGTAAGTAAACATTAAGAAGAACTACTATACCATTATGGATAAATGAAAACAGACAGAGGGGACACCGATGCTGCGAGAGCTCAAAGCGGATGATTTTATCGTCTCGAAAACAGATACGAAGGGACGCATAACCTATGTCAACAGGATATTTATGGAGCTTGCGGAGTACAGTGAAAGCGAGCTTCTCGGCAAGCCGCACAAAATAGTCCGCCATCCAAAAATGCCGCGCGCGATCTTCAAACTGCTTTGGGAGCGCATCCAAAAGAAGCAGGAGATTTTCGCCTATGTTATCAACAAGACCAAAAACGACAACGAATACTGGGTTTATGCAAACGTTACGGCAAGTCTTGATGAAGAGGGTAGTATCATAGGCTACTACTCCGTACGCCGTAAACCCAATCCGGAAGCGTTGGGGATCATAGAACCGCTCTATGCGAAAATGCTCGAAGCGGAGAAACAAGGCGGGATGGATGCGAGTATGAAGATTCTTGAAGATGTACTTGAAGAAGAGGGGGTGGGCTACGATGAATTTATCATCTCTATTCAACAATAAACAGTCGTTTGTTCTTCTGCTTGGGACGATGGTCGTTTTGATCTACGCACTTGTCGTTTCGCAGTTCGTTGTGGCGGTTATAGCCGGTGTTTTTTTTCTCCTCGCACTTTTTGTTCCGGCAGGTAAGAAAAGTTCTCAAGCAGACAGCCTTGAAGATCGTATAGTCAAAGTAGTCATGGATGCCGCGGAAGGGAAGCTGGAGGGACGGGTTACACACATTCCCGAAGACGGTTCGAATATCTCTGCCCTGGCGTGGGCGGTCAACGATATGCTCGATCAGGTGGAGGCTTTTATGCGTGAGGCACAGTCAACGATAGAGTGCGCATCAGTAGGGAAAACTTACCGTACCGCGTGTGCGGCGGGAATGCATGGAACTTTCGGCTATGTCGCCCATCAGCTCAACAAAGCGATATCGGCGATCAATATCGGTCATATCGCGCGTATTCGCGATAAGATGGCACAGGAATTCGGAGAGCTAAACGGCGGTATGCAGGCTGGACTTGCCATCATTCAGAGTGATATCAATGCGGTGACGGAAAATGCAGATGTCATCGAAATTGTCGCAAAGGAGACGGCAAGAGAATCACATAAAAGTCTTGAGAATGCCGTGCAGATAAGCGAACGTCTCAATCACCTTGTGGAGCTGATCGGTTCAAGCCACGAGGGAATCGTAGGGCTTGAGAGTAGAACGAAAGAGATCAGCGAGGTGGTGGCTCTCATTAAAGATATCGCCGATCAGACGAATCTCTTAGCGCTTAATGCCGCTATAGAAGCCGCGCGTGCAGGGGAACATGGCCGCGGCTTTGCCGTTGTCGCCGATGAGGTACGCAAACTTGCCGAGAGAACTCAAAAAGCGACGACGGAGATAGAGATCAACATCTCCACACTTCAGCAAGAAGTCAACGAGATACGTGAAAATTCTAACAATATCGCCGAGATAGCCCAGAGTTCTTCGGAGATCATCAACGAATTTGAGCAGACATTCAAATCATTAAATACCCAGGCTGTCGAATCTTCGAATCTTTCCGTCAATATAAAAAACAAACTTTACGTAACGCTTATCAAGGTCGATCATATCGTCTTCAAATCAAAGGCCTACCATGCCATTCTCAATGTCGACAAAAATGCCCGGTTCGCGGATTATCATCATTGCAGAATGGGGCAGTGGTATTATGAAGGGCAGGGCAGAAAGCAGTTTAGCGATTTGCCTGCATACAAAGAGATGGAACAGCCTCACGCTACTGTGCATGAGACAGTTTTTGCCAATATGGAGTATGTCAAAGAGGAGACTGTCTTCAAAGACGGTCATCCGGAGATCATTCTTCACAATTTTGAGAAGATGGAGAACGCTTCGAATGTTCTTTATGAAAAGCTCGACAATATAGTCGTTCAATATGAGCAGAAACATCTTGTTTAACATTTGTTGACTACTTTGCTTTATACTTTCGGTGTGGCCGCAGCCACCGAAGTTTGAATTTTTCAGCTGTTTTTACCGATTGAGAACCGGCTCGATTTCTCCCCCTCTCTCCTCAATCTCCTGTTTGATCCGGTTCTCTTTCACAGACGAAAAAAAGTGTTACTTTTTTACTCAAAAAACATTTTTTTTGATAAGTTGGTGATTTTTATAAAAGTTATAACTATTATAAAAG
>JALUFE010000031.1 GCA_027052175.1 Helicobacteraceae bacterium | reverse complement strand
TCTGTACAACGCTATTAAAAGAAGGATCTTTTTTTAAAGCATTATACTTTCGCAATATCTCTTGTGGAGCACTATTTTCAAATAGATGTAATAATATTTTTTGCTGTGATGTGACCGAGATAAAAGTGTGATTTAGTCTCTTCTCCATCCTGTTTGCAGCAAAGACAGCAGAAAGTACTGCTCTTTCTATCCCTGCACGCTCTTTAGCACTCTCAAAAAGAACCAATGCGTTCATAATATTTTTGATCTTTTTATTGGATGGATATGTCGAAAAACGTGTAATCGTATCTAGTATAGTTTCATTCAAATGCGTATAGTAAGCTACTTCTTTGGAGGTCGAAATGTGAAATGTATCTATACTTCTACGAATTTCATCGAGTTTGGATAAATCAATATGCTCTTTGACATATGTCATATATTTGTCTGAATGATTTTGCATGTAGCCAAGAAGCTCTTTGATCTTTTCATCACTACTCTTTCGCTGTTGCAACATGACAGAAGCGAACTTTTTCCCGTGTGAATTCAAAAATCCGGCACTCGCTCCCCGTTCTTTTTGAAGTTCATGTAAAACGTTACCCAGTTTTTCACTTAGCTTAGCAATCTCCAGTGTTACAGAAGCATCTTTATACCGTTGATAATCCATAAAAAGCATGTAAGATGCAAATCCCACAATAATCCCTAATGCAATAAATGTTAATAATAACAAACGGTTTTTTATAGTTATACCCGCTAGAAATCTCATATCTGTACTCCTTTTTTTAATTATATCGCAAAACAAGCATTAGAACAACAGTTTTTCCGCTTCGTCTTCTCGTTCTTTTACCGGTGGTTTGGAAATATCGGTAAAATATTCGGTTACACCATCTACTTTGACCTTGATAACACCTGGTGGCATCGTAAACTTTCTTGGAATCTGCGGATAAAGACGCAATAACTGCGAATAGTACTTCGAAAATGCCGGACCACTTACACGTCCACCGGTTTCACCTTTGTACATAGGGGTATTGTCATCGTTTCCAAACCAGACAATCGTCTCGACCGTCGGCGAATAGCCTGCAAACCAGGCATCCATACTTTTGTTGGTCGTCCCCGTTTTTCCGGCAACTTCCAAACCTTTTACGGCGGCTCTTCGTCCTGTACCACGCTTGACAACATCACGTAAAATAGTCGTCATCAAAAAGGCTTGCTGAGGCGAAGTGACATAACGGGAACGTTCCTCTTTTTTATAGACGGTAGTGGAGTTTTTCTCTATTTTCATGATAAGATGCGGCTGCATCTGCATGCCATGATTTGCAAACGAGGTATAATAGTGTGCAAGTTCAAGTGGAGAGAGGGAAATCGTCCCCAGCGCGATGGAGAGATCGTGAGGAAGATTTTTGATGCCGAACTTTTTCAACTCTCCAAGCAGTGTTTTCAAACCTATATCATTGACAAGATTTATTGTAGCGAGGTTACGTGAATGTATCAAAGCTTCACGCAACGATATAAGACCCTTGTAATCCTTTTCATAATTTTTCGGTCTCCATTTCAGATCTTCTCCGTTTTTTTCATACTTGTAGGTACGAGCGACATCCACAAGTTTCGTCGCACCGCTGTATCCAAGATCGAGTGCAACCTGATATATAAAAGGTTTAAAAGCCGATCCGGGTTGACGTTTTCCCTGGGTCGCTCTGTTATAAGAGCTCTTTTTATAATCCACACTCCCTACAAGCGCCAAAATATCTCCGCTCTTGCTGTCCAAACTCACAAGAGCGCCGTTAAACTGAGAAAGATTGACATCCTGGGGAACATACGCCGGGTCTTTTTCCATCTTTTGTCGCTCTTTTTCCTTATAGTGTGCAATGCGTACAAGCGCTTTGTCATACGCATACCGAAGAGCTTTCTTTGCTGCATTTTGCAACTTCAGATCCACCGATGTATAAATATCGTATCCCCCTGTTTTAAAATCACTCAGCCCCATTTTTTTCACTCGTCTTGCTACTTCGTCGACGATAAACGGTGCTTTGTTTTGTGTTAGGGTATCGTCATAGACTTTAGGACGCTCCATCAAAGCTTTTTTATAGGTCTTTTCATCTATCCATCCCAGTGTATACATCCTTGAAATGACACGGTTGGCGCGACCGAACGAAATCTCGTAATTTTTTGTCGGATTGTAAGTCGATGGGGCTTTTGGCATCCCTACAAGCATCGCCATCTCTTTGAGAGAAAGCTCATCAAGCTGTTTGTGAAAATAACCGTCCGCTGCCGTTTTGATCCCATAATAACCATGTCCGAAATAGATCTCGTTGAGATAACGCTCCAAAATCTCCTTTTTACTCAAAGCACGTTCAAGCTTCAAAGCATAAATGACCTCTTTGATTTTTCTTGAGAGCTTCTTTTCTCTGGTTAGCAACTCGTTCTTTACAAGCTGCTGTGTTATCGTACTTGCCCCCTCGACCATCTTACCCGCCTTGATATCTTTGATGAGTGCTCGAAAAATCGCATCGAAATTGACTCCGTGGTGCTCGAAAAAGGAGGTGTCTTCTATAGCAAGCAACGCCTCTATCAGTTGGGGAGGAATCTCTTCAAACGTAGCATAATAGCGATGCTCCTTTGCAAAAACATTGGCGATTTTTTTACCGTTTTTATCATAGATGCGAGTTGTTTGCGGCGGATTAAAGTCTACAAGTTTCGAAATGTCGTAGTCATACTCTGTAAGATAGTAGCCAAGAACCAAAAACGGAGTCAAAAAAAGAGCCATCAAAAGAAAGAGTGAAAATTTTTTTATCATTGGCGAAATTTCCTCCGTGTGAAATTGGCTTCTATAAGCTGTTTTGTATAAGGCTGTTTCGGAGCGGCAAGTATATCGGAAGTTTTCCCCTGCTCTACAATGCGTCCATTTTTAAGCACACAAAGCTCCTCGGTCACTTTTGCCGCACTTAAGATGTCATGCGTTACAAAAAGCATCAAAAATCCCATCTCCTTTTGTAATCGCAGCAAAAGCTCCAAAATTATATCTGTCGTTTTTGGATCGAGCGCCGTTGTCGGTTCATCGAGCAACAGCAGCTTCGGGTTCGATTCCAATGCCATCGCTATAACGATCCGCTGCAATTGTCCTCCCGAAAGCTCCGGCGGATAACGTTTGAGCAACTCTTTCTCTAGTCCCACCGCTTCACACAGTTCTTCAACCCGCTCAAAAGAGGCGAAAAACTGTTTTTCGATCTTCGTAAGCGGAGAAAGTGCCGTAAAAGGATTTTGCGGTACCATCGCCACACTTTTCCCCGCTTCCAACACAAAAGAGGCCTCTACTTCAAGTTCACATGCAAGTTCCTTTGGGAGCATTCCCAAAAGAGCTTTCAGCGTCAGACTTTTACCACTCCCGCTCTGCCCGACCAGACCGAGAGAGCGGTTAAGTTCAAACGAGATGTCGACAAGTGTGCGCTCTTTTGCCGTAATAAGAAGTCTTTTGATTTTCATACTGTAATTATAGTAGACTTCTTACAAAACTCATAACGGATGCTTCCACTCTTTGGAAATATCTCTCAAAAGAGACTCAAAAACCGCTTCGTCCTCCCCAAGACGAGCAATGACACGTAGTATCGCTTTGGGAACCGTAGGCTCACGAATAGCACCAATTGCAAAATTTTTCTCCTCGAAAATTTTACGTAAATGCATCACTTTTTCATTCTCGCCTACAACGAGAGGAACGATCAGACCTTCCACATCTATGTCGAGTATAGATCGAACACACTCTTGACGTCGTCGTATCTGCTTGGAAAGTGAAGCTTTGTGCTTTTGAATATACTCCAAAGAAACATGTGCCAAGGCGGTATCGTAAAGGCTCAATGCCGTAGCATATATAAGCGGTTTTGCCCGGTTGAGCAAATAGGAGACAATATGGGAAGAAGCAAGAATATAAGCGCCAAAACTGCCATACGCTTTTCCAAGTGTTCCCATTTTTATATGCCTTGGAGAGATCGCTATGTTATAATAATCATACACTCCAAGCAGATTGTCTCCGACAACGCCACTGCTGTGCGCTTCATCGACGATCAATATAGCATCATAGCGTTCACACAGATCGAAAACCTCTTTGGCCACCATATCGCCATCCATCGAATAAATACCCTCGACAGCGACAATACGTCTCTTTTTATCCTGGTTTTTTTGCAAAAGACTTTCAAGTTCATTCATATCGTTATGAGCGAATGTTTTGCATGTAACACTTTTGATTTGCGATGCAAGTACTCCCGAAGCATGATACTTTTCATCCATCAGCACTATGTCATTTTTTCGTGCCAGTGCTTCTATGAGGGCAATGTTGGCATTGAATCCACTCCCTACGACTATTGCCTCTTCAAATCCGTTACAGGCACACAGATACTCTTCAAATTTTTTGTGCACATCATGATAACCACCGACAAGCAAAGAGGCTTTGGGCGCATGAATACCATACTCCTCTATACGCCGTGATGCCTCATGATGCAACGCTGGGATATGTGCAAGTCCCAGGTAATCGTTGGATGCAAAATCGTACAAATTTGCATTGAGAACTTCCCGTCTTCTCAATCGACCGCTTTTTTTTAAAGCACGCAGCTCTTTTTCATAAAAATTCATCCAATAACTACACGATCCCTTCCAGCTGTTTTCGCTTTGTAGAGTGCATTGTCCGCTCTTTTGTAAATATCGGCTTCACTCTCTCCTTTGACATACTGCACAACACCCAAACTTACCGTTATCGGTACAGTCGAATTTTCGTTCTCCCGTACTATCTTGTTGATTTTTTTCGCTACACGAACGGCATCGTCTAACGTCGTCTCAGGCAAAACGATCCCAAATTCCTCGCCTCCGATTCTACAAAAAACATCCGGCTCTCTGATATGCCTTGCAACGAGAGTGGTAAACTCTACAAGAACTTTGTCTCCTATATCATGTCCGTACTTATCGTTTATTCTTTTAAAATGATCTATATCGAGCAGAATCAAGGAAAACGGACGGGAATAGCGCTCTGCTAGAGTGA
>JALUFE010000030.1:15571-16533 GCA_027052175.1 Helicobacteraceae bacterium | reverse complement strand
TGCTCGATCATGTCATAGATTTTGCAAAAAAACATCCCGAACTGGAATTCTCCATCAATCTCTCTTCACTCGATATCGAGAACAAAGAACTGATGGAAGCGATGATACAAAAACTACTCGATGCCAAAGTGGAAAAACAGATCACGATGGAGATGCTTGAGAGCGAAGAGTTCAAAGACTTCGAGTACCTTTTCGATTTTGTCAAAAAAGTACGCAGACTTGGCATCAAAATCTCCATAGACGATTTTGGAAGCGGCTACTCCAACATCTCCAGCACGATCCAACTCAGCATCGACTATCTCAAAATCGACGGCTCGCTTATACGCAACATCCTCATCGACACCCGATATGAAAAAGTCGTCAAAAGCATCGTCAACTTTGCCGAAGAGATGGGCGCAAAAACGATCGCGGAGTATGTCGAGAACGAAGCGATCGCCAAAAAGCTCAAAGAGCTTGGTATCGATATGCTCCAAGGCTACTACATAGGCAAGCCACAAGCTAGTATCTCACCATCCATAGATTGAGGGGCTGTGAGATACTAAAACCATATAGTCACTCTCGTTCCCACCCCCTCTTTGGAGTCTATCTCCACTTTGAAACCATACTCGTCAGCGACGCTTTTGACGATGCTCATCCCCACGCCAAAACCGCCGGCGTAGTCGTTTGCCCTCACAAAGCGTCTGAATATATCCTCCAACGCCTCTTTCTTGATGCCTATCCCCTCATCCTCTACAACAAGCTTGTCTTTATCAAGTGCAATACGGATCGTTTTGTTCGGATGTGAATATTTGATGGCATTGGAGAGCAGATTGGAGATCAGCATTTTCGCTTTTATCGGGGCTATATGCAGCACCTTACTTTGCAGTTTTGCATCCAAAGCAAGACGCTTCTTTTTGGCTATCTCTTCAAAGAACTCTATCTGATTTGCTACAACATCTTTGAAATCAATATCCTCATCTTTG
>JALUFE010000030.1:0-15561 GCA_027052175.1 Helicobacteraceae bacterium | reverse complement strand
ATGCGAAAAGCTGACATACGCGAGAGATTCATATATCTCATGCAGGTTTTTGACGCTGATTTGCAGATTTTGCACGATGCGTTCATCATATACACGCTTGCTTCTTAGCCGCTCCAGACTCATCATCAACGCCGAGATAGGAGTGTTGAGTTCATGGGTTGTGTCTTTGACGAAGCGCTCTATCTCTTTGGCACGCTCTTTGAGCGGACGCAAGAACATCGAAGAGAGACATACCGCCACAATGACAATAAACGCGGCTATAAGCATCGTCCACAAAACGATCTCTTCCAGACATTTTTTTTGATTTTGTGCAAGCAGCCTAGTTTGGACGACCACATATTTGATACCGTGATGCATCGCACTGCTTGTCGAGATCAGTGTCGTCACGCCGTTACGTGTATAGAAATCTTTGGAGAAATCGACACGATCGAGTACTTCTCCTGCGACTCTCCTTTTATCGGGCCCATAGAGGGATATGACAAACCCCTTGTATTTTTGCAGCTGCAGCGGCTTGTGCTGCATATAGGCATCGATGATGGCAAGACCTTGCATATCGGCGATATGGGTCATCTTGTAGTAGAGGTTCTGCTTCCCCATACTCACGCGTGAACTGTAGAAGTAGTAGCTTGCAAACCCGAGCAGTGTCAGTGAAGAGACAAGATAGAGCAGCAAAAACTGTATATATGAGCGTTTGGTTATAGCATCCATTGATACCCTACCCCTCGTATCGTTTTGATGCACTCTTTACCTATGGTATTGCGAATGGTTCTGATATGGCTTCGCAGTGTCGCTTCACTTGGCATCGCGTCATACTCCCAGAGATTTTGCATCAGTTCCTCGTTGCTGACACTGCGGTGGGCATTTTGCAGAAGATACTGCAAAATCGCACTGTCTTTACTTGAGAGCACAATGCGATCGCCCTTTTTTTGCAACTCATGCGTTTTCGGAAAAAAGAGTGTATCTTCATCGATCGTGATCGCATCTTCGAGTTTAAAAAGCTTTTTGATGTTCTCTATCCTCACTCCAAGCTCCTCAAGTTCGAAAGGCTTACGAATAAAGTCGTTTGCACCACTGCCAAAAGCACTTTTAAGATGATCCATATCGCTGTAGGCGGTAATGATGATCGCAGGTGTGGCATCGTTGAAACTGCGAAGTTCCCTCAAAAGCTCGATGCCGTTCATACTCCCCATCACGTTCACATCGAAGATAAACAGATCGAAATCTCCCTCTTCAGCCATCGCCAGCGCTTCATCGGCACTGAAGGTGCTCGCCACCTCATACTTTTCACTTAGATACTCCTCGATCACATCGCACAAAACGACATCATCTTCCAAAAGCAAGATTTTCATAACACCTCCTTGATCGCATCCGCCACTCTAAAAGCATTGGCATAGATACTCCAGGTGTAGGGAACACTCCCGCCCGTAGGCATAAAACTCGCATCACTTACATAGAGGTTCTCTACTTCCCAGCTTCGACAGTTTCTATCGAGTACCGAAGTTTTGGGATCGTCCCCAAAGCGGCATCCACCCGCAACAAGATTTGGCGGTGGTGAGTCGGAGATATCGCTCGTTATATCTTCAGCACCCATCTTCTCCAGTACATCCACCGCCTTTTGCGCCAAAAAGTTCCCCACTTCCAGATCGTGCGGATGAGGATCGAGATTGATCGAAGCAACCGGGATGCCCCATTTGTCCTTTGCCTTTGCATCCACACTGACAAACGTTCCATCTGTCGGTAGCCAGTCGTTAAATACTTCAAAGTTCAGCCGCCGCTCGTTTGGCACATACGTCTCTATAGCTTTTTGTAGCTCCTTTCCCCAACGGATGTTGCCCTCCTCGTCCCACAACTGACGCTTGACTCGCGGAATGATGTTGGCATGCTCGAAAAGAAAGTCGATCACTCCGCCTTTGAGCTTCTTCCCATTCTTGTCATACTCGTACCACTGGTGAATGCTGCGGTTAAAGAACACTCCCGGCTGCATCAGTGTTTCAAACTGCTCTTTGGAGAGCTTCGAGCGTTTAAATGTCCCGCTCCCACTTCCTCCGGCACTAAATATCAGGTTTTTGCCAACCTGTCCTCTGTTGTTGGCAAGGCCGTTTGGAAAGTGAACGTTTTTGGAGTTCAGCAACAGCCTGCAGCTCTCTATCGGTGTTGCCGCAACTACAAAGATTTTCGCTTCGATAGAATGCGAAAGCCCGTTTTTGTCATAGTAGTGTGCCGCTTTGATGCGCTTTGCATCACTCTCAAGATTGTACACGAACGCTTGGGTGATGATATGGATGTTGTTTGGCTGTAAAAGTGCCGCTCGCGAACTTCCTTTTGCAGCGCTGCTGCAAGGATAGCTGCCGCAGAAGTTGGAGTAGTAACAGCTGCTGCGATTATGTCGATCTTGCGAAAGGATGGCTCGTGGTGTTGGGATATACTCATACCCAAGCGCATCACATGCAGCATCGAACCACTTTGTCACTCCGTTTTCTTTTAGCGGAGGCATCGGGAAATCGGGAGTGGATCGCGGCTCCAAAAAGGAATGCTGTTTGACTCTGCCGCTTACACCCACTACCTGCTCCACTTTTGTATAGTAGGGCTCCAGATCCTTATAACGTATAGGCCAGTCGGTGACATTTGATCCTTCGATCCTGCCATAGGTACTTGCAAGCCTAAAGTCATTTGGTTTGAGACGGTGAAAATAACCGCTCATAAAGTTGCTCGCACCCCCGACGATACAGCCGTTCCAAAAACTCCAACTGTATTCACGCCCGTCGTAGCGGACATACTCGCCATTCTCTTTGACATTGATGATATGATACTCATCTTTAAGTCTCGGCGAGTAGATCTCTCTTCGACATACCCCAAGCTCATCTTTGGAAAAATCCTCCTCTTTGAACCACTTTCCCTTCTCGAGCACCACAACATCGAAGCCGCTTTTTGCAAGCTCATACGCCACGGTTCCACCGCCTGCACCACTGCCGATCACACATACATCGTAAATCTGATTCATGAAGGGCACCTCTAAAAACCCTAAATTGTCTCAGAGCCTAAAATAGGAGTGAGATTGTGAAAAATATTTTTTAAGGCGTAGCCGTAGCTACGGTGAGAAAAATTTTTACGCAAGATTGCTCCTATTTTAGACTCCCAAAGGGCATTATAGCAAAGGCAACTTAGGGTTTTTAGAGGTGCCCTGAAAGTATTGTAGCGAAGTTTTGTGGAGGGAGTGTGTAATCAAACTGGAACTGTAGGTCGGGGCAGTCCCGGTGTGTGGTGCACCCACTGCCAGCCAACCTCATCTTTGTTGATGCCGTATATGGGATCACCAAGAAGTGCTTCGAAAAGATAGGTCAAAATCATCTCTATAAAGCTCTCGCCCCACTCGGTTTTGGTAATGCTCTTTAAGACTTTTTGACGCTTTTTTGCCGGTAGTTTTGCATACTGTGCTCCAAAGAGATCATCCGCTTCCTCATCGAGCCAAAGTACCCCTTTTTTGAGAAAACGTTTATCGTCATCGGATACTCGTGGATGATTGAGTATGTAACTTAAATATGCCCGTGCATTGATTGTATGGATATTGAGTTTTTCATTCAGAGAGGGGAAAAGATCTTCTTGCAGCAAAGCGAGTGTATCTGTCTTGACTTTGCTCCACGAAAAGCTATATATTGAAGCGATACCCGCTCCAAGCAGAGCGAGTTTCAAAAAAGAGCGTTTATTTAGAGCCGCCACACTTACCTGCGCCGCACTTCATCGCTTTTTTCTTCTCTTTTTTCTCGGCACCGCCGCATTTGCCGGCACCGCACTTTTTCTTCTCAGATTTTTTCATACCACCGCATTTACCGGCACCACATTTCATCGTAGGTTTCTCTTTCATCGTATTGCCACATTTTCCTGCACCACATTTACCACCTGCAAATGCAGCCGTTCCCATAACCAAAAAAGCCGAAGCTACAAGCATCGTTACCTTTTTCATATTTTATCCTTTCAGTTTGTTTGTATAAGATTTTCCTATACTTTCATAAGTATTGTAGCATACTTTTGTGCACTATTCGTGTACTATGCTATCGCCTCTTCAAAATACTCTCGTATATCCCCGTAGGTCTTGCCAAGCGGATCTTTGAAAAGCAGATCTTTTTGTGACAGTTCGCTTGCACTGCGTTTACCCATGATCGCAAGAAGCTGACGGACACCATGAAGCAGTTGATCATGATAGGAAGCGACATGACGCGCCTTTTGCTCCACCAAAAAGGAGGCCCTCTTTTTTGGATCCTGGGTTGCCAGCCCTACAGGACAGGCTCTGCCGTTTGCTCCCGAACACTCGCGGGCTCTTATGCATCCCGCACTCATCATAAAAGCCCTTGCAACTGCTATATAGTCCGCACCGATGGCTTTGAGTACGACTACATCATCGGGTGTAAGCACCTTTTCGCTTGCAATGAGTTTGACTTTATCACGAACACCGAGCTCCTTGAGTACACTGTCTGTAATATAGAGCGCTTTTTGGATCGCCATCCCCACACTCATCATCATCTCAAGCGGTGCAGCCCCGCTTCCGCCGTCTCCGCCGTCGATGGATATAAAGTCCGGAAAAGCATCGGAGTTACAGGCTATACGCTCTTTGATCAGTCTTGCATATTCCATAAAACCATCCCGCGAAGCGATAACGATCTTCACCCCAACCGGCTTATGAGAAAGCATCTTCAACTCACCGATAAAATCAAACAGCTCTTCAAGCGTATGCGCATAAGGAAACTGGTTTGGCGAGAAAAGATCTTTGTAAGGTTCGACACCGCGATAATAAGCGATAGATGGTGTGACCTTCTCTGCCAAGAGCTTTCCGCCGGTCTGCTTCGCACCCTGCGCCATCTTTATCTCCGTCATCCGACAAAAGCGCATCACTTTCTCATATCTATCAGGATCGAAACTGCCATCCTTGTCCCGCACACCATACAATCCACTGCCGATCTGGAGTATGATATCGGGAATGTCTTTGGGGATCTCTCTTGGGAAAGCCTCCAGCGGAGCATCCCAGTTTATACGGTAGCACACCATCTCATCGAAAAGATAGGTATCTGCCAACTCATCATCGAGGATCATATGCTTATAGACCTTTTTGGCAATGGAGGGGTTAAGCACAAAACGTATGATCTTGTAAACACTTTTTGCAAACCACGTTCCCTCGACCACTTCAAGATAACGGCTGTCACTCTTTTGAAAGCGATGCGTGTAGAGAAAGTTGCTTGTAAGCCCACCCTCTCCGGTATTGATCGGAAAGCCGCCAAAATAGGCTCCTTTGGCAAAGGCACGCGTTCCCTCCGGTGAGATCGCTCCGTCACTCATCGCGCTGCGACCGACAATCGAGCGCGCTTTAAACTTCCGCTCGCAGCACTCACTGCCAAACTCTACACTGAAATCATCGCTCACATCTTCGGTATTGAGCACACAGTTGGCGTTTTTGAGCGCGATCTTCGCTCCTTTGATGGGCTGTTCTGGTGAGAAGGAGGCATAAGGAGAGCGATGCTCAGCTGCATTATAAACCCACTTGACCTTGTCGAACGAGTCGAAAAACTTCTCATCACCGAAGTACTGCCGCATAGGGTCGCGAAGCGCATAAAAAAAGTAACGAAGCCGCCCGATAAGCGGATAGTTGATAAGCAGCTGGTTGTCACGCTGGATATAACGGTCATAGATAAAGATAGTGATCCCAACAACAAGTGCGAGGATCAAAAAGGAGTTGAGCATAAACCACAAGAGTGGAAAATTATGCTGAGAAAGTTCTTTGGAAAATGCCAGCAACTCTTCCATGACACTCCTTTAGAGCTTCTCGCCGAAGATCAGATGATCCAGGCTGAAACGCCCCGCTCCGTGAGAGAGGAAGATAAGCAAAAAGAGCATATAATACATCGGTATCTCAAAGCCGTTGTCACCTGCATTGAAGCCGTGAGGAAGATGTACCGTCAAAATCGCGACTATCATGACAACGATAAGCGGGATCGATATAAACCGCGTCAAAAATCCGAGCGTAAGCAATACAACTCCCGTTATCTCCGTTGTCGCAGCTGCATAGGCATTCAAAAGCGGCAGAGGGTAGTTCATACTTGCAAACCACTCCGCCGTTGCATGGATATCGCTCCACTTCATCATCGCAGGCTCATAGAAGCCATACGCCACCGCAAGGCGCGCAAACAACAAAGAGGGAGATTTGAGATACTCGGCAAGTCTGGCAAATTCGCTGTAAAGCTGTTTGATCTTCATAGTGAATCCTTTCATAAAAATTTCTTATAAAAGGATTATAACTCTTTTTTGTGTAACAAGTGTGCAGATCAACCCAAAATCGTACGGATAACAATGGCATAATGCAGTATAGCAAGATTGATAAAGAAGATAAACAACGAGGAGCCTCTTGAAAGCAGTTGTTGCATCTTGCTTCTTTTTTTTCCATTTGTTTTTAGCGCGATTGTGAAGTGAATGACAGTAGCGATAACGACAAAAAAGACCATCCAAAGCTTCAGTCGAAGCAGTCTGACGACTTTCGTATTGTCATCACTGAGTAAAATGTCTATCAGATGAAAACCGTGAAGCATTGCTATCCCGCTTACTAACAAAATAATAAGTGAAACAAGTTCAAAATATCCGAATATCGGTCCGATATTCGGATATACCTGATCCTGTTTTTTCTTGTCACGCAGACTCACCCCAAGAACAAACATAAAAACAGAACCGCCTATCCACGCAATCGCCGCCAACAGATGAAAATGTAAAAAAAACTCTACCACTCCGCTCCCTTAATCCAGCACGACCAGCTCGCCGCGTTTGAGTCGTGTAATCTTATCACGAAATTTTCTAATAAGGTAAGCTTTTTTCTCGAAATTTATGGATTTATCGAAATTTATCTTCTTGAGCTCCCGTTCGTAGTGACGTACAAGATAAGTGACAAGTTCAGCTTTAAGAGCCTCGGTGTCATCCAGAGCCTTGATCTCGTCATCGAGCAGAATGTCAAGAATGCGGGGATGTTCTCTCTCCCCTTTGAGAGCCAGCTCGAACTCGAAGCTGTGAAACTGTAGCTGTGAGGGGTCGAGCACATCGAGCACCATCTCGGTGAACTCCGAATGCTCTAAAATCGTCTTGATGAGAGTCAGTTCCCACAGATCACGCGGAGCGTTTGCCTGCATGGAGTGCTGCTGCTGATATGTAGCGATATTGCCGCCAAGGCGCACAAGTGAGGGGGAAATGCCAAGGCGCGAAGCCACATAAGGTTTGTACTCCTCCTGCAAAAGTGGCGAGAGTGTCTTGAGATAGCCTATCATATCATGCAGACACGCCTCTTTGGCCTTTGGATCGCGAACATCGTAGGATGCGGCGATCTGATCGAGCACAAACTCGATAAAGGGTTTTGGAGAACGAAAGAGGTGTTCGAGTTGTTCGATATTGCCCGCTTTGACCATATCGGCAGGATCCATCCCGCCGCCAAAGATCACGACTCCACCGTCAAATCCACCGACACTCAGTAGCCGTGCCGCTTTGAGCGCAGCATTGATACCGGCACTATCGCCGTCATACGCCATCACGACTTTCGGCTCGCCTTTACGCAGAAGAGGGAGGTGATCTTTTGTCAGTGCCGTTCCCAGTGTCGCAACCGTGTTCTCAAATCCCGCCTGATGCAGCATTACGACATCGAGATAACCTTCGGTGATGATAATCTCTTTTTTCTTGTATATCTCACCTCTTGCCAGATTGTAGGCATACAACAGCCGTGACTTGTTGAACAGTGGCGTTTCGGGCGAGTTGATATACTTGGCTTGATGTCCCGTTATCGTTCTGCCCCCAAATCCTACAACCTTTCCGTTTGCAGAATGGATAGGAAACGTAATACGCTCGATGAAACGGGCATAGCTGTTATCGCCGTCACTTCCGACGATCCCAAGACGCAAAGCATCTTGCATATTGAAAAAATGTGATTTGATCCACTCCAAAGTCTGTTTCGAGCCCGGTGCATAACCGATGCCGAATTTTTCGATACTGCTTGCATACACTCCGCGATTTGTCAAATACTCCAAAGCACTTCTATTGTGCGGCAGAAGAGATTGATACCACTCGTTAATTCTCTCCAAAAGATCGTTGTTTTGCTGTTTCTGCGTATCGGTATAGCGCAGTGAAAAATTGTAGGTCGCTGCGAGTTTTTCTATGGCTTCCGGGTAGCTTAAATGCTCGTAATCCATCACGAATTTGATCGCATCACCCCCTGCCCCGCATCCAAAGCAGTGATAAATCTGCTTGGAGGGACTCACAACGAAAGAGGGAGATTTCTCATCATGAAAAGGGCATAACGCTTTAAAGTTCGCACCCGCTTTTTTCAGCTCGATATAGCTGCCGATCACATCGACGACATCCAGACGCGCTTTGAGTGCTTCGATAGAGTCCTGCGCTATCAAGACCCCACCCTCGCATCCGATTTCGCCAGCCAGACAAAGACCTCGACAACCGCCGCATAGAGTTCTTGAGGTATCTCGCTGTCGATCTCAAGCCCAACCAGACTCTCTACAAGCGCTTCATTGGCAAAAAGAGGGATGTCATACTCTTTGGCTTTGGCGATAATCGCTTCGGCGACTTTGCCTTTGCCTGAAGCCAAAACTTTTGGTGCTTTGTTTTGGGATGGGTCGTACTTGAGTGCTGCGGCTTTGGATAATTTCATAGGAATAGTATAGCGAACTTGCTATAATGATGGGATTAAAGAGGAGTAAAAATGAAGCATATAGTCTTTTTGATGCGTCAAAAAAAGAGGTACGAAAAAGCCCGCAAACAAGCCAAAAAGAAAAAATATAAAAGCGGATTGATCCAACTCTACACATCTATAACCAACAAAAAAAAGCTTAAAAAAATCCTTCTGAAACTGCAAAAAGATTTTCCTCAATGTGAAATCGTCGGATCCACGACGGCTGGAGAAATCGCTCATGCCAAAATGTATGAAAACGAAGTGATCATCTCTCTCTCACTATTTGAGAAAAGCTGCATAAAAACCGTTTACTCCCCCAATATCGACGCGAAAAGCGGTGCAGAAACGGCCAATGCCATTTGTGACAAGAAGACGAAAGCACTCCTTTTGCTGAGCGAAGGTCTGCATGGCAAAAATTACGACGGTTTTATCAAAGGAATCAAAAAGCAGCATCCCGATCTCCTTGTCGCAGGAGGTCTGGCAGGTGACGGTTTCAAACAGCAGCAAACTTTTGTAATGTATGGTGAGAACATTTTTGACAAAGGATGTGTGGCGGTCTCGTTTGGCGGTAGAAATCTCCACGCCGACAACCGCTACAATCTCAACTGGTATTCCGTCGGCAAAGAGTTCACCATCACAAAAGCAACCGGCAGAGCCGTCGAGGAAATAGACGGTGAAAATGCACTTATGCTCTTTCAAAAATATCTCGGTCCGCACATATTTGAACATGATATCTCTTCACTGCCGGATTTTCAGTTCCTCTATAAAGACGGGTCGACGATCATCTCCCGCACTCCCATGCGCATCGAGGGCGATAAAATCATTTTTGCAGCTCCCATAAAGGAGGGACAGCGCGTGCGTTTTGGCTTCTCCAACGCCGCCTCGGTGATCTCGGGAGCCAACGAAATCGCATCAAAACTGCAAAATCGACCTGCAGAAGCGATCTATATCTTCTCCTGCATCGCACGGAAAATTCTGCTTGGCGAAGTACTGGAGAACGAATTCAAAGCTTTTGAGAAAATCGCCCCTACCGCCGGTTTTTTTACCTATGGAGAATTCTACAGCACAACAAACGACAATGCCGTACTCAACTGTACCACGACGATTCTCATTCTCTCCGAAAGTTCCGCGTATCCTCAAAAAAAGAGAACCTATCTGCCGCACCGTACACGCACCAAAGACAATCTCACTTTCAAAGCGCTCACCAATTTCATAGAACAGACCTCCAATGAACTAAGCTCAAACATCCATCTGCTTCGACAGTACAAGGAGCTCGTCGACAAAACCTTTCTCGTTGTCAAAATCGACGCAGAAGGCAATATCACCTACATCAACGACAACTTCTGCAGAGTGAGCAACTGCGACAAACAGCCGGGTCCCATTCGCAGAGAAGATCTGATCAAAATAGATGAAAATATCCTCTCGGAGATACGCCTCGCCCTCAAAAACAAAGAGGTATGGCACGGTCAGCTCCTAAATGTCACAATTGGCAAAAAGCGCTTTTTCATCGATACGACCATTATGCCTATCTACAACGAACTGCTCGATATAGAAGAGTATATCGCGATCGGACAGGATATCACCCAAGAACTTCAGACCAAAGAGAAGCTCAAAGCCAGAAACCGCTTCATTCAAGCTATATTCGACAACCAAGAGAGTATACTCATCTCCACATCCAAAACAGAAGGGATCATTACGGTCAACAAAAAGTTTTTCGAATACTTTGATTTTGCGGATTATAAAGATTTCAAACGGCACCATGAGTGCATCAGTGAACTCTTCGAGCGTGAATCAGGATACCTCAACGCCATCGACACTCCCGACTGGATGGAGCGTGTCTGCAAAAATCCCGACAAGGATTACAAAGTCAAAATGCGTACACGCTACGGTGAAAAAATTTTTCGTATCAAGATCAACCTGATCGACAACGAATATATCATCAACCTTGACGATATCACCTCC
The DNA here is from genome assembly GCA_027052175.1 of Helicobacteraceae bacterium. Taxonomy (GTDB): domain Bacteria; phylum Campylobacterota; class Campylobacteria; order Campylobacterales; family Sulfurimonadaceae; genus S012-15. The sequence continues at coordinate 4,898 of JALUFE010000030.1, read as the reverse complement.
CTTGAAAACGCCATCGAAGAAGCACATCAGAGCGAACGCTCCAAATCCGCTTTTTTAGCCAGCATGTCCCATGAGATACGCACACCGCTCAATGGTATCATCGGTTTTGCCGAACTGCTGAAAAAAGAGTTGCATGACCCAAAAGCGCAAAAATATGCCGATATTATCCATAAAAGCTCACAGATGCTACTACATATCGTCAACGACATTCTGGATTATTCCAAGATCGAAAGCGGCGAGATGCAGCTGCATCTTGAAAGCTGCAACCTCAAAGAGGAACTCTACGCAGCCGCCATGACATTTGCCTCTTTGACCAAAAGCAAAAATATCGACTATCAGATAACTATAGACCCCGCCATTGCTGACTATCTTCTCTGTGACGTACAGCGTATCAAACAAATCGTCAATAACCTCATAGGCAATGCCGTGAAATTTACACCGGAATACGGCTCCATTATCTTTGAAATCTCTCTCCAAAAAAAGCAAAAGAACAAAGAAACGCTTCTATTTAGCGTTCAAGACAGCGGAATCGGCATCTCGAAAGAGAAGCAGCGACATATCTTCAAACCGTTCTCTCAGGCGGACAACTCGATAGACAAAAAATATGGTGGCACCGGACTCGGACTTGCCATAAGCTCTGAATTTCTCTCCATGATGGGCTCGACTATGCGGCTTGACAGCAAAGAGGGAGTAGGCAGCCGGTTCTACTTCACACTCGAACTTGAAAAAGCAGAAGCACCAAAAAAACTGCAAAACGATATGCCAAAAACATTTTCGAAAACCCAAGCGAACAAAGTGCTTATCGTAGAAGACAACAAAACGAACCAGCTGTTACTTTCGATTCTGCTGCAAGAGCGCAAGATTCCTTTCGATTTTGCCGACAACGGCAAAAAAGCCCTGAACAAAATTGCAAAAAACGACTATGCACTTGTCTTTATGGATATAAACATGCCTCTCCTCGACGGTTTGAGCACGATTAAAAAACTACGTGAGCAGGGTTTTGACAAACCTATCATCTCACTCTCGGCCAATGTGCTCGAAAGCGATATAAAAAAGTTTAAAAAAGCGGGGGCGAACGATTATCTGCACAAACCCATCCTTCCCGAAAAACTCGATACGATTCTTTCACAATACCTCGACATCTCTCCCAAAGCACCACAAAACACCTCCTCACGAAGCAACAAGGACATACTCCTTGAAAAATTCAAAAAAACATTCGAACTTTTGGATGAAGAGACAGTCAAAAGGTTACTTGCAAGCTTTATCGAATCTGCAGAGGAGATTCTCAAACATCTTGAGACCGAACCGCTTGATTATAAAACGGCACATACAATCAAAGGTCTTGCGGCCAACTTCCACTTCACACAGCTTGCAGATATCGCTGCCTGTGCGGAAGAGTCTGCCAAACAAGAAGATAGCGCCGCCCTTGCAAAGTACAAAAAAGAGATACAAAATGCTCTTTTAGAGATCATCAGCCAACTCAAAGAGGAGAATTTCGATGCATAAAAGCGAACTTGAACTGCGTATGCGTCTTGCTCAGGAGATACTCGACACCTCCAAGGAACTCGAACCGCTCTGCGCTTCGTTTCTATCCATAACAAGTGAACCTGCAAGCGATTCTCTTGCCAAAGAGTACAAATCTATCATCGACAGCGACTTCATCGTCTCCAAAACAGATGCCCAAGGCATCATCACCTACGTCAACGACACCTTCTGCAAAGTCAGCAAATACACAAAAGAGGAATTGCTTGGCAAAAAGCACAATATCGTCAAAGACCCTGCCAATCCGCCCGAACTTTGGCAGGAGATGTGGGCGACGATAACGGCAAAAAAGAGTTGGAGAGGCAAGTTCTCCAACCGTGCCAAAGATGGTTCGATCTACTATGTCGATGCGATTATCAAGCCGATTCTCAACGACAAAGGCGAGATCGTCGAGTATATAGCGATCCGCAAAGATATCACAAAAGAGGTTGAAGCACAAAAAGAGATCGAAGAACAAAAGCGCTTCATTCAGGCGATATTTGACAATCAGGACAATATCGTCATCTACACCTCCAAAAACGACGGGATGCTCTCTGTGAATCAAAAGCTCTTTGAGTATCTCGATTTCAAAGATTTCGAAGATTTCAAGTCCAAACACAACTGCATCTGCGATCTTTTTATCAAAAAAGAGGGCTACATCGACCCTGTAACCTACCCCGACTGGCTCGATATGGCTGCTGATGCAGCCAAACCTTTCAAAGCGCTCATCAAAACAAAAGACGGCGTTGTGCGTACCTTCTCCTTCAAGGTCAAACGTTTTGCGAAGAACTATCTTATCAACCTCAACGATATCACCGACTTGGAAAACGCACTGCTGCAGGCACACAAAAGCGAACAGGCAAAGTCGATCTTCCTGGCAAACATGAGCCATGAGATACGCACACCGCTTAACGGCATCATCGGTTTTACCGATTTGCTGCTGAAAAAGGATCTTGATGATGAGATTCGTCGCTATATCGAGATCATCTCCCGAAGCGGCAAATCCCTGCTGCATATCGTCAATGACATTCTGGATTTTTCCAAGCTCCAAGAGGAGAAAATGGAGCTCGATCTTATCGAAGCCGATCTACTCGAAGAGATGGAAGCCACGATCCAGACACTCGCCTCCGTCGCCAAGACCAAACAGATCGAGTACTTCACCTATATCGATCCCCATCTGCCGCGAACCGTGCGATGCGATGTACACAAACTCAAGCAGATCATGACAAATCTCATAGGCAACGCGATCAAGTTCACTCCCCAAAAAGGCAGAGTCGAAGTCTCGATCACATTACAAAAAAGGGCAAACGACAAAGCCGCCATTCATTTTAGTGTGCGTGACAGCGGAATCGGGATACCCCAAGAGAAACTCAAAACCATCTTCCAACCGTTTTCTCAGGCGGACAACACTACAGCCAGAGAATTTGGTGGAACAGGGCTTGGTCTTGCCATCAGCAACCGTTTTGTTGAGATGATGGGATCGCATATCGAGGTCCACTCCACTCCGGGCAAAGGGAGCACCTTTGCATTTGATCTTGAGTGTGAAGTTCTCAACAAACAAGATGCTCTGCACATCGACAATCCGCCATCACTTCGCACAATGATGCTCATAGAACACAAAGAACAGCATCCTGTATGCGACATCTACTCCATCGTCTCACAATACCTGGATGCATGGGGCATCAAATATGAGACGATAGAATCGCTCTCAAAGCTCGATCCAAACACCACCATCCTCATCCTCTGCGAAGATATTTTCGATCAAAATGCGTGCCATAAACTGCTAGAGGATCACCCCTCTTTGCATATCTTCTTTATCGAAAGCCAAAGCGAGAGCGATCTTGTCTGCGAGCATGAACGCTTTACGCTTATCACCCAGCCTGTGACGGGCTCGGTGCTCTTTAACGCCATCATCCCCCATATGCACAAAGCGGACAAAACACAAAGCAAAAACCAGGAGAAGACGGAGCGTTTTAGCGGCAGAGTGCTCGTTGCCGAAGACAACGAAACCAATCAGATCCTCATCTCGGCACTTCTAGAGGAGCGGGGTATAATGTACGAGATGGCAAACAACGGCAAAGAGGCCGTCACGAAAGCGCAAAACGGCAATTTCGATCTTATACTTATGGATGTCAATATGCCGGTGCTAGACGGTCTTGAAGCCATTAGACAGCTTAAAGCCACCGGCCACAAAACTCCTGTCGTCACTCTCTCCGCCGATGTCATCCCAAGCGACATCGAGCGCTTCAAAGCTGCCGGAGCAGACGATACACTGCCAAAGCCGCTTGAAGCACCACTTTTGGACAAAGTACTGCGCAAATATCTTCAACCAAAGGAGCGAAACACTCCAAAAGCCGATACAATCGACGTCGAAACACTCAAATCAAAACTAATGCTGCCAAACGATGCCATCATCTACAAGCTTCTAGGCAGCCTGCAAAACTCACTCAAAAAAGCACTAAAGCATCTCAAAACAGAAGCACCGAACAAAGATCTGCTCCATACACTCAAAGGCATCTTTGGCAATCTCAGGCTGCAAAACGGATATGAATTTATCAAAAAGTGCGAGCACTCTCCAGATGAGTGTCCAAAAAAGGAGCTTGAAGCATTACTGGCAGATTATCTCAAACAAACAAAAACTATTCTACAAAAAGATAGTTGAAATCGAGCGAATGCTCGATCTTGTCCAACCCCTGCTGCAGTTTGATATAGACTCTCTCAACCGATATGCTCTCTTTGAGATGCATAACGGCTGCATCGACGCTAATGACTCCCCCACCAAGAACTTTGTCGGCTTGGAGTGCTTTGCGTATCATGATCATATTTTTCTCGATCTCACCTACAGAGTGATTGCTAAAAAGGATACCGAAACTCCCTCCATACAGACGCGCTATCTTTGCATTGGAGTAGCAGCTGTCCTGCAGCAGTTTTGCAAAGCGTGCAAGCACTTTGTTCGTTTTACTAAATCCATAAAGTCTGTTGAGCTTCTCGAGCTTGTCGATTTTGAGCTGCACGACCCAAACCGGCTCGCTTTTGAGCGTTATCTTGAGCTGCGATTCGAAGTAAAGTGCGTTGGGGAGCTTCGTGAAGGGATCACTGATGGAGAGCTGCGCAAGACGTGACTGCTTCTGGCGCAAATCCTCCATCAGTGTAAGCACTTTAAGTTGTGTTTTGACGCGTGCCTTGAGCTCGAGTGGGTTGAAAGGCTTGACGATGTAATCCGCGCCACCGACTTCAAAAGCTTTTGTTACATTGTCGATGTCACTGAGGGCTGTAAGAAATATAACGGGAATATCGGCAAACTCCCTGTCGGCTTTGAGTTTCTCGCATACGGCAAATCCGTCGAGTTTTGGCATATTGATATCAAGCAGGATCAG
>JALUFE010000029.1 GCA_027052175.1 Helicobacteraceae bacterium | reverse complement strand
GAAAGCCTGCGACATTTCGCAAAAAAATTTCCAAACTAAGCTACGGCTCGGCTTGAAAATTTGTTTTACAAAATCTCTTGGCTTTGACTCCTCTGAGACTGTTTAGGAGTTTTGCAAGAAGTCTAATAGTCTCCATCCCAACTTGAAGCACTTGAATGGACATACTACTCGAAGAGCTCTACAAATCGGACATCTCTCTTGAAAAACACCATGAAAGGAAACTTTCTCTTGATGGCGGTAGCTACCAGATATGCGGTATAACACAAAGCGGAAAAACGCGTCTCGTTAAAAATTATCTCACTACTTTGAAAAAAAAGAGCTATCTCTATCTTGATTGCAAAGATGAACGTATCGACATCGACGCCCTGAACGAATCACTCCAAAATTTTTGTCTGCAAAACGGCATCGATACGCTTGCATTGGACAACTATCTCCCCAGTGTCAAACTTCCAAACGTCTCCCAACTGCTGCTTATCACTCCACGTCCTCTTCCGATGCAACATCTGCCGACTCTTTGGCTGTATCCCCTGGATTACGAAGAGTTTCTAGCCCATGAGTACAAATACGACTCAAGCGCGCTCAATCACTATCTCCAGCTGGGCGGTCTTGCGTGTATGCACCGACTCACACCCGATGAGCGTGCTTTGCATGTCCAACAGAAGCTGCATCTTGCTTTGACGCAGACTGAATTCGATCTGCTCAAATTCATCGCCCGTTTCAACGCAACTCCTCTTTCGGCGTTTAGCATCTATGAACGGCTCAAGCAAAAAAGAAAACTATCCAAAGACAAAACTTACGAAGCCTACAAAACACTGCTTGAGAAACGCTACCTTTTTGAAGTTGGCAAATACGCCCATCCAAAAGCGGTCAAGAAACTTTACCTTGCAGACATCTACCTCAAAACCGCTCTTACAATCGACAAGCATTTCGGACGTCTTTTTGAAAACCTCATCTTTTTGGAACTCCAAAAGCATGCCAAGAAGTGCTATTACCTTGACAATGTGGACTTCTATCTTCCACAGAACAATGAAATAATTCTTTGCAAACCTTTTGCCGACGAACGAAGTGTTTTTAAGAAGGTCGAAAGTCTCGAAGCGCATCTTTTTGCATACAATATCAAAAAGATAACCGCCGTCACGATGAACAGGGAAGCGACAATATCGCACCCCTTCTCAACGATAGAGATGATACCCTTTGACATTTGGGCTCTCGGTGAGTAAAGAGCAAATGTAAATTAAGAAAAATTTATATTTATTTATGCTATCCTGTTTCCAGGCATTCAAACAAAAACCGTCAGGACAAAGCTATGAAACAACAGATTGTCATTATAGAGGACGACGAAACAACGGCGCTCAATCTCAAGTTCAATATCGAAAAAATGGGGTATAAAGTAAGCGGTGTTTTTCACACCCCATCCCAAGTTATCAAAAGCATAGAACACATCCCTGCCGATCTTTTTTTTATCGACATCTCCCTGCAAAAAGCTGCAGACGGTTTGGAACTCGCCAAAATCCTCAAACAAAAGACAGCAAAGCCATTTATCTTTCTCACGGCTCACTCCGATGAACAGGTCGTTGCTGAAGCAAAAAAGCTCGACCCAAGCGGTTATATCGTCAAACCTTTTCATCCAAATTCTCTCAAGGCATCTCTACAAATGGCTCTAACAGCAGAACCCTCCAAAGATGGCACAGCTGACGTCGCTTCTCTGCCAAAAGATGCCGTGCAGCACAGACTGCAGCTTCTCTCAAAAAACAGCAGACTCCTCTTCTCCCATATATACCATTACGATACGAAGCTTGACAAGTTTTTCAAAAACAACGTTCCGATCGAACTTGAAGAGGATCATAAAGAACTTCTCAAACTTCTCCTGGCCAATCTTGGAGTCATCGTGACACTTGAGGAGATACAGGAATATTTTCAAAAATTTCATCAAAAAATGATAAAAACCGGAAGAAGCTTTATGCGCCTGAAGATGACATTCGGCAGTGACGTAATCAAAAGTGCAGAAGGGATAGGGTATTACATCGAAGAGTAGTGCGGTGTTGTGCGGAATAGATGAAGCGGGACGCGGTCCCATAGCGGGTGATCTTGTTGTTGCTGGATGCATACTGAACGAACCCATAGAGGGGCTTGCCGACTCCAAACAGTTAAGCGCAAAAAAAAGAGAAGCACTCTATGAGCGTATCGTTGCAACTGCATCTTATCATATAGTCAGACACTCGTCCAAGCAGATTGATGAGCTTGGACTCTCAACGTGCTTACACAATTCGCTGCAGGAAATCAAGAAAACCTTGAAGGCGCATACGTATCTCTTCGACGGCAATTCTACTTTTGGAGTGGAGGGCATCAAGACGATGATCAAGGCGGATGCGAAAGTAGCAGAAGTAAGTGCCGCAAGCATCCTTGCCAAAGTGACACGAGACCGTAGTATGCTCGAAGCGGCCAAACTATACCCGCAGTATGAGTTCGACAAACACAAGGGCTACATAACCAAACGCCATATAGAACTGATACAAAAGCATGGATATTGCGATATCCATCGCAAAAGCTACAAAGTCAAGGCTTTGCAGCCGACACTTTTTTAACCAGCAGCTCTAAGTGCCGCTTTTGCCATCTTCTGCATAAAAGCGGCAACATCCCCATCTTTTTCTACCGTTTCGGAAAGATGTTTCAAGAAGTACTCTTTGGTCCGCTCGTCTGCAATATTGAAAAAGTAGAGCACCCATGCAATGTTGAGCTCCATATTTTCGCCGTTGTGTTCGACATAAAAAGCTCTGTAGAGATTGAGATCCGTTTTGGCCAGGAGAGCAAGAGCGTCTTGATAAAATTGCGGCACGTCATAGCGTATCATTTTTGCCAGATCATCGGGTGAAAGTGTGGCATCTATCTCCTCAAAGCCGTTACGACCAAGCACAAGCGCATCCCCTACTACAATCTGCTCGCCTATGAAGTAGGCAGGTTTGCTTTCACTCAGGGCATTGCCGTCAGTGTAAACCGTATGTCCGCCAAGCGTAGGAAGCTCGTCGATCAAAATAGAACCGAAGTAGGTATAAAACGTATTGGCTTCAAGTTTCAGATCCATCTCTTCCACACTATGCTTGCGAGGGTCGATATGTAAAAAGCGCATCAAAAACTCTCTAACACGATGACGTTTACCATTGTTCCTGCTTCCAAGAAAGCATCCTCTTCTCCGGCTATCATCAGTCCGGCGCCACCCAGCATATTGACAAGGATCGCACTGCTGCCAACTTTTTTGCCCCTGAAATCGCACTTGTAACAGCCCTCTTCGACGTACACATTGCAGGCTCGAAACTCACTAAAAGGAGTACGTTTCTTGAAATTCTCCGCAAGTCTCGCTTCGACGATTTTGTAGGCTCGCATTTTGCCAAGCATCCTGGCTATAAGCGGGAGCGCATAGAGGATTGCCGTAACAGTGGATGAGTAGGCAAAACCGGGAAGTGCAAGGATGAACTTATGCCCTTTTTGCGCAACCATAATATGGCGTCCCGGTTTGATGGCGACCCCCTGAAAAAGGACCTCAAAGCCAAGTGCGGGCACGATATCTTTGACAAAATCGTAGTCTCCGACACTTACACCGCCTGTCGAGATGACGATATCGCTGCTCTCGATCGCATTTGTGAAACTTGTCATGATGCTCGCTTTGTCATCTTTGACCGTTCCCATCTGCAACACCTCCGCCCCTGCACTTTTACAAAGCGCTTCGATCGTGTAATTATTGGAGCTGCGTATTGAGGCCGGATTGTCGCTGCACTCGCCAAGATCGACGATCTCACTTCCCGTAGCAAGCACGGCGACTCGAGGTGGGACGGCCACCTCAACCATAACGATACCAAGAGCCGCCATCACACCGATCTCGACAAAGCCGATCTTCACACCCTTCTTTATCAGTACGTCACCGGCTTTATACCCCTCACCGACAGGGCGAACGGCAAATCCCTGCTCGACACTTTCGTTGATCTTGATAAAACCATCTTCGTAAGTGACATTTTCGATAGGGATGAGCGTGTCTGTGCCTTCTGGCATCTTCGAACCCGTGAAAGTTTTGATGCACTCACCCTCGCCAACCAAGCGCTGCTCGTCATTGCCGGCAGGATTGTCTCCCAAAACTTTCAAAACACCCAGTTTCTGATCCGCAAAACGGATCGCATAACCGTCCATTGATGCTGTCGGAAACTGCGGATCGTTTTGAGGAGCAACGATATCGTGTGCCAGCGTGTACCCAAGACTCTCGCCAAGCGGGACTCTCTTCGTTTTTATCCCGCCGATATCGACTAGCTCCAACATATTCAAACTTGTTTCATAGGCTGTAAATCTTTTACTCATGCCAAAATCCCACTTCCTTCTATAGCGGTCGAGCGATCCTTCGCATAGACACGCTCGCCGTTTATGATATCATACTTCCATATCGGTGCACTTGCTTTGAAATCTTCGACAAACTCCTCTATCATCTCCAGTGCCACACGACGTTTGGGTGAAAAAACGGCTGCGATGTAGGAGCTCTGATGCACAAGCACATCACCGCGACTGTGTGCCATCTTGAGTGTTGCTCCACGCTCTTTGGCTCTCGCCTGCCACTCCTCGAACCAGCCAAGCAGGATCGGTTCATAGATATCGAAGCTCAGCCCTTCGATCCCGTCTTCTTCGCGCACTGTCCCAACAAAAGGGATGAAAGCTCCGTAATTGCTCTTTGTTTCCTCTTCGTACCAGCGCTTGAGGAGTCCCGGCACGTCAAGTGCTCCGTCATACAGTTCCAGCACATCAACCTCCGCAAACCGGTGGAAGCAAAGAGACCCTGTCTCCGTCGTGTAACGGATACTCTTTGGAGTTAACAATCTTATCGTTAACTGCGACGGCCGAACACTCCAGCCACTCTTTGAGGCTTGCATCTTCCTTGAGCTTGTCTGAAAGCTCGGAAAGGTTGGATATGTCCAATTGACGCGGCTCCTTGCCGATAGGTCCTAAAAATTCTACTTTGACCATAATTCAGTCCTCTGTGAAAATTAACGTTATTATATCTTATGT
>JALUFE010000028.1 GCA_027052175.1 Helicobacteraceae bacterium | reverse complement strand
CGATGCGAACAATGCGATCGACGATTCGAAATTCTATGAAAAATTTACCAAAGAAACAAAAAAATTTCATAAAAATTTCATTCTCGACAAGCCGCAAGAAGCTCCAAAAAAAGAAGCTGTAACAAAGCGTCACAAAACGAAGATCGAACCGATAGAAGTCGAAATCGAAGAACAAAAAAACGTAAAATCAAAGCCTCTTCAAAAAGAAAACGGTCCCGACAAAATCACTACAAACCAAAAAATCGATGAAGAATCTACGGAAGAATCGATAGTTTTACTCGATGAAGAAAACGATTCAAAAAAGAGAGAACCTGCTCAATCCTCGACTGCATCTACTCAAGCAGCCGACAAATCAAATAAAAGCAAAATAACCACTTTATCGAACGATACAGATAAAGAGCTCGTCGAGATTACAAGTGATATACTGCCAAAAAAAGAGAATGAAGAGTTAGAACCCGCTCTTGAAGAAGAGGATAAATCAAGCGAAAAAAAAGATTTAACAAATGATGCAAACGATGAACTTTCTAAAAAAAATCAACAAATGTTACAAAACGAAACAAATTCAAAGAAAATGTATGTTATTGATACAACGAAGATTTTTATTCGTAAAAAGCCTCTGAATGGAAAAAGAGTCGATGTCTGGTCCAAAGGTCACCGTTTTATCAGTGACGGTGAACAAAAGGCAGGGGGAATTACTTGGCTTAAAATAGCCCAGGATTGCGGCAACGGAGCGTGTATAAAGCTGGATGAACCTCTTTGGGTATCAAAAAAATATACTCAAGAAATTTCCCAAGATATCAAATAATTATCAAACAATTAAGTTAAAGTAATTTGACATCACAAAAAAATTACAGTATAATTTTTTCAAATAATTAAACAAAGGAGATCAGGATATGATCAAGGCATTTTTAAAGAGACTCAAGTCACAAAAAGGGATGAGCGGTGTGCTTGTAGCACTTCTTCTAGTTATAGTAGGTGTAGGGCTGATTGCGGGGATTGCAGCGTATATGAATTCCGCGTCTACCAAGATTCAGACAGAAGCGACGAAAGCGATTGACAGTGCTGTAAAAGATGCTACAAATCAAGGCGGCAATTAGTTTTTTATAGAGGGCTTTCAGCCTTCTATCATAAGAGAGTTGTATCTTTCCTTATTCACTTTTTTCTTTCAAACCAATCAAAAATTTACTGTTTTTTCTGTCGAAACAGACATAACTGGAATATGTCAAAGAGATAGCAAACGTCTCATCCAAACTCATTCCTTCATTTAAAGCGATCAACATCTTGATCACTCCTGCGTGGGTAACGACAAGGATATTTTCACCCTTTTGCCCTAAAAGCACCTCTTCAAAGTACTCTTGCAATCTCGCGGCATAACTCTCAAGCCGCTCACCATCCAAAGCTGCTATCCACTGCTCAAAGCTTGTGTACTCCAGTCCCTCTTTGGTAATCTCCTCAAAGCTCATCCCCTCGTGTCTGCCCCAGGACTTCTCGCGCAGTCTGTCGGTGTAAATAACTTCACATTCAAGATCGAATGCTGCTATGGTCTCGCGTGCGCGCAGTAGATCGGAGCAAAAAGCCTTATCGAATTTGATGTGTGAAAGCTTTTTAGCAAGCTCTTTAGCGTCTTGTTTCCCTTTTGGCGAGAGCGGGATGTCGATATGCCCGTTGTATCGCCCCTGATACGCCTCTATCACCTCCGAGTGTCGTACAAAATAAAGCCGCATCAGATCGCCATTATCAGAAGATTGAGCAAGAAGAGCTCCGTCGTTTCTATCAAAAAGCCATACATATCACCATTCATCCCGCCATAACGCTTCACAAAAAGCCAAGATACAACAACTCCAAACAGAAGCGAAAGCCAAAAAAGCCACAACCCGTGTAGAAAAAGAGCGACGACAAAAACAAAGCCAAGCGATGTAAGCAGCAACTTTGTGTTTAGCTCCTCTTTGACTAACTGGGTAATACCACTTGAGATATAAGGAAAGCTGTATATCGCCACCACGGCATTGAGCCTTGAGAGCGCCAGCACAAGCGGCAAAAGGGCATAGCTGCCAAGATAAACAACCGACGACGCTTTGAAGATCAAAAAAACGACGCTAAAGATCATCCCCATCCCGCCCGTATGGCTGTCTTTCATCACTGCAAGTGCTTTATCTTTAGAAACAAAAAGCCCATCTACGGTATCGCTAAAGCCGTCAAGATGCAGTGCCCCTGTGAGCACAACCCAAAGCACAAAGAGCATCACCGCAGCGTGCACAGGAGGAAAAATATCACTAAAAACGGCGTAAGATCCAAAGAGCAGCCCGCCTAGGATAAACCCTACAACAGGATAAAACGCCGCACTGATACCGTTGATGCCTTTGAAAAAGTCATGCACTTGAAATAGCGGAACGATAGTGAGCATATTCCAAGCAAGCATAAAGCCTTTGAGATATCTGCCTATCAACTCTCTAAAATCTCTCTTATTGTTTTCTCGAACTTCTCAAAATCATCCTCGAGCGTATCCCACAGTATCTTATCATCCAACCCAAAATAGTGATGCGTCAACACATCTCTCATTTTCGCTATTTCGCTCCAAGGGATTTGAGGGTAGTTGCTTGTTAGCTCTTTTGGCAGATTTTTTACCGCTTCGCCGATATTTTCAAACGCTTTTGCAACGGCGTAAACTTTTTCGATATTTTCTGTAAACTCTTCGTAACTAAGCCCATCGACAAACTTTTTGATATTTTCACACTCATCTACTATATCTTCAAGATAGAGTTTATAATCTCTACTGCTTTTATACATAAGTGAGATCTTTTTGTATATAACTTTTTAGGCGTGGCTTTAGCTTTTCATATCGGACAAGATCGACCTTTTTGTTAAAAAAGTTTTCAAGACGCTGTAAAATTTCCAAATATTTAAAGATAGAGAGCTTTTGCTTTTCATCTATCGTATAAACTATGTCGATGTCGCTTTGTTCATTTGCTTCATCTCTTGCAAATGAGCCAAACAGTCCGATAAACTCTATACCGTACTGCCGATAAAACTTCTCTTTGTTTGTTTTAAGATAGTTTAAAATATCCTCTTTTTGCATCACATAATCCTCTGCCCAATTATATCAGATTCTATTTAACCCGGATTTTGCATTAGAAATTTGCAAATCTGCACCAATCATTTGCACAATGGACATTCATAGAATTTTTGGACTACCAAAAAGGTAGCCGCTGCAAATTCTCTAAACGCCCCTTGCACAAAGCATTGGCGCATCTTTTATCAAATCCTAATGCAAAATCCGGGTTTAATCCGTGTCGCTATGCCGGCTACGACATTGTAAACCACATCACACTCTTTGGCAAGCATCTGCGAAACAACGCCGTTTATATCGCAAAACTCCCGTACAAGTGCATTTTCACTGATGACACTCTCTCCGACATTGTTGAGCACAAAAACCATATCTTGAGGCAATGACAGCAGTTTTGCAAGCTCTTTTTCTATCTTTTTGGCTTTACCGTGGTAGAGCATATTGTTGATCCACATACTGATATCTTCTACAAGAACGACATCGTCACACTTTTTGATCACCTTCGCGAGTTTGAGCGGCTCTTCGATAGTTTTGAAGCTTTTTTTACGCTGCTTTTTATGACGCTTGATGCGACGCCTCATCTCCTTATCAAAAAACTCCGTCGTTGCCAGATAGTATGGCCTCTTTTTGGCTTGTTGCAAGGCAAACGACTCCGCATGTCTGCTCTTGCCCGACTTGATACCGCCTATAAAGAGTGCTTTCATCACATCATCTCATACATCATCATCTCTATATTTTGAACTATCGCATCGTTTTCCAAGTCGTGCGTTTTAGCGTATGCCAGCGCACCGCCGGCACCCACGCCCTCTTTGGCTTCTCCTTCGTCATACTTTTGAAGCACCGGAATCTCGGCGTTTTGGAAACTAAAGGTTGTATAAAGTGTCTTTGGCTCATAACTCAGTAGTCGAAGCAGTTTTTCTATATCGCTCTTTTCATCCTCGACGACCCACTGCGTTGTAGCAAGCGTGAGATTTTTATGATCTGGTCGAAGGAGCATCGTCTCTCTGAGTTTATCGGCTATAAGCATCACCGCCGCCATCTGCGTACCGCCTGCAAGCACCACCTCGAAGCGCTTTGTCGCCTCATAGATAAATCCTGCGGTAAAGAGCAGCATATTGTCCGCCACGATACCTAGCTTCTCGAAGTCGCTCATATCGTCGTTTATAAGCGAGAGTGCCTTTTGGATCGTCTCCTCTTTTATGTTCTTTGGAGCGTTAAGGAAACTGGAGCTAAAGCACCCAGCCACATCATATCCAAGTGCACGGATCGCCGCTTCCGCCGTTGTCGTTCCTGCAGGCGTACTCTCTCCAACTATGAGATAACTGCCTTTGAGCTCATAGCTTGCACCAAACTCCATCCCTTTGAGAAAAACAGCTTTGGCATCTATACCCGCACCCTGATCTATCCGTCTGGATGGTTTGATGTCAAACTCATAGAGTTTTGTCTGCTTGGGCTTCTTCTCCAGTCCCAAGTCACACACCTCTATAGAGTTAAACCCTGCCAAGTTATCCACCGCTTTGGTGATAAGCGCAGGGGTTGGCACTCCGTTAGGTGTTTCGGCAAGCTCAGGCAGCGAAAAAACACGCCCACTCGATATAAACTCCGCATCGAGTGTCGGTGTTAGCGGTATAAGTCCGGGGATGCCTGCTTGTGTGATTCCCTCTATCTCACAGGTTCTTGTCACCGAAGCCATCAGTAAAAAATCAGCCTTATAGCTTGGTAATTCTTTTTCTGTTTTAGTAAATATGTCGTATGTTTTCACTTTTCTCCTTTTATAAAATTTTTTATAGTTTCCATAGGTATCCGCTCTTGCTCTAGTCGCAAAGTCAACTCACCGTGTTTGGTTTGTAGAAGATAGTTGTAAGTCTTTTGCTCTTTTGATGACAAGTTTTTTGGCATCTCTTTCGTTTTTTGTTTTGCATAATGTGCTAGTTTTTCATATGTTTTGAATGTTTGTAAATCCATGCAAAACGACTCGGTATTTGGGAAAACGCTGCGAAAATTTGAAAGTATC
>JALUFE010000027.1 GCA_027052175.1 Helicobacteraceae bacterium | reverse complement strand
TTATCTGGTTCGACGCTCCAAAGCCCATGCCAAAAGCTTTGAGTGGCTTGATAATAGACTCGCTTGGTTTTTTGTCAATAAAAATCTTGGGAAATGAATGAATTAATTATCTATTCGGTCAGTGCCAGCAAGAGTAATAAGCAAAAATTCACTCTATATTCGATATAATTCCGCAATTTTAAGGCTTATAAGGGCAATCATACAATGTCAGACAAATACAATCCACAAGAGACGGAAAACAAGTTTTACAAGATTTGGGAGGAGCGCGGCTACTTCGAAGTAGAAGGCAATAAAGAGATACAAGAAGAGGGAAAGAACTTCTGCATTATGATGCCTCCGCCAAACGTTACGGGGCGACTCCACATAGGGCACGCACTGACATTTACACTGCAAGATATCATCACCCGCTACAAGCGAATGGACGGCTACAAGACACTTTGGCAGCCCGGAACCGACCATGCGGGTATCGCGACGCAAAATGTCGTTGAGAAACAGATCCTTGCCGAAGGCAAGACCAAAGAGGAGATAGGGCGTGAAGAGTTCCTTAGACGTGCGTGGAAGTGGAAAGAGGAGTCTGCGGGTATCATGACAACGCAGCTGCGAAAGATGGGTGTGAGTCCTGCTTGGAAACGTGAGCGTTTTACGATGGATGCAGGACTACAAAAAGCGGTCAAAGAGGCGTTTGTGCATCTCTACAACGAAGGGCTCATCGTTCGCGGTAACTATATGGTCAACTGGTGTACGCATGACGGAGCGCTCAGTGACATCGAGGTGGAGTATGAAGAGGAGAAAGGGGCACTCTATCACATCCGCTATCCGTTTGCCGATGGCAGTGGCGAGGTGGTTGTGGCAACTACAAGACCGGAGACCTACTTCGGCGATACGGCGGTAATGGTACATCCCGATGATGAACGCTACAAGCCTTTTATCGGAAAGAAGGTTAAACTTCCGCTGATCGATCGAGAGATCGAGATCATTGCCGACTCTCATGTCGATATGGAGTTTGGTACGGGTGTGGTCAAAGTCACTCCGGCGCACGACCCGAACGACTACGAAGTAGGAAAACGGCATGATTTGGAATTTATCACGGTTTTTGACGAGAAGGGAATCCTCAATGAGTATGCGGGTGAGTTCAAGGGGCTTGAGCGTCTTGAAGCCCGGCCGAAGATTGTCGAGAAACTCGAAGAAGAAGGCTTTTTAGTTGAGGTTGAAGAGCATGTCCATCAAGTAGGGCACTGTTATCGCTGTAAAAACGTTGTCGAACCTTACATCTCCAAGCAGTGGTTCGTTCGCAGCGAAGTAGCCAAAGAGTCGATCGAGAAAACCAACAAAGGTGAAGCAAAGTTCTTCCCCCCACACTGGATCAACTCTTACAACGCATGGATGAGTGAGCTGAGAGACTGGTGTATCTCCCGCCAGCTCTGGTGGGGGCATCAGATCCCGGTTTTTTACTGTGACGAGTGTGGCCACGAGTGGGCGAGCAAAGAGGAGAAAGAGGAAGCGTGTCCGAAGTGTGCTTCAAAGAACTTCCATCAAGACCCTGACGTACTCGATACATGGTTCAGTTCCGCGCTCTGGCCGTTTTCTACGCTTGGGTGGGGTAATGGCGATGTAGAGATGGACAAGCTCTTCAAGAGTGACGATCTCAAAGAGTTCTATCCAAACTCACTGCTTATTACCGGTTTTGACATTCTTTTCTTCTGGGTAGCTCGAATGATGATGATGGGCGAGCACTTTATGGGTGAACTGCCGTTTAAAGACATTTACCTGCATGCACTCGTACGCGATGAACATGGTCAGAAAATGAGTAAGTCCAAAGGCAACGTCATCGATCCTCTCGATATGGTCAACGAGTTCAGTGCGGATATCCTGCGCTTTACGCTTGCTATCTCTGCCGCGCAGGGGCGTGATATTCGCATGAGTACGAAAAAACTCGAACTCAACCGCAACTTCACCAACAAGCTCTACAATGCGGCGAAATTCCTGCAGATGAATGTCGAGACATTCCCTGACCTTGAAGGTTTCTGTCTGAACACGCCGCTTGGACGCTATATGGTCTCGCGTCTTAACCAGGCGACCAAAGAGGTACGGGAGTATCTTGATGAGTATCGTTTCAACGATGCAGCTACGGTGCTCTACCGCTTTATCTGGAACGAGTTTTGCGACTGGGGGATTGAGCTCTCAAAAGCGGACAAATCCAGTATCGTCGAGCTTGGTGCTATCTTCAAAGAGTCGATGAAACTGCTGCATCCGTTTATGCCGTTTATCACCGAGTATCTTTGGCATCAGCTCAGCGGTACGACACTCCAAGAGAGCGATTCTATCATGATAAAACGCTTCCCTACAAAAACGAAAAAGCGAAAGAGCGACGAGACAAGATTTGAAGTTATCCAGGATGCGATTGTCTCGATACGTCGCGCAAAAGTGCTTGTCGATATGGCGAACCGCCGCATAGAAAAAGCTTATGTCAAGATAGATGAGTTCAACGAAAAAGATAAAGAAATTGCCAAGCCATTTATTGAAAAACTTGCAAAAGTTGAAAGTATCGAGTTTATCTGTGAGAAGATTCCCAATGCTGTCAGTGACATCGGTGAGAAGTGTGAAGTCTTCATTCCGACCGATTCGATCGATCTTACCCCTATTATCAACCGTCTTGAAAAACAGGAGGAAAAACTCCATAAAGAGATCGAGAAACTGTCGAAGATGCTCAACAATGAACGTTTTGTCGCTAACGCTCCCAAAGATGTTCTCCAAAAGAACCAAGCTGCATTGGAAGAGGCTATGGAAAAGCAAAAAAAGGTCAAAGAGCAGCTCGTTTCATTGCAATAAAGGTTTCGTGAATTTACGAAACCTCTCTTTTTTACATTTTTTGATCGAAAAGAGGAAAGAGATATATATAATTTTTCCTGAACTTGCTATAATCATCTTATGAAAAACAGATTGATAACTCAAATTAGAGAGAATTACAACAGGTACAAAAGTGAGATTGTAGAATATCTGAAGATATATGACTACAGGAAAAGACGTTATAAGGTTGATTTTACAATCGCTCTTTATATCGCGATAAGAGAGATTGACGCTGACTTTGTCAAGCGCTATGTTCGAGATACTGATACGGTGGTAGTCCTGGATTCCAATTTTATAGCGGTAATCTTCGATTTCGCGAGTGTGGAGGCAGGTTTCAAGGCAGCTGAAAATCTTTTGACTTACATGGAGCCACGATTGTCAACTGACGAGATATATATCAGTGTCGTCAACTCTCATGATAGACTTGATGAGAGTGAACATGTGCGCAAAGCACTCGATCTTCTCATAGAAAACATAGACAACGGTTTTAGAGATATCCCTGAGCTACCTATCGCTTAGTCTCTTGAGTTTTTTAGACATTTTGTACAAATTTTCGCATTGGGTGAGAGGTGAAGGCGTTCGAGTTCTATTTCCTCCTCACACTCTTCACAGATGCCGTATGATGGACTTTTTATGCGAGAAAGTGCTGTTTCGAGTTCTTCATAGCGCTGTTGCAACCGTTCGATCTCTCGTTCTTTGACCTTATAGTTATTACATAAAAAAGCATATTCGGCATCATCATACGCGCAGCTCTTTTTTACGGGTTCAAGTTGCTGTTGGAGGATTTGAATTTTATTTGCTAAAGCGATTGTCTCACTCTTTATAGTATTTTTCAGTTCTTCTTTTGTTTTTGCATTCATTTGAGAATTATACCAAAGGTGGTAAACTACCTGTATTTAACAGACTGGGAGTTCACTACCTTTGATATTATATCAAGTAAATTTTGGAAAATTTTAACCCGGATTTTGCATTAGAAATTTGCAAATACGTACCACTCATGTTTACCAGGAGCATTCATAGAATTTTTGGACTACCAAAAAGGGGAGAAGCGTTAGGAAAATGCAAACTGCCTTGCATTTTTAGCTTCATACAGCATTTCTTTTATGCCACAAAGCATAAGAAATGTTATGCAAATTCTCTAACACTCCTAAAGCAAAACCGGGTTTAACAATTATTTACTGAAAAAACTCTTTTTTTTTTCGATGTGATTTGCCGGCAATTTCTCAGATGGATGTTACGGGAAAAGAGGTCGAAAGGTTCGTTCGCAGTTGATTTGAGTAGTTATGAAGATGGTGGACCCTACCGGGATCGAACCGGTGACCTCTTCGCTGCCAGCGAAGCGCTCTCCCAGCTGAGCTAAGGGCCCATTTTTGACGTTTTGTAAAAACGTTATCGGAATTATACTTGAAAAGTTGTATAATTACTCTTAAAAAAGGGAAAAATTGTAAAATTTTCTCTTAAACCATTTGTGCGAAGATTCACAGTTAAGTAACAGTTAAATATGAGGTGCTATAATTCGCACAAACAGCAAATCAGATAATTTTTATCTTATTTGAAAAAAGGAAGAGAAATGAGTGAAGAGAAAGTCAAAGCGGCACTCTCGAAAGTTACATATCCGGGTTTTACCAAAGATATAGTGACATTCGGTTTTGTCAAAGATATCAAAATTAACGGTGAAGATGTGGAAGTACACATTGATATTACATCTTCCGCTCCGGAAGTGGCTCAGCAGATCCGCGAAGAGGCGACAGAGGAGCTTAAGCGTGCAGGAGCGCAGAACATTATTATCAACATCACCGCTCCACAAATGCCAAAAGAGAGCAGCTCAAGAGGAAAAAACATTGCTCCTCAGATCAAGAACTTCTTGATGATCAGCTCCGGTAAAGGCGGGGTTGGAAAGTCAACCACCTCTGTAAACATTGCTATCTCTTTGGCGAAGCAGGGTCTTAAAGTCGGACTTCTCGATGCGGACATCTACGGACCGAATATCCCGAGAATGCTCGGTATAGAGGATATCAAGCCCGAAGTTCAAGGCAACAAAGTACTGCCTATCAAGGCATACGGTCTTGAGGTTATGTCTATGGGAAGCTTGATGGAACAGGGGCAGTCGCTTATTTGGAGAGGAGCGATGATTATGAAAGCGATCGAGCAGTTCCTTCGCGATATCCTATGGAGCGAGCTCGATGTGCTTGTTATCGATATGCCGCCGGGAACAGGTGATGCACAGCTCACACTCGCTCAAAGCGTACCGGTGACTGCAGGTTTGGTCGTAACGACTCCACAGACTGTCTCACTCGATGACAGTAGAAGAAGTTTGGATATGTTCAAGAAACTCCATATCCCTATTGCAGGCATCATCGAAAATATGAGCGGTTTTATCGCGCCGGATACCGGTAAAGAGTACGATATCTTCGGTAAAGGTACTTCCGAGCCGATGGCAAAAGAGTACGATACCGAAGTGATCGCCGAAATCCCTATTGAGCCGGCTATCCGCGAGGGTGGAGACAGCGGTAAGCCTATCAGTTTCGTCTATCCAGACAGTGAAAGTGCAAAACGCTACGCACAGGCGGCAGAGAAGATCTGGAATTTCATAGAGAAGATCAATGCCGAGGGTGGTGTGGACAACGAAGCTGTCCAGCCGACAACACCTCCAGGTGTAAGTGCCTGCTCAACAGGTGCGGCACCGCAACAGTCACACTCAGGGGGCGGCAGCTGCGGCTGTAGTTAAGCCAAAATTAGGCCTCTTTCGAGGTCTATCCTTCTACCAAATCTTTATTGAAATCATACTCTTTGAATTTTATTCCAAGATATTTGCATACCGTCTTTGCATCTTCATATGCGTTGCCAAGACAGCTTGTTGCGCCCGGAGATGGGGTCATATTGAAAACGATGCCGTCTTGTTTGTCGATCTTGGCTTCACCGAAAAGCAGTTTTTTGTTGATTTTGTCGATGACCTGTGGACGCAGACCACCGACACCTTCTGCATATTCGATATCGTTGCTTGTGAGAGCAGGAACGATCTTTTTGATCTCTTTGACAAAGAGCTTTTTGCGAATACCGGGTATCTCGTACATAAAGTTTTTTGCGATGTAGTCACGGATATCATCATCTTTAACCAGATCGTAAAAGACCTCGAAAACTTCCGGATCCGGACTGAGAGATTCCAAGAAGTCTAGGAAGTGTACCGAACGATAACGTTCAAGTTTTGGCAGAGCCAGGGCTGTCGGTCCAAAACGTACACGCCCGTCGACGATATCCGGATCACCGTGTACGGCGGCAAAAGGGAGTTTGGGATTTTGAACGGTGTAGACTTTGGAGTTGAGAACCTCTTTGTTGGAGAAGAAAAAACTGCCGCCTATCGGTAGAGCCGAATACTCAAGTCCGTACCCCATTTCATGGGCGAGTAGAAGTGAGTGCGCTCCGGCATCTACAACGACATAGTCACTAAAGAAGTATTCTCCGTTTTTGCAATCCAAACGAAATTTGTCTCCTATTTTTTTGATCTGTCTTATCTCGTGATTTAAAAAAAGTTCACAATCTTCGTTCGCTCCTTTTGCATTGGTTACAAAACTTTTGGCGATAGAGCCGAAATCGACAGCGGTATACTCATCCATAGCACCCATAGCGATGATAGGCTCATTTCGCTCCTCGGTCAATGCGTTTTCAAGCTCACTTAGGCGTGAGTCATCCCACAGTTCCATATAGGGGTAGAGCTCTTTGAACTCCTCATAGCGTTTTTTGATATATGCGACTTCCTCTTCCCCCACACCAAGAGCCATCTTTTTGAATTTGAAGATATAGCGCTCATTGTAACCATGATGCAATGCATAGTGTTTGAGCATGTTAGCCGTTTTTTTTACTTTGGCTGCTTTTTGGAATGTGTAGTTGGTTTCGATATCGCCGCAGTGAAGTGTCTGCGAGTTGCTTTTGGCATTGGAATTCACACTTGCTATCTCGCCATACTTCTCAAAAAGGGCGATGCTACCGACATCACTGTACTTTGCCAGTACATACATCAAAGAAGTACCTGAAATGCCTCCGCCGATAATGGCGACATTGAAGTAGTTGTTTATGTTCATTATGACACCTTCTGTCTTGGTGTTACAATTATATCAGAAATTCTTATGCAGTGAAAGAAGGGTGGTGTAGAGTATGGCTCGTTTGTCGTTTCCGGATGATTTCATTTTCAGTTCCGCTTCAAGAAGAATACGGGTAAGCACATAGAAGCTCTGAGGTTTGATCTTCATCGCCATCTGTGCTTTTTCATTGACAACGAACTGAGGTGGTGTGTAGCCGAGGATGGCTTTGGCATCGGCTGTTCCATGTACACGGATGTAAATGTTGAAGAGATAGAGTTCGTGTAGCTGGGTTGTAAGAGAAGTGAGAATGCGTATTTCATCTTCACCGGCTTCAAGAAGTGTTTCGAGATGAGGAAGATACTCCTCTTTTTGCCAAAATTCTTTTGTAAAGGTTTGCAGGTCTACCTCTCCCATACCATAGACAAGAGCATCTATCTCTTTACTTGTGATACGCTGCACCGGTTGCAGTGCAAGTTTGCCCATTTCGCAAAGAGCAAGTTCGATGTTACCGTTATGTAGATTTAGCAGGTGACTCAGAGTGTAGCCGTCGATATTGAGTCCCTTGGCACGTGCTTCCTGCATTAAAATGGTGATTGCTTCATTTGGCTTTGGATGGAAGAATCGAACGGTTACGACGCCAAACTTTTTAAAGGCATTGTTGTAGCTTCTGTGATCGCTTCCGTAGTAAGCGTAGATAAAACGGTTTTCCCCCTTATTGGAAAGTGTAAACAGTGTTTCAAGCTCTTTTTTAGGGATCTTCTTTTCACTTTTGACAAGCAGCAGGTTCGTACCGCCAAAGAGGGAGGCCTGGGAGAGGTGTGCTTTGGCGGTTTGAAAGTCATACTCGTCAAAGTAGAGTGTGAGTTTGTTCGCATCTTCGATAGCAGCAAGTTGTGCGGCGTAGCGGTCGATAAAGAAACTGCTCTCACCAAAGAGGAGGAAGTTGCGCTCTTTTACTCCTTGTCCAAGCAGGCGATCGAATTCCGCTTTGTACATCAGCTCTCCACGGTTGTAACATAAATCTTGGCACGGTAGATATCGACATTTTCTATACGGACTTTGACTTTTTGAAAAAGAACGGCGGTTGTCGGGTTGGTGATGTAAAGCGTAGCTCCTTTGATCTCGTCATCGAGATCGGCTTTGTACTCCTGTGTGGTTGCGCTAATCTTGGCACTAAAAACCTCACCGATATGCTCTTTTGCCCATCTGGCATATTTGCGATGCATATACTCCTTCTCCACCATATCCGCTTCACGTTCCAAGTTGGAGATGGAGACACAGAGCGCTTCGATATTGCGAAGGACGTAGCTTTCTTCCTCCTTTTTGCCTTTTGCGATGGCTTTTAGCTGTCTGTGTACAGTCAGGTCGGCATAACGGCGGATGGGTGAAGTGAAGTGTGTATAGCGCTCGAACCCAAGCCCGAAGTGACCGAGATTGACAGGAGCATAGCGTGCCTGCATCTGTGAACGGATGATGAGCGTGTCGACATCTTTTTCGATGCCTCGTTCACGTGCCTGACGTTGAATATCCTCGATCGTCTCTTTGATGCTCTCTTTGATCTCGATATTGATCCCGATAGCCGAAAGTTCCTGGTAGAGTGCCTGAAGCTTTGCCTGGCTTGGCTCTTCATGCACACGAAACACTCCGCGATCATAGCGCGCCGCAGCCTCTTTGTTGGCAAGCAGCATACAGTCTTCGATAAGGGCATGAGAGGGGGTTTGCTCCTCTATCGTTGTTGCTATAAGATTGGTGTCTTCATCGAGTGTCATCGAAATCTCGTCACTACGAAAATCGAATCCAACTTGCAGACGCTTTTCTCTGAGTTTGTCGGTAACGGTTTTGAGCTTTTTGAGGTAGATGAAGATCCCCGCTTCCGTTTCATTCTGTGCTTTGAGTTCACCTGCAAAGAGCGCATCCACTTCATCGTAGTTGAAGCGGCGTTTGGAATGGATGATCGCTTCGTAAACCTTGGAGTGTTTGACCTCTAAAGATTTCAGGTCCAGTTTCATTTCAAAAACATAGGCGAGTCTGTCCGCTACCGGCTGAAGGGAGCAGAGATTTTCACTGAGTATGCGGGGGAGCATCGGGATGGAACGGTGCGGCAGGTAGATGGAAAAGCCACGATACATCGCTTCATTGTCAAGTGCACCGAAAGGTTTGACATAGTGGCTCACATCGGCGATGGCGACATAGAGGGTGGAGCGCTGTTCATCCCAGTATATAGCGTCGTCAAAGTCTTTGGCTGTGACGGGGTCGATCGTACAAAATGGAAGAGGACGCAGATCTTTCCGATCTTTGTGCTTGGAGGCATCAACCTCACTAAACTGCTTCACCTCTTCAAGCACATCCTCTTCGAATTCGTCATGCTTGTTGAATTGTGCAAGAACGATCTTCTCATCGACTTTCGGATTAGCTATATTGCCAAGCTCTTTCATGATACTGTTTGTTTGATTGTTGATTTGAAAGAGTGTTCCAGTCTCATAGCTCTTTATTGTCTCACGGGTAATTTCCACTCCCGTAGGGTGAAGTGTACGTATATCTACCAATCTTTTTTCATTCTCTTTTTCGATGATGACAGCGACACTGTAGCTCTCTTCCCGACCGATGATTTCGATGACTTTTCCGGATGCGGGTCCTTTTTTGGCTATATAGCGCTGCACGACGACGATATCCCCGTCCGTGGCGCCCGCAAGATCTTCTGTACTTATAAAAATGTCTTTGACGGATTCACCGTAAACATGCAGATAGGCACCGTTTTTGGAGTTGGAGAGTGTGATAGAGCCAAAGCGGTAGCGTGAACTAAGCTTGTAGACATCTGCGTCTTTCTTGATGTAGCCTTTTTGCAAAAATTCATGCACAACGGGTCTGTAGAGATCAGACACGTCTTGCTCATAGAGGCCGATGGCCAGTTTCGTAAGGAGGTGTTTCAATTTATTTCATACCTTCTACTGCATTTTCATAGCTTTGGATATCGAGTCCATACTCTTCGATCAGTGCTTTTGCGTTTTCGATATTTTTATCACTAATCAGGCCGTTTAGAGGGATGGTTGTACGAACGACTTGCAGGATTGCAGCCGCTTTTTTGTTTTCATCACTATCAGCGGTTTGCGGCGCAATGCATTTGCCGATAACATCGACAAGATTCTCTTCAAATCTCCAGTGCTCGAAAATTTTTGCACTTACCTCCGGCGTTGAAATGCCGACGATCTCAAGTTCCGCGGCATCTGCGTCATTTTGGAGTTCGGACAAGGCATTTTTGAACTCCTCCGTTTTCTTTTCAGAGATAATGACTTGCGCAATGATTACTTTTCCTATTTCTACAAGAAAAGCTGCAGGTGAAAGAATGCCCATTAGACGATTTTCTTTTTTCAAACACCATGCAGTCATCAGTGCATGCTCTTTTTTCGTCAGTTCCGCAAACGCTACATTTGTTAGGTTGTAGGGTGAAAGATCGAGCGAGAAACTCTTTTTCACTATTGATGCCAGGGCAAATCCTCGGACAGTTCCCATTCCGAAGAGACCAACAGCTTGAGAGATAGAATTGATCTCACGGCTGAAACCGTATAGAGGTGAGTTTGCAGCTTTTAGGATGTCAGCTGTAAGAAGAGGGTCTTTTTCAATGATTTTGACCATATCCTGGAAAGTGGAATCCGGATTTTGATAAACTTCTTCAATCTGCATCGCACTTTCAGGAAGTGGAGGCAGTTGTTTGACACGTTTGAGTACTTCTTCTGTCATTTGGCGACCTTCATTACTTGAGTTCTTTTCGTAATTATAGTACACCCATATAAATCAAGACTGAATATTTACAAAAAACTGATAATATTTTCCCAAAAAAGAGAGTGGAAAATGACGATTATCAATACCGATGCCGTTTTGACGAAACTTGGCTATGTACCTAGTGATACATTGAGGAAACAGCTTGAGCGTATTCGTGACAACACAAAAGACTATGACAAAATTATCAAGCACGTGCTCGACCTGCATGATGCATTGCAAGTCGATAAATCGTACATAGCTATGTCGAACTCAAACGACCATCTTAAAATAAAGGTCGAGGCACTCACTCCGGAAATGAAAGAGGATGCGTTGGAGAAGATCGAACGTTTTAAAGAAAAGTTTAAGGTGGCTTTGGAAAAAGTCGATGGAAAAGACACCTATTATATCAAAGGATTTGCCGCCTGATGCAAAAGGAACCTATGAGCAGAGAAGGGTATGACCTTCTTGTCAAAGAGTTCAAATTTCTCAAAGACATCCACAAACCTGAAGTTGCCAAAGAGAAACAGATAGCCGCAGCACATGGCGATAGAAGTGAAAACGCAGAGTATCATGCAGCCAAAGAGAAGCTGCGGCATATCGACAAGCGTCTGTTTTATCTCAACTCGATGATAGAAAAGGCGGTCATCATCGACCCTGAGATGCTCGATCACTCCCGTGTCTGCTTTGGCAGTAGAGTCCACTTGCGCAACCTCGACACTGATGAAGATGAGGTCTATACCATCTGTGGCTCTTTGGAAGCGGAAGTCGAAAACGGGCTTATCTCGATCCACTCGCCTCTTGCAAAAGCGCTTATGGGTAAAGAGGAGGGGGACGAGATCGTGTTGCAGCTGCCAGGCGGCAAAAAGGAGTATGAGATCGAGAAGATCGAGTACATCCCCATCTTCGATTTAAAGAAAAAGATCCCTACTGAAGAGGATTTTCGTTTTAAATAAGCGAGGATTTAGATTTTAGGGATTAGGATTTAGAGATTTTTTACCCGCCTTTTGCTATACTTGCGCTTTAAAAAACCATTCATTAGGATATTTCCGTGAACCAGCCATTAGAGAACATCGATGAACTCTTAGCATCACACAAACTCTCAAAAGAAGATTATGAGCATATCAAGAAGATACTCGGACGAGAGCCAAATCTTGTCGAGCTTGGGATCTTCAGTGCCATGTGGAGTGAACACTGCTCTTACAAATCTTCCAAGATCCATCTAAGCGGTTTCCCGACAAAAGCGCCGTGGGTTATCCAGGGACCTGGTGAAAATGCCGGCGTTATCGACATCGGGGATGGGTATGCCGCCGTTTTCAAGATGGAGAGTCACAACCATCCAAGCTTCATAGAGCCCTATCAGGGTGCTGCAACGGGAGTTGGGGGGATTATGCGTGACGTCTTTACAATGGGAGCGCGCCCGGTAGCCAACCTCAATGCACTTCGTTTTGGAAATGTAACAAGTGATGATAAAACCTCCAAACATCAGCGCTATTTGGTTCGCGGTGTCGTTGAGGGGATCGGTGGGTACGGTAACTGTATGGGAGTTCCGACTATCGGTGGTGAAGTAAGCTTCGATGAGTGCTACAACGGAAACATCCTTGTCAATGCTTTCACGCTCGGTATAGCCAAGAGTGACGAAGTCTTCTACGGCAGAGCGGAGGGGATAGGTAATCCAGTCATCTATGTAGGAGCTAAAACGGGACGTGACGGACTTGGAGGAGCGGTTATGAGTAGTGACAGCTTCACTGAGGAGTCCAAGAGCCTTCGCCCGACTGTTCAAGTAGGTGACCCGTTTACAGAAAAGTTGTTGCTTGAGGCATGTTTGGAACTTTTCAAAACCGATCATGTTGTAGGTATCCAGGATATGGGTGCAGCAGGACTTACATCGAGCTCTTTTGAGATGGCCGGTCGAAGCGGCAGCGGAATGATTATGCATCTTGACAAAGTACCTGCACGTGAAGAGGGGATGACACCGTATGAGTTTATGCTCAGCGAGTCTCAGGAGCGTATGCTTCTGTGTGCAAAAAAAGGCAGCGAAGCGGAGATCATCAAAATCTTTGAAAAATGGGGTCTTGATGCTGCGGTTATCGGAGAAGTGACCGATACGGGAAGAATGGAGCTCTTTTGGTACGGAGAAAAAGTGGCAGATGTACCGGTCGATCCGGTGAGTGAAGAGGCACCGGTTCTCAAGCGTCCAATGAAAGAACCGGAGTATCTCAAAGTGATCAAAGGCATCAAACTGGAGGATTTTTCACAAGTCTCCAATCAGGAAGCATTTGAAAAACTCACAAAGTCGATGGAAGTGGTTGACAAGGCGTGGATATACGAGCAGTACGACTCGATGGTACAGACAAATACCGTCAAAAAAGGCGGCAGCCTCGATGCTTCGGTCATCCGTGTCAAGGAAAACGGCAGAGCGCTTGCAATGAGTGCGGACTGTAACGTACGCTACTGCTATGTCGATCCGCGCAATGGTGCGGCTGCAGCAGTGGTCGAGAGTGGTAGAAACGTCGCGATGAGTGGTGCACGACCGCTTGCCATCACCGACTGTCTCAACTATGGAAACCCGGAGAATCCCGAAGTGATGTGGCAGTTCGCCGAGGGCTGCCTTGGTATCAAAGAGGCATGTGCGGAGCTTAACACGCCGGTTATCGGCGGTAATGTCTCACTCTATAACGAAACAGAGGGTGTCAGTGTCTTCCCGACACCATCCATCGCAACTGTGGGAGTGAACGATTCACAAGAAAAAGTCCTCTTCTCCAGCTTCCAAAGCGAGGGGAATCTTCTCTACCTTGTAGGAGAGACGAAGCATGAGTTTGGCGGCAGCCTCTATCTCAAAGAGATTCATGGGGTAGTCGAGGGCAATATGCCAGAGATCGACTATGCCAAAGAGCTCAAACTTTGGGATCTTGTCATAGAAGGCAACAAAAAAGGGCTTCTTGAGTGCGCCAAAGACGCAAGCAGCGGCGGTGTCGCCATAGCGCTTGCCAAGATGAGTGCCGTAAGCGGTCTTGGATGCGAAGTGACTATGAGCGTAGAGAATGAGAAAGATATCTTCAGCGAAAGCTTTTCGCGCGCCATCCTTGAAGTCAAACCGGAAAACCAGGAAGCTTTCGAAGCCTTTGCGAAAGATTATCTCTCGTATGAACTTATCGGCGTCGTGGGTGGCGATAAAATTAAGATCAACGATGTTTCTATGAGTATGGAGCAGTTGCAAGACAACTACTTCAATACATTCAAAGAGGTCATCGAGCAAGACCTCTAAAACTCTTCGAGTTTTATAATCTCATACGCCACCTCTTCGTAGGGGTGCGCCTCTTTTAAAGTCTTTACCGCCTCTTTTATCAGCATATCTTTGCAGATCATCTCCACTTTGTATTCTGCAACTCTCGCAACCTCGCCCACTTTACCTAAAAAAGGATTTGCTTCCTCTAGTGGTCGAAACTGTCCCGTTCCTTCAACTTCCCAGCTGCATTTGTCGTAGTTTTCATAAGCACCGGCACCGATGGCAAAAAGAGCCTCTTTGACCTCTTCTTTTTGTTCTTTTGGGACGAAAAATGCGAGTTTGTACATCTTCTTACTCCATACAATTTTCACTATCTTCTGCAACAGTCTTTGCAACATCCAGGCATTTTTTGCAGATTTTTTCATCTGCTTCAAAATCTGGAAGAACAGAACCCAAGGGATATTTTGAAGCAAGATATATAGAGTCGATAAGGTCTATCTCATCTTCACTTATGCTGAAATAAAAACCGTGTTCTTTTAATTTCTCGATCAATAAAAAAATAGTATGCGTTTTTTGTAGTCCGATTCCTTTTTCTATAAAACACGCTTTTAAAAACTTTTCTATAGCTTGCTGTGAATTTTGAAGGGAAAGATTGTATAGATGACTTTGTAGGAGTATCTCGGCTGAGCAGAGATTTTCTTTGGCATATTGAAGCCACAATCTGGTTTCATCTTTCATAGATTGTACTGCCTTTGTGGATCTCCTGTGCAAAATATCCATGATCAAAATCTTTGCGTAAAGGTAGGATATCCAAAGATATTTTTTTTGAGAGCTCTCGTAAGGCTTTTCTGTATTTTAGTGAAAGTGCCAAAAAATTGCTGTCACTTTCTTGGATGATAGCTATGTCGATATCGTTAGGGTGACTTGTTTGTAAAAAAGAGCCAAAAATGATTATCTTTTTGATCTCCGGAAACTGTAGAAGATGAGATTTTATAAATTCTATATATTTCTCTTTCGTTGTGTTTTGCATAACAATCCTCTTGCACAATAAGCAAATTATAGCATATTGTTATCAGTTTCTAATCTATATTTTACTATAATTGCGCAACTATTTTACCAAAGGCGGTGTAATGAAAAAAAGAGCGTTACTCAGTGTCAGTGACAAAAGCGGTATCGTCGAGTTTGCAAAAAGACTTGAGCAAAACGGGTATGAGATCATCTCAACGGGTGGAACTTACAAGATGCTTCTCAAAGCGGGTGTGAATGCGATCGAGATCGATGAGGTGACGAAGTTTCCAGAGTGTTTCGAGGGGCGAGTCAAAACTCTCAACCCTTACATCCATGGCGGGATCCTCCACAGACGCGACAAGCAGTCGCATCTTGATCAGGCCAAAGAGCTTGGTGTCGAGGCGATCGACCTTGTTTGTGTGAACCTTTATCCGTTCAAAGCGACTATCGAGAAGACGGATGATTTTGAAGAGATCATCGAGAACATTGATATCGGCGGTCCGGCGATGGTGAGAAGTGCGGCGAAGAATTTCGACAGCGTTATCATTGTAACGGATGTAGCGGACTACGATGTGGTTCTCGATGCGATCGAAAATGATAGAAATACACTCGAATTTAGACGCTCTTTGATGATTAAAGCGTATGAGCATACGGCAGCGTATGACAGTATGATCGCCAACTATATGAATTCTCGCTTCAACGGTGGTTTTGGCGCGAAGCAGTTCATCGTCGGCAGCAAAGTTTTCGATACACGCTATGGTGAAAACCCACATCAAAAGGGTGCGCTTTATGAGTTTGAGGATCATTTCTCCAAAAACTTCAAAACGCTCAAAGGCGAAGCGAGTTTCAATAACCTTACCGATATCAGCGGAGCTGTCAAGATCGCAGCGGCATTTGGAGATGAAAATGCCGTCTGCATCGTCAAGCACGGTAACCCTTGCGGATTTGCGATAAGAGACAACCTTGTTGAAGCCTATACAGAAGCGCTTAAATGTGATCCTGTTTCTGCTTTTGGCGGTGTCGTAGCGGTAAATGGTGTTGTGGATAAAGCATTGGCAGAGAAGATGAACGAGATATTCCTTGAAGTTATCATTGCCGGACGGATCACTCCTGAAGCGCAAGAGGTGTTCGCTGCCAAAAAACGCATCAAACTCTTCGAGTATGGGGCTGACAAGATCGTGCTTGCCAACGATGCCAAAGACTTCAAGCATATCGATGGCGGATTTGTCTTCCAGGATGCCGACAAAGTTGAAGCGGATGAAGTGAAAAACGCAAAACTTGTCTCCAAAAAAGCGGCAAGCGAGCAAGAGCTCAAAGACCTTGAGATCGCTTACAAAGTTGCAGCCCTTACAAAGTCCAATTGCGTCGTTTATGTGAAGAACTCTGCTATGGTTGCAGTAGGAATGGGTATGACTTCACGTGTGGATGCTGCTCAGTGTGCGCTGAAAAAAGCAAGAGAGATGGGACTTGACGTCACAGGTGCTGCGCTTGCGAGCGAAGCATTCTTCCCGTTTAGAGACTCCATAGATGCAGCAGCGAGTGCTGGTGTCAGTGCCGTTATCGAGCCGGGAGGCAGTATTCGTGACGATGAGGTCATCGAAGCGGCGAATGAACATGGTATGAGTCTTTATTTTACAGGCAAGCGCCACTTCCTTCACTAATTCCTCTTTCTTTTTTCTTTTTCAAATTTCAAAGAGCTTAAAGCTCTTTGAAGTGTTTACAATTATCTTTTTTAGGTTAGATTGATACTGTTTATATCAAAATATGCTGAAATTTTCTTTAAAATTGATTGACATAGACTCAACTTTTATGATATAATTCTATAT
>JALUFE010000026.1 GCA_027052175.1 Helicobacteraceae bacterium | reverse complement strand
TATCAAGAGAGCTTTACTCTTTGTTAGATAACCTTCACCGTAGCGCCCGCTACGGCTCAGAACATCTGCCTTGATTAAAACTCTCTTGATAACGCTGAGACTACTTAGGAGTTTTGCAAGAAGTCTATTATATAGTTTTTTCGTAAAGGCGAAAGAGAAAAAAGGTTTTTATCCATTCCACCACACCCCGATTTCTTTGAAATCTCTTTCTCTTGAGTGATACGGTAGAACACAAAACCCTTTTTTAAAAGAGTCCTGCTATACTGACATAAAAAGAGAATTTTTTATCCGGATTGATTGTCATGCCGCCATTCTTGACTCTGTTTTGAAGAGGAATCTTGATACCAAGCCCAAGAGGAATGCCGCTTAGCAGCTGCGCACTGTCCCACTGAATCCAAAGGTCGGTCACATCCGTTTCCCCGTATTTCCATTCACCCCAGCTGTCTTTCTCTGTCGTTTCATCGGCATGAAAGTATGTCAATTTCGCACTCGTTGTAACTTTGTCGCTTATAAGACAAGGCATACTCCCGCCAATCATTGCCATATAAGCGTCGCCGTACTCTATTTGGGCACCGTATTGATCGGTATAATCATTGTTGAGTGTATAGCTTCCCAACAGATGCCATGTGTATCTGCCATTGAATCGTCTGGCATATTTATAACTCACAGAGTACGCATCCGCACCCGACCCCAGTCCTTTGTTCTCATCACCGCTTGTACTTTTATATAAAAAGGACAGGATGCTCAAACCGCTGCTAGAGGGGGTTCCAAAATGGTAGTAGAAACCTCCGGAAATATCTCCAAGACCCTCTTCATCTTTACCGGTACCACTGATCTCTTTTTTTGCAAAGACGACCGGAACGTTCGCCTCTATCCCAAATCCGTATCCGACATCCATACCTAATGGAATGTTGAACATCCTCACCTTGTCGGCATAAATATACTGTGCACCGGCATATCCATTTGCTCCTCCGCTTTTGAACCTTTTTCCCTGTTCCAACGATTTCTCAATCGTATCGGTCTTTAGTTGATCGACAACAACGTTGTTGACCGTCGACTGATTGGTGACATATGTTGTATTATCCGTTGTCGTATCATCGTCCGAATTTGAATTGCTTACCAAGTACCCCTGCGCTTCGATGCTTTGGGGAAGTACGGCCAGCAATACTATCGCCATTTTTCGCTTTATGGCATATTTCATGAAAATCTCCTTCGTATTAAATTAAATAATGAGGCATAATTCATCTCACCTCACACGTACAACACAAACAAGATATAAGTAATGATTTTTCAACGTAATTACAACTACGCTTAAAAATTTGCCTTGCCTCTATACCTTTTTTTGCTGTTGAATTATAAAATTATTTATAGCTCATTCCTTATACAGCCACTTTGCAAAATTTCGACTGCGACGAGAGAATCTCACATCCTTCATCTTGCTTTCTCGATCGATTGAAAGCCGACCAACCACATCTGCATTTCTTCGCATCAACATGGAAGACAAGACATGTAAGTTTGGTGCTCTCTTTTAATGATAGAGCAGAACTGCTTATAAAGGACTTATATGAAAAAAAGTGGAGAATGATACGGGTGAAGGGGGCATCCTCCCACTGAGGAGGATAAAGAAACAATTATCTTTTTGAGAACTGAGGAGAGCGGCGTGCTTTTTTGAGACCCGGTTTCTTTCTCTCGACGACTCTTGCGTCACGAGTGAGCATACCCTCTGGTTTGAGAACGCTTCTGAGTTCTGGGTTGTACTTCACAAGCGCTCTGGCGATCCCGTGGCGAAGTGCGTCAGCCTGACCACCGAAACCACCGCCAAGTGTAGTAGCGACGATATCGACGCTCTCATCCTGCTTTGTGATGCTAAGCGGTTGCTTGACACGAAGTTTTTTCGCCTCAAGACCACCAAGCCACGCATCAAGGCTAAGACCGTTTACAGTGATCTTACCAGTTCCAGGTGTGAGCCAAACTTTGGCTACTGAAGATTTTCTACGACCTGTTGCATATACTTTTGCCATTCGTTATCCTTACTTCGCAAGTTGTGCAGTGTGAGGATGTTCACTACCTGCATATACTTTTAGTTTTTTAAGCATTTTCGCACCGAGTTTCGTCTTTGGAAGCATACCGCGAGTTGCGAGCTTGAAAAGCTTCTCAGGGTTTTTCTCAAGAAGCTCTGTCATTTTAACACTTTTGACGCTTCCGAAGTATCCTGTATGCTTGTGATACTCTTTGTTGTTGATCTTGTCCAAACCGTTGAAAACCGCTTTGGAAGCGTTGATCACGACGACATAGTCACCGCAGTCTATGTTTGGAGTATAGCTTGGTTTGTGCTTTCCGCGTAGAAGCGTAGCTATCTCAGTGACAAGACGACCGAATGTTTTTCCCTCTGCATCGACCAAAACCCATTTGCGGTCGATCTGTTCAGGAGTTGCAATTTTTGTAAATTTCATCTCGAACCCTTACATTATTTTGTTGACGGAAGTATAGCTGTATAAACTTACAAACAACTGAATTTAAGTAAACTTTTATAAAATATTGCTTAATTTAAGTAATTTTTAAACTATATTAGCATAGAATTAAAGAAAAAAGGAGTGTATTATGAAAGGTTTTCACAAAACATTTTTAACTATGACAACGATCTCTAGTTTGCTCATCGCATTAAGCGGATGTGGAGGGGGAGGTGGAAGTAGCAATCCTTCCCAACCAACACCAACATACGGTACAGGTCATTATATGGACTCTTACGTCAAGGGCGTTCAATACACCTGTGGCAGCAAAAGTGGCACAACGGATGAAGAGGGAACTTTCTATTTTGAAAGCGGTCAAGACTGTACATTCAAACTTGGAAAGCTCACTCTTCGATATACGCCATGGGATGCACTCAGCAGTTCCACTACCATTTTTGAAGACAATGTGAAAGTGGCACAATTACTACAGTCGCTTGACAGCGACGGGAATGTAAGTAATGGCATCGAGATTCAATCCTATACTCTTGCAGAGTTTAACAATATCAATCCCAACAATGTTACAGATGAGGACGGATCGATCGATCCGGACAAAATTGCTACATTCTTAAAAAACAGTCATCATCCTATCACTCTCGTGGATATCAAAAGTGTAGAAGAACATCTGAAAAAATCTCTTGCTTCTTTGATCAAAAAACAAATCGCGGGAAAAACTTTCTATATGGTCTTTCCTAACAACAGAGGAAATTTCTTTACAGATTCGCTTGTAGTGAATGATCAGGCTGATGTCATTCAGGTCTCATCCGATGAAAGCAGCACGAGCGACGGTTGCAGTTTACTCTTTCCTCAAAATTGTGACACACAACCACTTGATGCCAATTTATCCATCACAGGTCAAGATTTAAATGTAACATTTAAAAACAACTCCATTCTCTTGCATATTGCTGACCATGACGACAAAACTCTCACACTTGCGGATGACATGAATACCACTTACAAGCTATTTGCTTCCCAAGAAGAAGCACAAAGATATAAACAGTCTCTTACAACACCACCTACCACCACAGCAAAAATATACACCTACAGTGGTAAACTCTATGAATTTGACGGAAACTATACGAGCCCATCGTATAACTACAACGGTAAAAATATACTCTTTGCACTCAACTTTAAAGATAAAAAGGCCACTGTCAAGCTATATACAAACGGTCGATTGTACAAAGAGTATGACAATGTCGACCTTAACACCAGCGCAGCTGCACAGTATGTCATCCATATTGAAGATGATATAGATAACAATGTCCACAGATCTATATTGGCGGGCTTTGGCAACAAGG
Source organism: Helicobacteraceae bacterium (assembly GCA_027052175.1). Classification (GTDB taxonomy): domain Bacteria; phylum Campylobacterota; class Campylobacteria; order Campylobacterales; family Sulfurimonadaceae; genus S012-15. The sequence goes on along the minus strand of JALUFE010000026.1, from coordinate 13,034 downwards.
CACACACTACTTTAACTGGCTTTATAGATTTTAGCACAGCGGACACATTCTCTACTTCTAATTTTACAGCGTATCTACACTAATAGTTAAGCAGAGCCATCTAGCTCTGCTTATTCTACTTCAACTATTTGGACGTCATTTTCAAGAAGATAACAAAGATACCCTTTTACTTCTTCTTTAGTAAGAGTATGCAGAGTATTTTTGTACGTTTTCACCTGCTTGATATGCTCCTCATGAAAGTTCATACCGCTTTTATAGTCCACGACGATATACCCCTCTTTATTTTGTATAAGTAGGTCTATGTAGTAGAGATTTTTCTTGTATTTGAGCGGCTGCTCTTTTGTGTAGGTGGCATTATGCAGGAGTTTTTGGAAATCATCATGATAAACGAGCCTCTGCACTCTTGTAGCGATCTCTTCGAGTTCATCACTTTCCAAAAGCATGCCATAGCGGTTGCGAAGGGCTTCGAAGGCTGAGGGGATGCTCTCTTTTGTGAAATCCTCCATCATCTCCAGCATATAGTGTAGCCCAAGACCGAAGTGTATCGAGGCGAGTTCCTCCTCTTTGCTCTCTTTGATGCTTCCAAGCAGATCACTTTGAGAGCCATAGTAGAGTTCCACGAAACTGCCTGTGCTTTGCGACACCCTTGTTTGTGGCTGCTTGCTTTTTGGCAGTTGCAGTAGTTCGCCCCTGCTCTGCTCGCTTAGCTCCAACAGATCGAAGACGCTCTTTTGCACTTTGGAGATGACAAACAGATTGCGTCTGGCTCTTGTGAAAGCGACATACAGAGCGTTGAGCGTATCCTCATTGCGCAGCTTCGCGGCTCTCTCAAGTGCCTTGGCATAGCTTTGGTCGATCTTGTCGCGTCCTTTGATACGAAGATAGATATTTCGCAGCTCTATCCCCTCGTAGTCAAAAATGATCGGCTCACGAGATGGCGGCGGTGAGCCGAGACGGTCGACAACAATGACATGTTCGTACTCCAGCCCTTTGGATTTGTGCACAGTAAGGATGCGTATTCCCTGTGTTGCACTGCCAAGCGCCTCCGTTTCGATACGCTCGTAGTTAAAGAGCAGCTCCTCGATGCTCTCATACCCTCCAAGCAGCTCCAAAAACAGAAAAATGTTGAAGTCGCTCTCAAACAGTCCGTAACGCTCTATCGCATCCTTGACGATTTTGATAAGCGGCACGCTGTTGAAATCGACAAACGATATCTCCACTTCCCTGCCGATAAGCGCGAAAAAGTTCTCTTTGAAGATACGCTCTTTGAAGTAGAGGTACTTCAGATACTCCAAAAGTGCGCGCACGCTGCGCTGATGCACGAGCTTCACCGTCGTCTCGGTTACAACATCAAGCCCCTTTGAGCCAAGATACTCTTTGAGCACCTCACCATCGGCATTGGTAAAGCACAGCAGCGCGATATCGCTCATCTTCGCACCCGCTTCAAGGAGGGTTTCTATCTTCTTGTAGGCACTCTCTACCACATCATCACTTTTAAGCACCTCGACATAACCGCCCTCAGCCCCTTCTTTGACCTGCTGATCGGTATAACCCGCTATCTTTGTTCGAAAAGTATCGTTGACAAACTCGACGACGGCTCTTTGGCTGCGGTAGTTGGTAGTCAGCTTCTCTATCTTGGTATGGTTGATGCGTGCGACTTCGCCAAAAAGCGAACTGACTCCGCCGCGAAAGCGGTAGATTGATTGCTTCGTATCGCCGACAAAGAAGAAGCTTCCCTGCTCTTTGGTTCCCTCGCCGGCAAGTGCTTCTTGGATCAGCGGATGGAGAATCTCATACTGCAGGATGCTTGTATCTTGAAACTCGTCAAGCAATATATGCTCTATCTGTGCATCCAAACGGAAGTAGAGGAAGTCGTTATCGACACTCTCGCGCAGTATCTCATAAACCAGCATCGTCACATCGTTGAAACTTACCTCGTTTTCGGCCTTGTAGAGTGCACGTTTGGACCTCTCATAGACTTCGGCAAGCCTGGAAAGTGCGGCGAAGAAGCTCTGCTCTTTGGCTGCAAACCACTCCTGCAAAACGCCATACAACCGCTGCAACAATGTATCTAGCTGCGGTGAATAACACTTGCTAAATGTTCTGTACTCCAGCGTCTCTCTTCCCAGCCAGCTTTTAGAGAGGATATCTTCAAAACGCTCCACTACAAAGGCACTGAGCGCATTTTTTGAAGCTTTTTCGCATGATTCGACGATGCTTCTCATCTCGGCTACTATGAAAAGTGCTTCACGCTCCAGCGGCTCTTTTTGCTTGGGTGTAAAACTAAAGGAGGAAAGCTCTTTGGATTTGATATAAAACTCATCCAAAAGTCCAAAAAGATCGAAAAGCCGCTTTTTGGACTCCAAACTGAGGCTTATAAGCGCTCGTTTGTTGTTACTGACCTCCACCTCTTTTAAGAACTGCTCAAGCAGTTTGAGTTCATGCTGCGAAGAGAGCGTCTCGAAGTCAGGCATCAACGCGACATACAAAGAGAACTTGCGTAGGATCTTCGTAAAGAAGCTGTCAATCGTCATGATCTTTGTCGGAGCCTTCAAAAAGCGGCGAAGCACGACATCCTTTTTTTGCAGGATCTCCTCTTTGGAAAGATCCGTATTGTCCGCTATGACTCCAAGCTCATCCCGCTTCTCAAGATCTGCCAATGTTATCATGATACGCTCTTGCATCTCGCCTGCGGCTTTGTTGGTAAAGGTGAGGGCTAAGATCTTTGCCGGATCAGCCCCCATAAAGAGCAGACTCAAGTAGCGCACGACCAACATAAAGGTCTTGCCGCTTCCCGCACTTGCTTCATAGGCCAGATTTCGCTCGAAACTCATCACTCACGTCCGCATATCGTCTTAAATTCGCAGTGTGCGCAGAGTTTTTGATCTTCACACAAGCTCACTTCAAAACTCTTGATCTCTCGCAATGCCTGAAGATGCTCCTCGAAAAGTCGCAGCTTCTCCGCAAAGAGACTCTCTGGCACCACTTTCCCCTCTTTGAGATCGTAAAAAGAAGTACACTCCACCTCGCCAAACGTGCTTGCAAGCAGGTAGTAGAACTCCAGCTGAAAGTCGGTCGCTTCATCGACATTTTTAGGGGTGTAGAGCTTGAGAGAGCCGCTTTTGTAATCAAGCACCTCCAAAGCAGCTCGCTCATTTTTATCTATACGGTCTATCACACCATAGAGCGTGAGTCCTTTGTACTCTCGCTCCACAGCTTCCTCACACTTCTCAACACGCCACCCCTGTGCAAAGCGCTCCATCTCGTTTGCACAGAATTTCTGCAGCACCTCTTTGTAAAGGGATATCTGGAACTTCTCAAGCGCACTCGATCCGTTTGCCGCTTCAAGTGCCTTGTCGAGTTCGCGGCAAAGTTCCTCTTTGGTTGCGAAATGAGTCCTTTCTGTATAGAGCATTTTCAAGGCGTTGTGCAGCACGCGCCCTATCTCCCACTCATCGGGCATATCTTTTGGGATCTCGAAGTTCTGGATACCGGCTATATAGCGCAGATAAAACTTCTGCTTGCAGCTAAGAAAAGTAGCGAGCTTAGAGTTGGAGAGCTTCGAGGCGGTGAAGTCATACTCGGCTATGAAGTTTTTATGCTCTTTTTGATGCAGTGCACCCGGTTTGAACAACAAAGCGGCAAGTTCCTCTTCGTTGATCTCTTTTGGAGTGATCAGTCCCAGTTCACGTAAAAAGCGCGAAGGGAGTTCGCTCTCGCTTCTGACATAGCTGATGCAGACCTCCTTTGCGTTGCGAAAAAGCGAAGCGTAGTAGTGTTTTTGCAACTCTTCCCTGTCTTGCGCGCTTGGCAGACCGACTCGCTCCCGCAAAGCACTGCTTAGAAACATATCCTTCTCGACTCTTTTTGGAACGTTCGCATCGTTAAAATCAGGCACAATAACAGCATCAAAATGCACACTTCGAGTCTCAAGTACCCCCATCACCGTGATCTTACCACCCCCCACATCATCCACACTGCGCGCAGCCAGCCGTGAGAGAAAGATACCAAGGGCCGCTTTGAGCGAGAGGTTGTGCATATAACCAAGCAACTTCTCAAAACGGTATATCTCCTCTTTGAGGATGTGCTTCTCTTCGCTCCCTTTGGCATACTCCAAAAAGCTCTCAAGAAGTGCTGTCATATCTACTTCCGCCACACGTTTTTTAATGCTGCCAAAAAGCTTCAGATAGAGCTCGTCTCCGTAACGCTCAAGTCTCGCTTCGTTTTCGACACTCGCTTCATCGAGCATATCGAGTGTTGCACGTATCTTTTTATAGACAAAGCTCTCGCCAAGACTTCTGCCCATAGCGAAGTTGAAGTTGTTTTTCGTATCGAAAAGATCGAGATGCTCCTTGAGGCTCTCATTTGGCAGGATAACGGCAATCTTAGAGGGATCATACCCTTTTTGGACATATTCGTATATCTTCTTTTTGATCAGTGCGACCTGCAGTGTTCTGCCTGAGAGGGCGTAGAGTTCTATGTTGTTTTGCTCTTGTAGCTTCTGCTCCTCTTTGATACTTCCGCTTTGTATATCGAGTACATAGTGCTTCCCGCGTTCAAGTTCGAAGCCAAAGCGCTCTTTGAGGCGATTTTGCATCTTGAGATTGTAACTGTCCGCTTCAAAACGGAGGGTGAGAGGGACTAACTCTTTCATCCTCTCCAGCAGTTCCAGCTCGAAGTTCGTCAGCATTCCCGCCACTTCGATCTCGATCGCTCCGGCATGTCTGAGATAAGCCTCATTGAGTTTATAATGCTTAGGAAGCATAAACCTGTCACAAAGCCCATGCTTCAGGCAAAGTGTTTCATATCGTCTTTTAAGCTTTGAAAGTATCTCGATATGCTCTTCATACTCACTGTAGAAGTCGAACTCGGCGATAGACTCAAGCGAGACCATCTCCCCGCCTAGCTCCTCAAAAAAGCTGAAGATATACGAAGCGTTTTTTGTAAATGTGAAGAAGTTACGCTCGATTTGGAGTTTTTTGAAGTGTTCAAAGTTTGCAGCTTCAAGCAGGAGGACCGTACGTGTATCTTCGTCGATAAAACGAAGATTCTCGACTATCATACTCTTTTGAAGGAACTCACCCATTGTAATGTAGTTGTCAAGCAACGAGTTTGTCTGTCCGAGTACTCTTTCGCGGATGCTCCTTGTACTTGGCAGTACGATGGTCATTAAAATTCTGCTATGCTTTTCTTGCGTGTATCGGCTTTAAGGTTGAGATAACGAGTGTTTTTGCCGACTTGCACTTTCAGCAGTAGATCCCATCTACCCTCTTTTGGAAGCTGAATGTTCGTAAAGACATAGTTGCCCTTTTGAATTTTCGATGGAGAAAATTTCATATCTTTCGCATCGTTGACAGGACGAGAAACGACCAGTTCCATCTGCGCATCGTTGACGGGGTTGCCTTTTTTGTCGACAAGAGAGTACACTACCGTCGTATTTTTCGGATCTAAATTGTGTTCAACAATTTTAAGTGTATAATTTTTATCGAACGCTATATTCGCTTCCAAGATATCGTTGATGTTCTCATCCACATTTTGGTAGTAGGACATATAGAGATTACTCTCTGTCAAATCGGCCTTAAATGTCTCTTTTATAGTCCAATATCCAAGTATCACCACCCCAAAGATAGCAACCGCTATAAAGATAGGCCACTGTTTTCCGCTTTTAAACATCTCTTTTTCGTCCTCTCTGTCTTATCCATATTCGTATATATGCAAATATAGCATACAAGATAAAACCGTAGAACAATACTTTTATAATCATCATAACCGTCTGATTGCTGTGGCCGACATCATGAGAGAGCTTGACACCTTTTGCTTTGGCTATCTGGCTTACGAGGTCTGCATACCCGTTAAATATGGCTGTAGCGTATTTGTTAATGGTGTCTTGCTCTTTTTTTGTTTTTTGTGCCAAAATAGGGATGATGGTGCCGCCATAATCTGTGAGCGTCTCTTTGAACTCTTTCCAACTGTGTGTAAAGAAGATCGCCATAAATGCCGACTGCACATAGGAAGCGACAGGTGAAAGTATCTGCTTTTTGTCAAACAATTTGTATAAAGAGTGCGGCTTTGCAAGAATATCAACCTTTTGGTCAAGTGCGCTGAATGTAAGAAGAACTGTAGGTTCATCAAACTGTGACACGATCTCTTTTTCATACTCTGCGATACTTTTGTCTTTTGGAAGCTTTTTTATCATGATAACTCTCACGGCTATGCCGGTCTTATCATGCAACTCTTTTCCCAAAGCTTCTATATCTTGATGAAATTTTTGATTGGATGTTATTTCGTCTTTATACAAATAGTTTGCGCTGGCAACTGAAGAAACAAAGAGAAAGATGAGGGCACAAAGCCCTCGAAAGATTCGTAACAACTCGCTTATCCTACAAAGAGGTGATTTGGAGTTACTACAGCATAAAGTGTATAGATGGCCATTATGACCAATCCCCAACCGATTATTTTATCCATTATAGACTCCTTACTGCTTTACTACGTGATAGTATTTCGCGTTGTCTTTGCTGATTGGAACCAGTTTTTGCTCATCTATCTTGTAGTATGTTGTTGCATTGTTTTGCTGTGCACCGATAGCCTTTACAGTCAAAAATGCCAAAATGCTTAGCAGCAAAACCACAGCGATAAGATAGCCAGTTACACCGTCAAGGGCGAATACGCTTCTATTTTCATTCATGACTACTCTCCTTTGCTGAGGCTTATGATGTATGCTGCAACAGCCTCTTTTTGTTTTTTGTTAAGAACGTTGATAGCAGGCATCTTACCAATAGCGCCTCTTTTTCCATGATGCAATACGTTTGCAATGAGATCAGTTGTAAACTCTCTGATATTTGGAGCTACACTTGGGAGACCTCTTCCATCAGGTCCGTGACATCCTGCACAAGTTCCGGCAAAGATATCTGCTCCTGCACCCTGAAAACCATTTGCAACGTAAGAAGCTACAGTGTCGATTTCAGCATCTGTGATAAGTGCGCCTGTGTTTGCGTTGAAAAGACCGTTGCGATCCGGCATCGGCATCTCCATACCAAGAAGATGGTTGTTTGAACCATGCTTGATCACATACTCTACAGATTTCTTTTCGATTCTTTGGTTGAGGTTCGCAGCTTTGCCATCCATACCGTCGGCATTGATACCGTGACATACGGTACAGTTAGCAAGGAATACCGACTCACCCATATCAACAAGTCTGTCACCTTTGATATCGGCATATTTTGCAGCAAATTTTTGGTTGAGTTCTTTTACCTCTTCATTGTACTGACCGATCTGACTAAACGCATTGACAGGATATCCTACTATGAAATACCACATACCCCAGATCATAGTTCCTATAAAAGAAACAGCCCAACCAACAGGCAACTCGTTTTTATACTCGCCGATACCGTCCCAGTTCTCTTCTGCAAGTTCACCGCTTGCAGTATCGTTTTGCATTTGACGAACATATTTAACAACAACCCAGATAGTGATAAGCGCAATCGCTATCGCACCCAAAACTGCCAGTGTATTGACGATATCTCCGTTAAGTCCTCCCTTTGTCGTACCTATCGCAAGATAAGTAGCTCCTATCAAGAAGACAGAGAGGATCCCACCCCATAGATAAAGCTTATTCATGTATCTCTCCTATTTCTCTTTCTCTTTTGACTTGGACTTCACCGGAGTAGCGTCCAAGTCATCATCTAAAGCCATTTTTGCATACTCTTCATAATCTACGCCATCTACTGACTTTCTCTTTGTATAGAGGTGATAGATGTATGCATACAAAACTATCACCAAAAAGAGTGTCAAAAAAAAGTAGGCATAGGCTGAAAAAGTATTTACATCCACCTGTACTATCCTATTTCAAGCTGTTAAGATATGCGATAAGTGCAACGATCTCAGGGATCTGTCCTTTTGCTACCATATCTTTAACATTTTTGTCTTTCATATCAGCTGCAACTTTTTTCGCTTCCTCAAGTGCCATTTTATGTGCTTCTGCCACTGAAGATGGAAGTTTGACAGTCACTGTACCACCATCTTTTGTTGGAAGTGGTTTGTTATATGGAACACCAAAGACTTTGTTGACTGTGATCATCTCAGCGTACGCCGTATCGACATCTGCTGTGTTTTTGAACAACCAAGGATATCCAGGCATGATAGAACCAGGCACAACTGAAGCTGGGTCTTTCATGTGGTGCTCATGCCAGTCAGTTGTTCTATAGTTCCCTACACGGTGAAGGTCTGGACCTGTTCTTTTAGAACCCCAAAGAAACGGTCTGTCATACGCATACTCACCGCTGAGTGAGTAGTGACCATATCTGTCAGTTTCCGCTTTGAATGGGCGGATAAGCTGAGAGTGGCAAGCATTACAGCTGTTTTTGATGTAAACTTGACGCCCTGTGAGCTCAAGCACACTGTATGGCTTCGTGCCGATAACAGGACGAGAAGCTTTACCAAAGTCAGGGATGATCTCGATCAAACCTGCAAACGCAATAGTAACGAATACACCTACCGCAAAAAGAAACGGTCTTTTTTCTAACCAATGAAACATTTTCTCTCCCCCTTTCTTTTATGCAGCCATAGGTGATGCATTTTTAAGTTCAGATTCGTCAACAACTCTACCTGCAGTAGCAGTTTTGTAGATGTTGTATGCCCACATGAACACACCTGTAAGATAGAGCAATCCACCAACAGCACGGATAGTGTAGTATGGATGAAGAACAGTAACAGTATCGATGAATGAGTAAGCAAGGTTACCGAACTCATCGTGCGCTCTCCACATCATACCCTGTGTGATACCTGCGATCCACATAGATGAGAAGTAAAGAACAACACCAAGTGTTTGGATCCAGAATTGTGCATTCACCAAAGATTTAGAGTAAATCTCTCTTTTAAATACACGAGGAGCCATATGGAAGATAGCTGCCATAATCATAAATCCAACCCATCCAAGTACACCATCATGAACGTGTCCAACGATCCAGTCAGTGAAGTGCGCGATAGCGTTGACTGATTTGATAGCCTGAATCGGACCTTCAAGTGTTGAGAACATATAGAAAGTTGAACCAAGAACCATAAACTTAATAAGCGGAGAGTTTGCAACTTGCTGCCACTCACCCTTCATAGTTAAAAGCATATTGATCGCTGAACCCCAAGAAGGAAGGATCAAGATAACGGAGAAAACAGATCCCATTGTCTGCATCCAGTCTGGAACTGTAGAGTAAAGAAGGTGGTGACCACCAGCCCAAAGGTAAACGAACATAAGTCCCCAGAATGCAAGAAGAGAAAGCTTGTAGCTATAAACTGCTTGACCGGACTCTTTCGGCAAGAAGTAGTAAATTATAGCGATGATAGGTACTGTAAAGACAAATGCAACCGCATTGTGACCAAACCACCACTGAACAAGCGCATCATTTGTACCTGCATACATAGAAACAGAGTGCATCCAATCACCAATACCACCAGAAACGAAATAAGTTGGTACTTCCATGTTGTTGAAAAGATAAAGCATTGCAACACCAAGGAATGTAGCGATGTAGTACCAAATAGAGATATAGAGTGACTTTTCGCGTCTGATACCTATAAGACCAAAGATACTTACACCCCAAAGTACCCAGATCACAACAACGGCAATATCGATCGGCCATTCAAACTCTGCATACTCTTTTGATGATGTATATCCCATAAAGAGAGATACTACAACTGCAGCAACTACAGCAACATAAAGCCAAAAGTGAAGTTTACCGATAAACATCAAAAATGGCGACTCTGCCATAGAAACCTTCAAAACTCTCTGACCTACATAGTACCATGTAGCCCAAATACCACTTAGTGTAAATCCATATGCAACACCATCGGTATGCAATGGACGCAAACGACTAAAGTTTGTAAATTCAGCGATAGGACCTGATCCCAAAATGGTATTTACACCAGGGAAAGCAAGTTCCAGTGCCAAAATAACACCGATAGTCATACCGATAATACCCATAACGATTGCCATGAACATAAACATTTTGGTAATCGTATAGTCGTACTCTAATGGACGATTCTCCATATATAGCCTCCTTAAAAGTTCAAGCAATTTGTCTAACTGAGAATGTTGTGGTTTTTCTGACTTTTTTAGAAAAAGCCAACTATCACCATTAGACTAATTAACGCCATTATAATATCAGTTTAAAAGTTTAATAAATCTTAATTTTTGGAAAAAATCTGCAGATTTTTAGAAAGTTCGTTACTTTTTTAAATTTATTTTCATATAAGTTTGAAGAGAATGTCGTGTTATCGCTTTTCCGCCTGCAGAAGGCGGTTTTTGTGGAGTTTTAACGTCGCAAAAGCTTAAAGAACTCTTGGAAAATATAGCGGGATTCTTTTGGTCCCGGACTGGCTTCCGGATGATGTTGAACCGAAAAAACCGGTTCGTTTTTATATTTCAAACCTTCTACGGTATCATCAAAAAGATTTATATGTGTTACTTCGGCGATTTCAGTGATGGAGTCGGGGACATTGTAGTTGTGATTCTGTGCGGTTATCTCGACCATCCCCGTTTGTATGTTTTTAACCGGATGATTACCGCCATGATGACCGAACTTCAGTTTGAACGTATCATATCCATGCGAGATAGAGAGCAGTTGATGTCCAAGACAGATGCCAAACATCGGTATTTTCGCCGCTATAAGCTTTTTGATCTTTTCCTGTTCCTCTTTGAGAACAAGCGGATCTCCCGGCCCGTTAGAGAGAAAAACACCATCTATCTCTTTCTCTTCATAGCGTGCAATCAGCGCATCCGCATCAAAGGTATTGGGTACGACCTCAACCTCTATGCCGACGGCAGTAAGTTCGTTGAGGATATTACGCTTGACACCAAAGTCGATCGCCACGATCTTCGCTTTTGGTTTGGGAGCTTCTTCGTACTTATAAGCTCTTGGATCATAAACACTGCTGGTATGAATGTAGGGCTCTTTTGTACTGACCTGCTCGATATAGTTGATCTCCTCGATGCGTGGACTCTCGCTCAGCAGTTTTGCAAGCTCCTCTTGGTCGCTGATCTCGGTAGAGGCAATCATCATCATAGAGCCTTCATCACGGAGCATCTTGGTAATGTAGCGCGTATCGACATCGCAAAGTCCCATGATATCGTACTTTTTGAGGAAGTTCTCAAGCGAATCTTCGGCTCTGAAGTTGGAGCAGCGCTTTTGGTAATTGCGAACGATCATCCCCTTCGCCCATGCCGCCCTACTCTCCATATCTTCGTCGTTCACACCTACATTGCCGATCTCCGGCATCGTAAACGTTACAAACTGTCCCGCATAACTTGGATCGCTCATGATCTCCTGATAGCCGGTCATCGAAGTGTTGAAGACGATCTCACCCACTTCCGTCTTCCCTGCTCCAAAGCTCTTGGCTTCTAAAAAAGTGCCGTTTTCAAAGTAGATATACGCTTTTTTCATTAGTCAAGTCCTCGCTTTACAAGCTCCTCTTTGTAGAGCTTCTCATAGAGTATCTCATACTCGTCCGTACCCGGAATGTACTTTTTTTTGTAGGATTTTATCTTATCCACAACCGCATAGTGCAGTTCACTGTCCTCGGCGACAAAACTTGTAATAGCGTTAAAGATGATATTTTTGACCATGTTTTCCGCAACATCGTAGTTGATTAGATCTTCCTCGTACAACTCATCGAGAATCTTGTGCGAAAGATCACTGAAGCGCTCGTCATAGTCAAGAATCACTCCATACTCCGGAGCAAGCCGCTTTTTAATCATAAAGAAAAGCTGTCTTTCGTCTGCAAGCATAAACTCGATATCCTCTTCATGCTCTTCACAGATTTCATTGGCTTTTTCTTCAAGTGCCATCTCTTTTTTGATATTCTCAGTAAGGACTTTTTCTACTGCGGCAACAACAGGCTCGACACCCTGCGTAAGTGTAACGACACCGCTTCTGCCCAGCTCTATGGCAACCTTGTTGGCTATATGAGGAACAGCTTTGAGTGTTAATTTCATTGCAAGACTCTTTCAGTAATATTTTCTACAATTCTCTAAATCGTGCTATTTTACTATAATTTAGATTAGATGCGGATTAGTCTGCTAAGAGTTGTGTAAGCCGGGATGCCTTTTTCGGATCCATTTTTGCCAGTATCTGTCCGACCGTTTTTGGTTTGAGTTCTTGGAGGATTTTGACCGCATCGGCTTGTGGCATATCGGCAAGAATGTTCGCAGCGGCACTTGCTTTCATCTTGGAGTAGGTCTGCGCAAGCTTGCTCATCTTCGTTTTTTTCAGCTCAGCTAGCACCTTTTTGTTCTCTTCGAGCATCTTTTTGGCATTTGCTTCTCGCTCTTTGACTTCGGCAAGCTTCTTCTTTAGCTCCTCTTCCTTGAGATCGAGTGCTACCTTTTTCTTCTTCAGTAGCTCTTCCGTGGCGGTTTTAAGCGCTTCAAGTGCCTGTTTTTCCTCATCGATGCGCTCAAGCTCCACAAGCAGTTCGCTTTTACGCTCTTTGAAGATTTTCGTACACTCAAAGAGCTTGTCGTCACCATTTGCGGCAAAAAGCAGATTTGTCATGATAAAAAGAGCTAGTAGGAGCTTTTTCATATCGCCTCTTTTTGGTTGAAACTGATCATCGCAAGCTCGTCAAGCCGCTTGCTCTCTTTGAGTGCCAGTGCTTTTTGCATCTTTTTGATCTCTTCGGCTTCGAGATATTTGAACTTTTCGTACTCAATCATGCTGGATTTGAGCTGCTGCTTGGCAGCTTCGAGTTGCGCCTCCTCATAAGCGACCCACTCCTTGTTCTTCTCTATCAAGCGAAACTGTGCATCAAGAAGCGAACGCGAAGCTAGGAAGTTTTGCATTTTGCCCTCATCGGGAGCTTGCAACTGCTGCAAGTCATCGATGGAGCGCTGCAACGCATCTTTGGCATTTTGGAGTCTTGCCAGCGCTTTTTGTACCGCTGCTTCATCCTCTTGCATCTTCGAGTGTTTGTACTTGACGATGGAGGAGAAGCGCGTTTTCATCATCTACTCCATAATGATCGTATCATCCCGCTCCGGAGATGTGGAG
>JALUFE010000025.1 GCA_027052175.1 Helicobacteraceae bacterium | reverse complement strand
GCGCATCAGATGTCCCATCCCTGTTTCGTTGCCAAAATCGACTCTAAAGAGTGTCATACAGTGCCTTGTACATCAACTCCGCTCGCTCAAAATCCTCCATTGTGTCGATATCTTGTACCAGGTGGCGTGGCAGAACTATAGGGATAGAGTCTTTGCCGAAAAAGACATCGTCGCTTTTGCATCCGATCTTTTCCCAGTAGAACTGCCCGGCATCCTGATAGGCCTCTTCGAGATCCTGACTTCTTTTGTTGTAGTTCTCCGGCCAGAACATCTGGCATCTTTCATCCTTGGTTATCTTGAAAGTGCGCTGGATGGGGAAGGGCATGGAGGTGACGCTGAAACTTCTACAGGCATCGGAGTTTTTAAGCTTTTCATAGCCCTCTTTAAGGTATTTTGTCTGTAAAAAAGGAGCTGTGGCGTATACGGTACAGACATATTCGTATGATTCTCCGGCCTCTTTGAGTGTTTTGAGTACATGCTCGATAACATCCCACGTACCGGTATAGTCATCAGCGAGTTCCTTGGGACGCATTTGAACTTCTGCACCGTAATCTTTGGCAACATCGGCTATTTCATCGCTGTCAGTCGAGACAAGTACTTTGTCAAATAGTTTGCTTTGCAGTGCCGTTTCGATAGAGTAGGCGATGAGCGGCTTGCCGCAAAAGGGTTTGATATTTTTTTTCGGTATCCGTTTACTGCCGCCTCGCGCGGGGATGATACATATATTTTTTCCCATCTTTACCAAATCTTCGAGAAGTCAAATAATAGTTTCTTATCGCACTTTTCTATTTCAAACTCTACCGTTTCATCGCTTGCGTCAATCAGTTTGATGTATTTTCCATCTTTGAGTTTGTAAACTTTGGCAACTTTTTCATCGGGATTGACAATGATGTAGTACTTGACTCCCTCCCTTTCATAGAGATGAAATTTGAGTGTCGTATCTTTTTTAGCAGTTGATTTGGAGAGAACTTCGAAAATGATCTCTGGAGCTTTAGTGAGATAGGCGGGATTGGTTGGAGTATGACAGATGACGAGGTTGTCGGGTTGTACGACTGTATCTTCGGAGATCTTCCAGTCAACAGGCAAAAGTACTGTACATTTTTTGCACTTTTGAAAGAGTTGTTTGAGTTGCAAATGAATGTTGCCGCTGATATTTTGGTGTTCTATAAGGGGAGCGGGCGACATAGCATATGCTATGCCCCTGATGATCTCCCACTCTCCTTCCCACTCTTTATAGTCATCGTAGGTATAATGAGGAAATGTTTCTTCTATCTTCAATCCCATCCTATCCTCCTTTTTTATAGCGAGGGTTTTAATTTTCCGCTGACATACTGATGAATAAGCGAGGAGAGTATAGTCTGGTAAGGGATATTGAGTTCCGCACTTTTTCGTTTGAGCATCAGCATATCGAACTCAGGGATGCGGATATTGATGTTCTTTGTTTTGTTGAGATAGTTCTTGGCTGCTACTTTTGCTTCGAGAAGTTCATCCTCAAAGTCTTCCACTCTTTCAAGATGTGTAGCATTTTCTACCGCTTCGAGTAGTTCCATCTCATATTCATCCATTTTCATCATCCGCTCCTTTGTAGAGTTTGTTCATTTTTCGGCTGGGGATGATCGTTTTAAGCCAAATCTCATCTCCATTTTTTATAAATGGAACCATATGGACATATCCATATATGCGAACTATATATATGTGTTGTTTTGGATATTTTTCTTTATTTGGATGCTTGATTATATCAAGCACTTTATCCTCATTTATCAAAGTGACAACATCTTCAAAACAGATGTTGTGCTCTTTTTTTAACAACTCGTTTTTTTCACTGTCCCATTTAAAAATCATAAGTAATGAGGCAAAAATAATTTCATAACCCAACAGCAAGAAAAAGGTATAGCTGCCAGGCAGATTTTTTAAAGCGTAGCCGAAGCTACGGTGTAAAAATCTAACGCCGTCAGATATGCCTTTTTCTTGCTGCCCCTTTGGGGTGAGATGATTTTCGCTCATCTTTGCACGAAAATCGCTTTGAAGTAGAATAACTACGACTACAGCAATTTTCATACAAATCTGAACGAAACTCATCTCATTGGGTATGAAATTATTTATGCCTCATTACTTATTAAGTGCGGAATTTTAGCTTAAATATAATTAAATTGACCTTATTTCATCTGAATTGCTGTTATTGTCTTTTCTACTGTATAATAATAACAAATGATTTGGATATTCAATAGTTATATAGAGCACCTCTAAAAACCCTAAATTGTCTCAGAGCCTAAAATAGGAGTGAGATTGTGAAAAATATTTTTTAAGGCGTAGCCAAAGCTACGGTGAGAAAAATTTTTACGCAAGATTGCTCCTGTTTTAGACTCCCGTAGGGCATTAAGCAGGCGCACTTCTTCTACGTTGGAACTTTTTGAAGCTACCGGTAGCGACTTCAAAGTTCTGCCTTGAATTAGTACATTTGCTATAATGCTGAGGCAACTTAGGGTTTTTAGAGGTGCCCTATTTATGAAGGATGTGATAATGAAAAAAGTTCTGGTACTGGGTGGAGGATTTGCAGGAATCGAATCGGCTATTTTTCTAAGAAAAGAGGGATTTGATGTCACGCTAGTATCGAATCGTAACTACTTTTATATCTACCCGACATCGATATGGATACCCACTGGCGAAGCGAAGTTCGAAGATATCTGCGTGCCGCTTGAAGATCTGGCCAAAGCGCACGGATTTAAACTTGTCATCGATGAAGTGAAGTCCATCCAAGCAAAAGAGCAACGTGTCGAATGTGCTGCAAATACTTTTGCGGATTGGGACTATCTTGTCGTTGCCATCGGTTCTGGCAAGATGAAACACAAAGGGGGAGAGCACTTCCTCTCTATCTGCGGTGCGCCGGAAGAGTCACTAAAAATCAAAGAGCGCATCGACGAACTGATCCGTAAAGGGAGCGGCAAAATCGCGATGGGCTTTGGCGGCAACCCGAAAGACCCAAGCAACGTGCGAGGCGGTCCTGCGTTTGAAGTGATCTTCAACGTGCATAATCAACTCAAAAAACTCGGCATCCGCGATAAGTTCGAGCTGACCTTCTTCGCTCCGATGCCAAAACCAGGTGCACGGATGGGTGAGAAGGCGCTTGAGATGATGGATATGTTCTTTGCGCGTCTGAATATCCATAGACACTTTGGCAAAAAGATCAAAGAGTTTGTCAAAGACGGCATCATCTTCGAAGATGACAGCAAACTGCAAAGCGATTTCACGATGTTCATCCCAGCAGGCAACGGGCATGATGTTTTCGCCGCTTCCGATCTGCCTCTAAATGAAGCGGGATTTGTCAAGATCAACGACTACAGCGAAGTCGAAGGGTTTGAAAATGTCTATGCAGCAGGAGACAGTGTCGCACTTGAGGGACCTGACTGGAGAGCCAAGCAGGGGCACGTTGCCGAGGTTATGGCACGCAATATCGCCAACAACATTGCCGTCAAAGAAAGAGGCAGCGGAGAGAAAAAAGGTTACAAAGAACACATCAACATCCTCTGTGTCATGGACAGTGGGGACGGTGCGGCGTTTGTCTATAGAGATCACAAAGGCGGCAAGATGATCCCGCTCCCCGTTATCGGGCACTGGCTCAAAAAGGGATGGGGTTGGTACTGCAGAAACTCCAAACTTGGAAAGATCCCGCGCATACCGGGGATGTAAGCTTAGTGCAAAAACTCTTTCAGCTTCGGCTGGAGTTGAAGTGCTTCGGCTTTCGCTTTAGATGTAAGATTGTTTATAGAGCGTGCTACCCAAGGATTTTTTCGAATGGCCGCAAGCTGTACGTTGGGGGAAGGATAGGGAATGTATTTGATGATCTCCGGCGCTTTTGAGACTGCGGCGATCTGCGCCTCTTCATCGAACTTGTCAAGCAGACGCGCGAGCGTCATCGAGTAGCTCTCTCCGTCTATGAGTTTCTCAACTGCCATCATCTGCGCTTCGTGGCAGGGCTTGTCGATGTCCGCGATCGCTTGGGGGTTGATTGCCAAAGCCGCCAACTGCACCTTTTTGGACGGATGTTTCATAAAATGAATGTACTGCCAGTCCTTTTGAAGCGCTTTGAGCTGCTGTGTTTCACTCATGTTCGTATATTTGCTCTGTACTTTTCTGTACTTCTCACTCCAATTCTCTGGCTTGGCTTCACCTCCGCAACCGATTAACAGTGCCATAGCGGCAAGCGATACACATACCTTTACAAATGCCATAGATAGTACCTCTCCTCCATATATCCGTCGAGTTCGTCGATGATCTGCTCACTCTGGGGATCTATGATGTATGTTACGGGCTCAAAAGGTCGTATATACTTCTTTGGAACCTTCTGCTTCTCTTTGTTCATAATAAGTGTAACATACTTTTTGCTGATGTATTCGCGTACATAGTCTTTTGTCAGTATACGGTCCATCAGCTTCTCGCAAAATGGGCACCCGTCAGTCACTACCACCATAAAGAGCGGTTTATGCTCTTTTTTTGCCTTTGCCAGGGCCGTATCATAATTGGTTTCATAGTGCATATACTTCGCGAACATCTTATAATCATCCCAAAAAGCGGCATGTAATGAAAGCGTATAAAGTAAAATTATCATGATATTTCGCAGTTTCATTCATCTTCTCCTGTGGTAAGTACACAATTGTAACATAAGAATGTGTAATGGTTGTGCACTCATCTTCCGTGCTAATAGTTCAAAGGAACAGTCACACTCACCTGAAAAAGAGTATCGTTGTCAAACGGAAGAATTGGGATTCCCGGAGGATTTTTAAAAAATCTTTCAAGATCATACTTTGAATGTTTGATCTCAAAATTCAAACTGCTTTTATCTACGAGAAAAGGGGCGTTTTTATATACGGCAAGCAGTTCATAGTCGGTTTCGAGATTCTCCATACCCGTATTTGCCGCATACTGCTTGGCATAACCGAAGAATGACAGATTTTTACTAAAGTCATACTTCATTTTTATCTCAAAAACATTGGAAGCTTCTCCGTCATCCGTATCCTGTCTCGTATAACCGCGTGCAACAGGAGTGTCATCATCAAACTCGATATAGTAAAAACCGGCATAGGCGTTCAAGTCAAAAGTAAATGTATCCAAATTCAACTCATATCCGAGACCTACGTGTTGGCGCACCTGACGCTCGATGCAGCTTACCGTGTTTTGTTTGTTATCCATGGCAACGTACCACTTGAGCCGACTTTGCTCATCTATCCTATACATTTCTCCATCGACATCGAATGAAAATGCGAACCAGATCGGAATATGATCGGGATCGAGATGATCCTTGTCTCGATCCAAAAATGCCTCTGCCTTTGCTAGAAAATGGATATTCGACTGGGTCGTATGGCGGGCGATTATGCCCACATTCAAACCCAGTGTATGGGACGTACCGGACTCGATACCGTCATTTGGCGAGTCGTTGACGATATCCGTAACGACAAAATCATGCACACCTACACTTGCATCTGCCTCAAAGGCATACAGAGAGTGCGCCAAAAATATGGAACTTACAAAGAGGGGTACTCTTTTCATATTTCATCCCGATTTCTTTTTTGGTATTATACTTAAATTCAGGGCACCTTTAAAAACCCTAAATTGTCTCAGAGCCTAAAATAGGAGTGAGATTGTGAAAAATATTTTTTAAGGCGTAGCCAAAGCGACGGTGAGAAAAATTTTTACGCAAGATTGCTCCTATTTTAGGCTTCCGTAGGACATTAACCCGGATTTTGCATTAGAAATTTGCAAATCTACGCCAATCATTCGCACAATGAGCATTCATAGAATTTTTGGACTACCAAAAAGGTAGCCGCTGCAAATTCTCTAAACGCTCCTAATGCAAAATCCGGGATTAAGCAGGCGCACTTCTTCTGCGTTAGAACTTTTTGAAGCTACCGGTAGCGACTTCAAAGTTCTGCCTTGAATAAGTACATTTGCTATAATGCTGAGGCAACTTAGGGTTTTTAGAGGTGCCCTTCAATTTTTTTCTGTAAAATCTCAAGAAAAAAGGATCCATATGAGCAAAATAACCATCTGGCACAACCCGCGCTGCTCCAAAAGCCGCGAAGCACTCAAACTTCTTGAAGAAAAGGGAGCGGAAGTCGAAGTTTTCAAGTATCTCGATGAAGAGATCACAAAAGAGGATATCAAAAAGCTGCTTAACATGATAGGTGCCAAACCTCGCGACATTATGCGCACCAAAGAGGCAATCTACAAAGAACTGGGTCTTAAAGAGGTCGATGACGATGAGAAGCTGATCGAAGCGATGGTAGAACACCATAAACTGATCGAACGACCGATCGTCATCAAAGACGGCAAAGCCGTTATAGGCCGACCACCTTCAAAAGTACTCGATCTCGTTTGAGAGCACCTTCGGGTTTTTAGAGGTGCCCTTAATGCAGTGTCCATGTAAAAGCGGCTTTGAGTATACGGAGTGCTGCGAGCCGCTTATAAAGCGTAAAAAAGAGGCATCCACACCGCTTGAACTGATGCGCAGCCGCTATAGCGCATTTGTGCTTGGAGAGGTGGGGTATCTCATCTACAGCGATACACACTCAAGTGAGGCGGACAAAGAGGAGTTACTGGCATTTTCCAAGGGAGTGGAGTGGATAGGCCTAAGCATCGTCGAAGCAAATGAGAATGTGGTCGAATTCAAAGCCTACTACAACATCGGCGGCAAAACAGAGCTTCTGCATGAAAAAAGCCGCTTCATTCAAGTAGAGGACAAGTGGAAGTATGACACGGGAGAGCTTTTTCACTCCAAGATAGAACGTAACATTTCCTGTCCCTGCGGCAGTGGAAAAAAGTTCAAAAAGTGCTGCCTGCGATAAAAACTACTCATTATATTCGATCTGCTCGATCGTCACTCCATTGTCTTTTAAAAACTGCGAGATCACTTCCGAGTCGTTGTGCTCGTAGCTTTTGGCATAGACGATACGCTTGATACCGCTTGCTATAAGATTTTTGCTGCATTCGCTGCAGGGCTCAAGCGTGACGTAGATCGTCGCTCCCTCGATGCTGATCCCCTTTCTCGCCGCCCAAATTATCGCGTTCATCTCCGCATGGATCTCGTAGGTTTTACTCCAGTCGTGATGCTCTTTTGTGTACCTGCCTTTCCAGTGATCACAGCAGTTCGTATAGCCTGCGGGTGTACCGTTGTAACCGGTTGAGAGGATGCGTCCGTCCTTGACGATGACCGCTCCTACCTGTTTAGAGACACATTTGGAAGCACTTGCGATTTCCAACGCGATGTTTATAAAGTTTTTGTCATTCAACATGATAAAGAGTATTCCCGATTTCTAAAGTTTAATTGAATTTATGATATTATATCGAAAAAAAGAATGGAGATCTCTACTACTATGGATACAAGACAGATAAAAGCACTTATGAAAGATTTCGACGAAAGCAGCCTCTCACGTCTCAAAATAGAAAAAGAGGGGTTTTCTGTCGAATTTGAAAAGGCAACCGTTGCGACTGCCGCTCCTGTGCAGCAAGTCTCTGCAACTTCAGCTCCTACCGCTCAACCGCAAACAACGGCCCCGGCACCGACTTCGACCTCAAGTGAAACTTCGACAGCTTTGCCTGAAGGCTGCGAATACATCCTCTCGCCTATGGTCGGAACGTTTTACGAAGCACCTTCTCCCGATTCTCCTCCGTTTGTCAAAGTAGGCGATATCGTCAAAAAAGGACAGACTCTTGCGATCCTCGAAGCGATGAAAATCATGAACGAGCTCGAAGCCGATTTCGACTGTAAAATCGTCGACATCCTTGTCAAGAACGGTCAGGCCGTCGAGTACGACATGCCGCTCTTTGCCGTAGAGAGAGTTTAGACAATGGCCGAGATCAAGAGAATCCTTATTGCCAACAGAGGGGAGATAGCGCTGCGGGCCATCCGCACCATCAAGGAGATGGGCAAGGAAGCAGTTGCCGTCTACTCCACGGCTGACAAGAACAATCACTACCTCAAACTTGCCGATGTGGCCGTATGTATAGGAGACGGTCCGAGTGCGAGCAGCTATCTGAACATCCCCGCTATCATCAGTGCTGCGGAGATCACGGGAGCGGACGCCGTATTTCCGGGGTACGGATTTTTAAGTGAAAATCAGAACTTCGTCGAAATCTGCAAACATCACGGGTTGAAGTTTATCGGTCCGACACCGGAAGTTATGGTGCTTATGAGCGATAAGTCAAAAGCCAAAGATGTCATGAAAGCTGCCGGTGTCCCCGTCGTACCGGGAAGTGACGGTGCTATAGAAAACATCGAAGATGCCGCAAAACGTGCCAAAGAGGTGGGATACCCCATCATTCTCAAAGCAGCACAAGGTGGCGGAGGGCGCGGTATGCGCGTTGTCGAAGACGAGAGCTATCTTGAAAATGCGTTCCTTGCAGCCGAGAGCGAAGCTCTCACCGCCTTTGGAGACGGTACCATATATATGGAAAAGTTCATTAAAAACCCACGCCATATCGAGGTGCAGGTTGTCGCCGATGCGCACGGCAACGTCATCCACATAGGTGAGCGCGACTGCTCGATGCAACGCCGCCACCAAAAGCTTATCGAAGAGTCCCCTGCCGTTGTGCTCACACCCGAAGTACGAGCGAGGCTCCATGAAGCGGCTGTCAAAGCCACCAAGTACATCAAGTATGAAGGAGCCGGAACATTCGAGTTCCTGCTCGATGCGGATCTCAACTTCTACTTTATGGAGATGAACACACGCTTGCAGGTCGAACACTGTGTCAGTGAAATGGTCAGCGATATCGACATCGTCAAACTGATGATCGAAGTGGCCGAGGGCAAAGAGCTGCCGCCTCAGGAGGAGATCGAGCTCAGCGGTCACTCCATCGAGTGCCGCATCACCGCAGAAGATCCGGTCAAATTCCTGCCGTTCCCGGGCAAAATCACGAAGTGGATCGCACCGGGCGGAAAGGATGTACGCATCGACTCACACGCCTATGCGGGCTACATCGTTCCAAGCATTTACGATTCGATGATCGGGAAGCTGATCGTTCGCGGCAAAGACAGAAAAGATGCGATCGCCCGTATGAAACGTGCACTCGAAGAGTTTGAAGTCGGCGGTATCAAAACGACGATTCCGTTCCATCTCAAGATGATGCAGAACCCGGACTTTATCGGCAACGATTTCGATACAAAGTATCTTGAAAATTACAAAGGCTAAGCCCGCGCGGCTTGGCCTTTCAGTCTCTCAAAATTTTTATATCTGCGCTATCTTTTAACTTCGCGAAGTAGTCATCGAGTATCTCTTTTCGCTTTTGATTCATAATCGCATTGACGATCAGCGGTTGCAGGCTCGTCATATCCACTTCTCCGGTCGGTCCTCGTTTTTCTATATAAAAAGTCATAAAACCTCCTTTCCCGTCCGGGACTATCTGCGTAAAAGATCCCTCTTTCGTCGCATCGAGAAGTCTGGCAAGAGGAGGCGGAAGCTTTTCATAGGCGATGCGCTGCTGCGTCTGCTTGATCTGCATGGAGTAGAACATGGGATTGCTTAGTTTTTGCATTAGAAGCTCTTTGTTTGGAGCGGTATAGATCGTGACATCGTAAAACGAAGGATGGACGAACTCCTCTTTATGAAGCTTGAAATATTCGGCTATTTCTTTTTCATCCGGTTCGCTCATTTTCGACATTGCAATGGACTGATAGAGTTTTTGTGCCAAAAGCCGCTCTTTGATCTTTTTTTTCAGTTCGCTCGAACTCAAACCGTTGGACTCTCTAACGGCATCGTAAAACTGACTGATATTCATATGATTGGCGCTCGCCAGACGACGGATCTCATCATACACTTCATCCTCGCTGACACTGATAGCTCGTTTTTTGATCTCCATCTCTTCAAGCTTTTTGCGGATCAGGATGTCGATCGCCTGTTTTTTGCCGACATGCGCAAGCCGCATCTCCTGAGTGATGTCATAAAGCGTGATCGGTTCATCTTCGACAATGACAGCGACGGCATCGATCATTTTTGCCTGCAAAGCGGCAAACAGAAAAAGTAGCAAGAAGAGTTTGAACATAAAAAACCTTTAAAATGTTATTGCGCAATTTTACCCTGAATTAACCAATAATAGCCTAAAATTACGTACTTTATTTTACACCTATACAAAGGTTCATCATGGTTGTAACACGCTTCGCTCCAAGTCCTACAGGATATCTGCATATCGGTGGGCTTCGCACCGCACTTTTTTCTTACCTCTGGGCACGCAAAAACAACGGTAAGTTTCTGCTTCGCATAGAAGATACCGACAAGCAGCGAAACTCCGAGGAAGCGGCACAGAAAATCCTCGAAGCCTTTGAGTGGCTTGGTCTAAACAGTGACGAAGAGATCGTCTATCAGTCTCAAAGAGACGAGATTTACAAAAAGTACATCGACCAACTCCTCCGAGAGGGCAAAGCCTACTACTGCTATATGACCAAAGAGGAGCTCGATAAACTGCGCGAAGAGCAACAGGCACGCAAGGAACGCCCGCACTACGACGGGCGTTACCGCGACTTTACAGGAACACCGCCAGAAGGCGTGGAGCCTGTTGTACGCATCAAAGCACCCACAAGCGGCACTATCGTCGTCGATGACGGTATCAAAGGACACATCGAATTCAAAGCTGAAGATATGCTCGATGACTTCATCATCGCACGAAGTGACGGGAGTCCTACCTACAACTTCGTCGTCGCTATCGATGACGCACTGATGGGTATCACCGACGTTATCCGCGGAGACGACCACCTCTCCAATACCCCAAAACAGATGGTTGTCTATGAAGCGCTTGGTTTTGAGATACCGAAGTTCTACCATGTCCCGATGATCCACAACGCACAGGGCAAAAAGCTCTCCAAACGCGACGGTGCGACCGATGTAATGGAGTACAAGCGGATGGGCTATCTGCCTGAAGCACTGCTGAACTTCCTTGTGCGTCTTGGATGGAGCCACGGCGATCAGGAGATCTTCTCGCTTGAAGAGATGCAGCAGCTCTTTGATCCAAAGGACATCAACAAAGCCGCTTCGATCTACAACACCGAAAAGCTTGACTGGCTCAACGCACACTATATCAAAAACTCTCCAAACGAGCGTCTTGAGAAGCTGCTTGAAGAGGATTTCGATCTGGTTCTTGCAAGCCATGACAAAAAAGAGATCCTGCTAGATGCGCTCAAAGAGCGTGCGAAAACTCTTGCAGAGCTTGCAACTATGGCCAAAGAGATACTCGAAGCTCCAAGCGAATACGATCCAAAAGCGGTCAAAAAAGCTTTTAAAGGAGATGCAAAAGAGATTCTCGAAGATTTCAAAACGACACTCCAAACAAAAGAGAATCTACATCTGCCCGTAGATTATCATGATGTGATGGAAAAAGTGGTCAAAAAGAGAGAGATAGGCTTTGGCAAGATCGGTCAGCCACTTCGCGTAGCCATTCTTGGCAAACTTGGAGGTCCTGGCCTTGATGTCGTGATGGCCATACTTGGGAAAGAGGAGACGATCAAAAGAATCGAAAGGGCTTTGAAAAATATAGAGCACTAACATTTCACTTACATTCCGCTAACAAAGTGCTAACGCTACAATGTCATAATACGGCTGAACAAAAACAAAGACCTCCAAAGGTCGAAAAACAAAAGGAGTCAAAAATGACAAAATTAGCACTTTCACTTATCGCCGCAGGCACACTGACACTGGCAACAGCCGCAACAACAGCAGAAAATTCTGCAAACACACAAACACCATCAACATCTACCTCTCTCATCACTCAGATAGAGAAGATCCAAAACGCACCGCAGGAGGAGCGCATAGAGCTTATGAATCAGCTCAAAGAGCGCATTGCATCTATGTCTCCCAATGAACGACAAACAACAATGCAACAGCTTCATCAGCAGATGAGAAACCAAAACGGCAGCGAACATACCCAGGATCAAACAATGATGGAACAAGCAGCGAAAATGCTGAAAAATGAAGAGATGCAAGATCGTCAGGCTCACATACAAGAGCATGCTCACGAGATGCAGCAAAACGCTCATATGGAGATGGAACGCAACGAGCACATGAACCAAAGAGGGGCCGGAGAGCAGTACAAAGAACAGATGCAGCAACATATGCAAGAAAATATGCAAAACCCTATCTCCAGTAATTCACAAAACTCCATGCATGAAAGAGGTGACGGACAAACAGGCCCTATGGGACGTCGTTAAGAGAGGGAGAGACCCTCTCATATTTACATCAAGGAATTCTCCATGCAATACAAAAAAAGTCTGATCCTCTTTGCAATACTTCTTTTTACACAAAGCGCACAAGCCTACACCGACAGCGATCTTGACGGGGTAGACGACAGTGTGGACAAGTGTCCCAATACACCCTTTATGGATATCGTAGACATCAACGGATGCACAAAAAAATCTTTACTTCCATCCAATACAAAGAGCCTCTCCTACAGTCATTACGACATTATCGCAGGCATAAGCTACTCAGGTGCGGACTACAACCAGCTCAATAGAAGTGACACCGCAGCCAGCTCCCTGCAAGCGGACTACTACTACAAAGATTTTTCCCTGCAGGCATCACTCTCCTACTACTATTCAAAAGAGAGCACCGGTAGAACGGACAAAGGATTTTACGATACTTTCGTAGGAGCATCCTACAAAATCAAAGCAACAGATAATCTCAAGTTTTATATAGGAGCAGGCGTACTTCTGCCAACATACACGACTTCGCTTGGCAACAACAAGACCGACTACAAAGCATCGGCAAGTTTGAACTATTCCATCGACAAAGTGAATCTTTTTGGAGGCTACGGCTATACGCTTATAGGGGATAACGATGTAACAGTCACAAGTACTAACGGCGGGATAGAGTATCGATACCAAAACACTCATTCATTCAATGGCGGTATAGGTATCTATGCAACCGGCAAACTCTATTTGAGTGCTTCTTATTTTGAAGGGGACAGTATCTATAAGGGGTATGAAAAGATCAAAAGTGCATCGCTTTATAGCTACTACACCATCGATACAAACTGGTTCGCAACTTTCAATTATGCAAGAGGTCTGAGTGATACGGCTACAGATAACTATGTATCGCTGCGTTTAGGCTATTTTTTCTAAAAATTACAGACGACAGCTTCCGCATTCTCTCTTCAACGAAGCGGTGTCGTTTGCATTTCTCACTTGTTAAGCAATGAAACTGTTTATACCTCTACCACTTCAAAAAATTCACAAGAAGACTCAGAACTATACTCACGACTATCATCGTCGTGATGGGAATATAAACGGTATAATTCTCTTTTTCGATCACGATATCTCCAGGAAGACGCCCAAGGAAGCCTCCCTGAAAAAGGTAACTCAAAGCCGCAAGAACAAGGAAGAAAAGTCCAAGAAAAAGAAAGAGTTTGTACATAGAGCGAATTATATCACATCTTCATACTGCCGTCGCACTTCATAGCGCCACCCGCTTTTGGAGGAACTTTCTTCGGTGTCTGCATCGACGCGCCACATTTGCCATCACCGCACTTCATAGCACCTCCACTTGTTTTAGAAGCGCTCGAGCCACACTTGAGTGAGAGACGTCCCGTCATCGGGTTACGCACACAGCCATAAAGTGTCTTCGTCGTCTTGGCTTTGAGAACACAATCTTTTCTTGGATCGTCCTCTCGCATTTGAGAGAGGATATTTTTTCGTTTTTTGGCAAGTGCCTTGTTGCTGTCGAACATATTGGCACCGCATTTACCCGCGCCACACTTCATACCCGCAACATCACTCTTTTTTTTCTCTTTTTCGCTTGAACAGCCACCAAACAGCAGCAAAACAACAACAGCGAAACTACTTATCTTTTTTATCATGAAGATACTCCCTTCTGGCATAGATATCGTACAAAATCGGAATGATAACAAGACTGAGGATCGCACTGCTCACAATCCCGCCAAGCATCGGAGCAGCAATCCGCTGCATCACTTCACTTCCCACACCCGTCGTGTACATAATGGGCGCAAGCCCTGCGATAATGGCAAAGACGGTCATGAGTTTGGGACGCACACGCTGCACCGCCCCTTCATAGATCGCCTCATGCAGTTCCTTCGCACCGAATCGCTCGCCATACTTCTCTCTCGATTCATCGATCGACTCTTTGAGATAGACGATCATGACAATCGCCGTCTCCGCCGCGACACCAAGCAGCGCCAGAAAGCCGACAACGACCGCTATGGACATATTGAACTTTAGCAAGTTCAGATAAATCAACCCTCCAAGCAGCGCAAACGGCAATGTAAAGAAGACGATGAGTGTCGGGATCAGATCCTTGATCGCCATATAGATCAGCATCAAGATAATAAGCAATACCGCCGGAACGATCCACACGATCCGCTTCATCGCACTCTCGAGATACTCACTCTGCCCCGCCCACTCGATGTAGTATCCAGGAGGCAGCTTGAGGTCTTTGAGAAACTTTTGTGCACCCAGCTTGTACTGTGTGGCACTCACTCCATCTTTGGGTGTGATATAGATAAAGGTTACAGGAGTTGCCATCTCCGGCTTGATAACGCTCGCCTCTTGTTCGTAGGCAACATTCGCAAGCTCTTTCAGCGGCACATAACCGAATTTCGTCTTGACCTGAATGTTCTTTATGGCGGAGAGATCGCGTCGTTCGTTCTCTTCAAGTCGCAATGCTATGGGATAGCGCTCAAGCCCTTTATACATCGTACTGATTTTGCCGCCGCCCATAGCGAGTGCAACATACTCCTCTATCATATCTTTGGTGATATCGTAGCGCTTCATCCTCTCTTCGTTTGGAACGATATTGATAAAAAATCCGCGTGAGGTCTTATCCGCGACAACCGAATCGGTCAGTTTGAAATCCATCAACTTTTTCTCGATGATATCGGCGTACTTTCCAAGCTCCTTGATATCCTGTCCATAGAGCTTGATACCTACGGGGGTACGGATACCGCTCAGCAGCATATCGATACGACCACGGATCGGGTAGGTCCAGGAGTTAGTCAGACCGGGAATATCAAGCGCTTTGTCCATTTGGGCTTTGAGTTTCTCATAGGTCATCCCCTCTCTCCACTCGCTCTGCGGTTTAAAGGTGATGATCGATTCAAGCATACTCAGAGGTGCCGGATCCGTTGCGGTATCCGCACGTCCCGCCTTGCCGAAGACATGATCCACTTCAGGAAAGCTTTTGATGATCGCGTCGGTCTTTTGGGTGATCTTTTTGGCTTCATCGACGCTGATGCCATATGGAGTTACAGGCATATACATAAACGCCTGTTCATTTAGCATCGGCATAAACTCCCACTTGAGCTTTTTGTACTCCGGGTAGATGAAGGCAAGTGAGGCAAGCACTGCCACGATAACCACATAGCGCAGCTTCAACCCATAAACAATGACTGGATGATACAACCAGATAAAGAAGCGGTTAAGCGGATTGGAGCTCTCTTTTGGGATACGCCCTTTGATAAAGAAGATCATCAGTACGGGTACGAGTGTAATGGAGAGCACCGCACCTGCCACCATCGCGAAGGTCTTCGTCCATGCAAGCGGCGTAAAGAGCAGTCCCTCCTGCCCTGAAAGCGCAAAGATTGGCAGGAACGAAACGACGATAAGCAGCAATGCAAAGAAGATCGCCCGACCGACCATCTTCGAGCTTGTGGCGATTATCTCTATGCGCGTTTTGGCGTCCGGCAGCTCTCCATGCTCCTCCTGATAGCGGTGCAGCAGCTTGTGCGCATTTTCTATCATGACGATACTCGCATCCACCATCGCCCCGATCGCGATCGCGATCCCTCCAAGACTCATGATGTTACTGCCAATCCCAAATATCTTCATCAGCAAAAAGGTCATCCCGATGGTGAGCGGCAGCGTAAAGAGGATGATCATCGCACTTCGAAAGTGGAACAAAAAGAGCCCGATAATGACAACGACGATCAAACTCTCATCGATCAGCGTTTTCTTCAGCGTCTCGACCGCCTTTTCTATGAGGGAGCTTCTGTCATACACCTCGACCACATCCACACCGTCCACCTTGAGTGATGCGAGTTTGGCTTTGATGCGTTTGATGGCACTGTAGACATCCTCGCCGTAGCGAACGAGTACGATACCGCCGACAACCTCTCCCTTGCCGTCAAGATCGGCCATCCCTCGGCGCGCGGCAGGGGTGAGATGCACATACCCTATATCGTTGATCGTGATAGGCACACCGTTTTTGGTTGCTACCGTCAGATTTCCTATCGATTTGAGATCTTTTTGGTAGCCTTTTGCCTGAACGATCCACTCGTAACCGTTTTCTATGACGATGCGTCCACCGGTGTCGTTGTTGTTCGCTCTAAGCGTTTTTGCCACATCTTGAATGCTGATGCCGTATTTGATAAGGTTGTCGTTGTTGACTACCACTTCGTAAGTGGGGATAAATCCTCCAACGGCCGTCACTTCACTGACACCATCCACACCCATCAGCGCATACTTGTAGTAGTAATCCTGCAGGGTTCTAAGTTCTGCGAGATTTTTCGTCTTGGAAGTCAGTGCATACTCATACACCCAGCCAACCCCGCTGGCATCGGGGCCGAGGGAGACATTCATCCCTTTTGGCAGTGAACCGGAAATGGTTGAGAGCTGCTCCAGAACTCGACTTCGTGCCCAGTAGAGATCGACCCCGTCTTTGAAGATGATGTAGATCAATGCGTTCTCATAGGTCGAATACCCCCGCACCGTCTTGATATCGGCGATGGCAAGAAACTGCGATATAAGCGGGTATGTCCCCTGATCTTCGATGATGCGTGGGGACTGTCCCTTCCAGTTGATATGCACGATCACCTGCGGTGGCGAGAGATCGGGCAGTGCATCAAGCGGTGTGTTCT
>JALUFE010000024.1 GCA_027052175.1 Helicobacteraceae bacterium | reverse complement strand
GGGCACGTTACCTATACCTTACTCACCCGTGCGCCACTCGTCAGCAAAGAAGCAAGCTTCTTCCTGTTACCGTTCGACTTGCATGTGTTAGGCACGCCGCCAGCGTTCACTCTGAGCCAGGATCAAACTCTCCATAATTGAATAGTTTAATCTAAACTCAAGAATTTACTCTTGGCTTATTGAAATAATCACTCACTATATAAAGATATAGCAAATGTTACTTCGGAATCCTCTAAACTCTTTCTAAATAAATAGAAAGAGAATAGACGGTTATTGTATTCAAAGAAACATTTTTAGATAAATCTAAAAAGCGGTTCCCTTGTTTTGTCTTAGTTTTATAAAGAAAAAGACCTTGGTCGTCTCTTCCCTTGCTTAGTTGTCAATGATCTCAAACTCTCGAAACCAACCCGGTCTCCGTTTGTGGATGGGAATTATAGAGGAATGTTGCTTAGGGGGAGCTTAAAATTTAGGCAAAATAGAAGTATTTTTTTGATTTTGTTAAGATTGTTATCAAATATTCTTATCCTTTGTTCTCTTTTATTGGTTACCATCTATTAACTTTCCACCTATAAAATTTACAACACATAACAAATACCTATACATTATAAAAGGAGAAAATATGGGATTGTATGATAGAGATTATGCGCGCGGTAATTATGCTGCGTATGAAACGGGAACGACAAAAAGCGAAGCGCAGATAGTTGCGTTTGTCAAAGAAACATACAAATTATTTGCTGCCTCACTGATGGCCGGTGCAGTCGGTGCCTATGTCGGCGTGCCGCTTGCAGCTTCTATCCAGGGGATGTTTATTCCGCTGGTTATTTTAGAATTCGCTCTCTTGTTTGGTCTTAACTTTGCCAAGAACAAACCGGGGATCAACCTTATCGTAATGTTTGCATTTACGTTTGTTACAGGGATTACAACTGCACCACTACTTGCCTATACACTTGGAATGGCAGGAGGAGCAACGATAGTTGGCAATGCTTTTGCTATGACGGCTGTCGTCTTTGGAGCCATGAGCTTTTTTGCAGTAAAAACGACGAAAGATTTTACAAGCTATAGCAAACCGCTTTTTATTGCACTGCTTGTTATCGTTGGATTTTCGATTTTAAATCTGTTCCTGGGCAATCCACTTATTATGGTACTTATAAGCGGTGCAGCCGTAGTGCTTTTTAGCATTCTTGTGATCTACGATACTCAAAACATCATTGCAGGAAACTATGCAACACCAATTGACGGTGCCATTGCGCTTTATCTTGACTTTTTAAATATTTTTATCTCTCTTTTACAGCTCTTTGGAATCTTCGGCAGTGACGAATAACAACGAACTATCACCCGATCTTTTTCGGGTGATGGATGCCAATCTCAACCGGCTAAGAGAGGGCATCCGAGTAGTCGAAGATATCCTTCGCTACAAGGAAAACAACAAACAACTTGCCTCCAAACTTAAAGAACTCCGTCATAAAGCACAAATTCCCAATATTAAAGAATTTTTAGCTTACAGAGATAGTGTCAATGATGTTCTCAAATCTTCTACAAAAAATGAACTGAAACGACAAAGTCTTGAAGATATCATAGTAGCCAATCTCAAACGCGCCCAGGAAAGCTCAAGAGTGCTTGAAGAACTTTACAAACTCATAGATATAAAAGCAAGTGAAAACTTTAAAACTATCCGTTATGAGCTTTATACACTTGAAAAAGAGATACTTCTTTGTTAGTGGAGTAATAACTGTTTTAACTATAAAGAAAAATAACCTCGAACTCTAAAAAATCGACAGGATATTCACACATAAGCCTTTTGATTTGCTTGTAATTTAAAATATTTCTATTACCGCTTACGCCGCTTCTTTTGATATAGCGAAACATCTCAAGTGTATCTGCAAACTCCAACTTATAATCCTGCAGATAACTATTGAAGTGAAAATGCTTCTGAGCTGCTTGCAAGATCTGCTCTTTGGACGGCAGAGGAGAGGTGATATTTGCAGTTTTATGAAGTGTCTTAAAAGTATCTGCAGTAAAGATAGCAAATGCAAAATCCTGAAAATTGAGCCGTTTGATTTGTGCAAAAAGTATGTCTATGTCCCTTGACCATTGCAAGGCTGAAGCTGAAAGAATATAGTCAAAATCATACAACAACAACTCTTCATAGAGCCCTGGATTGTCGAAATCTCCATAGATACACTCAATACGTTTCCCTTTTGGATGCAACTCAAGCATCCTTTTTGCAAAATCAACACCTAAAAAGTGTTCTATATCCCACGATATCTTCTTCACCAAAGCACCCCTACCGCATCCTAAATCAAGTATCCTTTTTGGTCGATACTTTAAACAAGAAAGCAGCTTCAATGCAACTTTCTCTTGAATGATGTCATAGTGTTCATAAGTATGAGCGAATTTGCTAAACTCCAAATCTATACTCATCGCTTCGCAAATACCAAAGAAACTGTAAAAATAACAATAACAAAAAGAACAATCGTTGCACCCGATGGAGTCGAAAAATAGTAGGATATCGTCATGCCGCCAATAACGCTCACAACTGAAAAAAGTAAACTAAGCAGCATCGTAGCACTGAAACCTCGCTTGTACTGCAGTGCAGCAGTTACCGGTATAACCATCAGTGCTCCGATTAGCAAACTTCCAACAACACGAATAGAGAGTGAGATGATGATAGCTACGACACTAACAAGCAAAAAATTCAAAAGTCGTACCTTTATCCCGCTTACACGTGCCACCTCTTCGTCAAAAGCGATAAAATAAAGCTTCGCGGCATTGGCAAGCAGAGCGATCAAAGAGAGGCTGCCAACTATGAGAATCGTCATGACATCTTCTGTTGAGACAGCAAGTATGGAACCAAAAAGATAGGTAAAAAGCGAACTGTTAAATGATCCTCCAAGCGAGACGATCACAACGGCAAGGGCAAGTGAGCCCGAAAGCAGGATCGAGAGCACGGCATCGGAGTAAAGCTCGAAACGGTCGCGCAGCAGCTCGATCAGCCATGCCGCAATCAGCGCAAACAGCACCGCCACCCAAAGGGGATTGGTTTGTGCGACAAGTGCGACCGCTACTCCGACAAGCGAAGCGTGAGCCAGAGTCTCGCCTATCATCGAGTAGCGCTTGAGGACGATAAAGGTACCGCTGATAGAAGCCAGTACCGCGATGAGAATGCCCGCTATAAAGGCTCGCTGCATAAAGTCATACTCTAACATCCCGCCCCCTTGTGTGCGTGATTTTGGAGTAGGTGTGCTTCTATGCCATAAAGATCGCTCATCTCCTGACAACTCATCATCTCTTTTGGATTGGTGCAGATTTTGGCTTTTTGGTTGATCGTCACAAGTTTGGTGATATCATCGGCTATCACACCGATGTCATGCGTGATGAAGATGATGGTCAACCCCTCACTTTTGTTAAGTTCTCGAAGCAGATCGTAAAAGATACGCTGACTGATAACATCTACACCGGTATTTGGCTCATCGAGGATCAAAACAGAAGGGTGCGAAGCAAGCGCACGCGCTATCATCACCCGCTGGCGCTGCCCTCCGGAGAGCTCGCCGACAAGGCGGTCTCGAAGCTGCCAGACATTCATCTTCCGCATCGCCTCTTCGACCGCCTTTTTATCCTCGGCATTGTAAAAAGCAAAAAAGCCCTTTTTCGAGAGTCTTCCCATCTTGACGATATCCTGCGCGGTTGCGGGAAAGTTTTTGTCTGTGAGTGTGGCGCGCTGTGGAACGTAGCCTATCTTCTCCCACGATCTAAACTCCTCAAGGGGCTTGGCGTAGATCAGTATCTCCCCGTTTGTTGGTTTTTGCAGTCCAAGCAGCGTACGAACGAATGTGGTTTTCCCTCCCCCGTTTGGACCGATGATGGCGACATACTCTCCTTCGAAAATCTGCAGCGTAATAGAGTGCAGAATCGTATGTTCTCGGATAACCAGCGAGAGATTGCGCACATCGAAGATGGGAAGTTTAAATTCCATTACACTCCAGTCCTTTGGAGAGTTTATGCAGGTTTTCTAGCATGATCTCTTTGTAACCGAGATGCTGTGCGGCTTCTTTGGCTGTGATGTTGCCAAGAGGCTGCAGCGGTATGGTTTTGGCATTGGCATCTTTGGCGATGGAGTCTAAAACTGCACTGTTTTCAAATGGCTCGTAGAAAATGAACCCCACACCCTCTTTTCTTATCTCTTCCAAAATCTTTTGCACTGTTTTTGGATCGGGTTCGGCATCCGGAGAGAGTCCGACAAGCGAGTGCACCCCAAAACCGTAACGAGCAGCGAGATAGCCATATGCGTTATGGTTGACGAAAATCGTATCTTTTTTACAGCTTCCAAGTCCTCTCTTGTAGGCTGCGTCCAGATCATCGAGCATATGTTCATACTCTTTGGCCCTCTTGGCAAAAAGGCTTTTCTTCGCAGGTTCTTTCTCGCCTAGTTTTTGGGCGATCACCTCGGCAACTCTTTTCATATTGTCAAAATCAAGCCAGTAGTGCGGATCGTAGTCAGAGTGCAGTGTATGATGATCATGATGATCCTCTTCAAACTTCCTCAGCTGCACATATCGACTCAGATCGACACCTTTTGCTCCAAAGTCAAACCGCTTGCTCCACGGCTCAAGTCCTGCACCGTTGTAAAAAATCAGATCCGCTTTTTTGAGCTTGATGATATCCTGCGGGGTCGGCTCGAAAGTGTGTATCTCTCTTCCGGGAGGGATCAGCATCGAGACATCCACATCCTTGCCGCCGATATATTTTGCAGCATCGTAGATAGCGTATGTCGTGGTCACCACTGAGACGTTCGAGTGTTTCTGATGGCTTTTCGAGCATCCCGTAAAGAACAACAATAAAATTAAAAAAAGTGTTTCAAATCTCTTCATATAGTTACATGCCTTTGAGTGTGTCCAAAAGAGAAGGAGATTGCATCTGGTTGTTTTGCGGTGCTATCTCAAGCAGATGCTTGTCGATGGACTCATGACAGTCTATACACCCCTGCAATGCCCGATGCTCTTTGATGTTGACCCTGCTTACTTTTTGTATATCATGACAACTCCAGCAGTCTGCTCCGCATACGCCATGCGTCGTCTCATTCTCTTTTTTTGTGTGGCACTGCACACATTTGCGGAGAATTTTGTGTCGTTTGTCCATCTTCCCGTTTTTGATCAGCTTTGGATGACAGGTGATACAGTTGGCATCACAAGCAAAAAGCTGCAAATTCAACACACCAAAGA
>JALUFE010000023.1 GCA_027052175.1 Helicobacteraceae bacterium | reverse complement strand
ATAATAAGCTATGCTGAAACATACACTCTTTTTCTTCATGATATTTTTTTCAGGCAGTGCTTTTGCAGATATGACAAGGTTTTTTCAAGCTGCTGTGAAAAATCTCAAATACAACAAAAGTTACACCCTTTATAAACAATCCAACAAAACTTCGCAAATGGCCGTTACCTATTCCAAATATACCAATTTCAGTGCAGATGCGGCTTACTCCAAAACCTATGCAAAGTTACTTCCAAGCGCACCGGGAAATTTTGATACGACTGAAATTTCTTTGCATGACACAGTCGATCTCTTTGGAAAAAACAACTACAGAATCCAAACGCTCCGTCTGGATACAAAAGTGAAAAAGAGTGAACTTGATCTCAAAAAAGAGCAGCTTTTCATCATGCTTGTCGATATGGTCGCACTCTACAATCAGACAAAAGCCCAACTTGCTATCAGAGAGGAACTGTATGCAAAGCAGCGCGCAATCTACAAAAAACTCGAAGCTCTGAAACAAAACGGCAATATCACCGAGGTTGAGGCGCTTCGCTTTAAAAATACTTTGACAACCCTGCAAACCAGTATCGTCGCGATGAGGCAGGAGATTGCCGGTATGTGTTCACAGCTCCAACTTTATGCACCTCATGAAGCCATTCCTCAGTTGAGAGAGACGCGGATACTCTATACGAAAGAGGCGTTTGTGCATCACAACCCGGAGGCGAAGATCAAAGAACTCGATGCGCAAAAACTTCTCGCAGAGTCAAAAGGTGCAAAAAGCAGATATCTGCCAAGCGTCGACATAGCCGTTGCGTATCAAAAACTGGGTGATCCGACATCCTATGGAGACAATCACTCTTTTGGCGCTGCATTGCATATACCACTAAACGGCGGAGATCTGAAGGAGGCTGAAGCGCTTCGTGTTGCGGCTTTGGGTAAAGAGACGCAGAGTGCGGAGTACAAGATCCAACGAGAGCGGGAGTACATACGGCATCTGCAGGCTTATGAGAACGCCAAAAAGCAGCTTGTGGTGCTTCAGCGTTCGCTTCGTGATTTCAAAAAGAGTGAAAGGACGATCCAAAAAGCCTATCTGCAGCAGTATGTCGATTTCAACACCTATTTGCAGGTGCTCAAACAGTCTCTCGATGTCAAAAGCCACATCAAGGTGCTGCAAAGCCGACTGAGAAAAGAGGCTGCTATCATAAATGGGATAGGAAGCGGACAAGTGTATGAGTAGTATCATAGTCTCCTGTAAAGATGTCGTCAAAACCTATAAAAGCGGTGAAGCGAAAGTGCAGGCACTAAGGGGTGTGACACTTGATATTTACGAAAACGAGCTGTTGATGTTGGTGGGACCCTCGGGGTGCGGCAAGACGACATTTGTTTCTGTGTTGAGCGGACTTTTGGATTTTGATAGTGGAGAGTGCAGGGTATTTGGGAAGGATATCGCCACTTTGAGCGATGAGGAGATGACTGCACTCAGAGGAAAAAATGTCGGCTTTGTATTTCAGGCTTTCAATCTGCTCCCCTCGCTCAGTGCGGTGGAAAATGTCGCTTTGCCACTGACGATAGCAGGTGAGAAAAGAGCAAAGGTGCTAAGTCTGGCAAAAAAGATGCTTACCGAAGTGGGACTCGCAGGCAAAGAGGCTGTCAAACCGGCAGCTCTTAGTGGCGGACAGCAGCAGAGAGTGGCGATAGCAAGGGCGTTGGTGCATGATCCCAAGTTCGTTATATGTGACGAACCCACAAGCAGTCTGGATCATCACTCGGGGCAGATCGTCATGGAGCTGCTGCAAAAAATCATCAAAGAAAAAGGTGCGAGTATGATAGTTGTCACACATGATGAACGGATATACAAATATGCCGACAGAATAGTCCACATGGAAGACGGAAAGATCGTAAAGGTCGTTTCATGAGAACTTTTTTCCTGCTTGTTTTCATCTCACTTGTGGGTCTGGCCGTTGGGGTGGGGGCTGTTTATTATGGAGATATGCAAAAATCGGGCACGAATGTTCCTCTGCCATCGTTCAAACTCCCCTACAAATCCTTTATAGCGGGAACAGGCATTGTCGAAGCGCTCAGCAAAAACATCGTTGTCGGCTCGCAGGTATCGGGCATCGTGAAAAAGGTGTATGTTCAAAGCGGCGACAGTGTAAAAAAGGGGGATGCGCTTTTTTCCATAGACGATACCAACACGCGCATAAATCTGCCCATACTCGAAGCGGCAGTACATAAAGCGTCAGTAAGAGTGCAAAGTGCCAAGCATCAGCTTGATATCATAAAAAAGATGCAGAAGGTCTCTGCAAATATGGTGACCAAAGAGCGCTACGCGAAACTTCTCGATGCCTACAACGAAGCAAAGGCAAATCTGCAGTTTGTTCTCAAAAAGCGAGACGCACTGTTTGAAAAACTCAAACTCTATACGGTTTATGCTCCCATAGACGGTGTGGTGCTGCGCTCGAACATAACGGTCGGATCGACTTTCGATGCTCGTTCAAAAGCGCTCGTTCTTGGAAGCGGAAGTTACAATGTCAAAGTCAATATCAACGAGTTCGATGCATGGAAATTCAAAAAAGGTGCCAAAGCGGTTGCATTTATCCGCGGCAATACAAAACAGAGCGTTTCGCTTGATTATCTCTACACTATCCCGATGATAAGTCCAAAAACCGATATAACAGGAAGTCCTACAGAGCAGACAGATACTCGGATTTTGCAAGTGGTGTACAAGGTCAACAAAACTCCCGACTTTCCGCTTTATGTCGGAGAGATGCTCGATGTCTTCATTGAAAGTGCCAAAGGTAAGTGATGTTTAGAGTCGCTGTGGAGATGCTGCTGCATGACAAGACGAAGTTTTTCGGACTTTTGATCGGCATAGCGTTTACGGCGTTTTTGGTCACTTTTGCTATGGGCTACTTCGCCGGTTTTATGACACGGGGCTTTGCGCTTGTCGATGACAATCCGAGTGCGAAAGTGTGGGTGATGGATCCTGCGGTCAGTTCCACAGAAGCGACTATCAATATGAGTGACGCCGCCTTGCAAAGCGTGCGTGGAGTTGCAGGAGTGGAGTATGCGTCGCCGCTGCTTATGGGTGATGTCACGGCACGCTATGCAAATGGAAATTTTCAGTCGTTTCAGATCATAGGTGTCGATGATGCCACACTCAGTGGTGCACCGAAGCCCGCACGATTACTTCGCATCCCAAACAGTGTAATAGTCGACAGCGGAGGTACGGAGGGAAAGCTCCAAACTCCTTTACACAAAAAAGATATATGGCCGTACGACGGCTCGCATCTGAATGCTCCTACGAGGGAACTTCGTTTTGGCGATACGATGCTTATCAACGCAAAAAGAGTGTTTGTTGCCGGTGTTTCACATACTATTCCCCGATTTCCTCCAAGAGCGCTGCTCTATACAACCGCATCGAATTTCAAGCGGTTGATTCCGGGAGAGAGGCGCTATATCACCTTTATTATGGTGCGTCCTGCAAAAAATATCACTCCAAAACAGCTTGCCAGGCGCATAACACAAAAAACACATCTTAAAGCGATAACACGCGAAGAGTTCAAAAAAGAGACGGTTATGTGGTTTATGATCAACTCCGAAGATGTCGGTGATATGGTCAATATGGTCATACTTGCAATGCTTGTCGGCTTTGGAGTGGCAGGTGTGATGCTCTATATGTTCACCTATGAAAATCTCAAGCAGTATGCCGTATTGAAAGCGATGGGAGCCTCTTACAAGCAGTTGCGCGATATGATTTTCACTCAAATTTTTATCAGTGCGGTGGCTGGAAGCGGGATCGGAATCGGGATCGCTTCGATCCTTGCGCAGATCGTCTCAAGTCCCACTTTTCCGTTTCGAATGATGTGGTTTGCACCGCTGGTTGGGTTTTTAGGTGTCATGATAGTGAGTATGACCGCTGCGTTTATCAGTTTGCGTCCTGTCAAAAAAATGGAGCCGGCGATTGTGTTTAAACTTTAGCGACCGATCCCGTTTTTCGAAAGAAACTCTGTGGTATTTGTCAGTAGCAAGATACGCTGATACTGCTCGAAAACTTTACTTTTGATGATGGCTGTTTTGGCTTGTGCGGCGGCAAGATCGGCTATGGAGCGGCTGAGCTCGTCGGCACTTGCAAGCTGGTTCTCAAATCTTCCGAGTGTTAGCTCGTAGTACTCCTTTTTGGCTTTTGTCTCCATCTGTGCGCTTTGAAGTTTCGAGCGAAGAGCGTCTAGCTCCAAAAAGGCGTTGTCCATCTCCTGGCGGATCTTTTCCTTGTAGTCGTTGAGTTTGGTAAGGGTTGCGAGCTCTTTGAGTTTTGCGGCTTCAACTTTTTTGGTATCGCTCATGCCGTTAAAGAGATTCCACTCAAGGGTCGCACCCATATAGCTTTGATCCGGGTTGATGTAGCCGTTACCGTTAAGGGCAGGGGTATCCCCCTGGCGTTTGAGCTCGGCTGCAAGCGCGAGGGTCGGGTAGTAGCTGCTTTTTGCCATCGTGACTTCGGCTTTGTCCATTCCAAGTGCTGCTTTGAGAGCTTTGATATCTTCTCTTGATGTGAGCGCATTTTGGAGAAGTTTCTCTTTATCGAGCTGGATATCTTGGAGCTGAGGGAGTTCTACGCTTGTTATCTTGGTACTTAGCAGATAGGAGAGCTGATTGAGCAGTTGTTTGTGACGAGACTCAAGCTCGGTGATACTTGCTTCTATCTGGTACTTTTTGGCTTTGATGTTGTAAAGCTCCGAAGGCGGGATGAGACCGTTGTCGTAAAACCCCTGCGCTTTTTGGAGTGCTTTTAGTGTTGCTTCTTTGGCCTTTTGCATCGCTTGGAGGCTTGCTTTTGTCGCAGCAATGGCGACGGTGAGTTTGGCGGCGCCCATGTAGAGATTGCGTTTGAGGTCGGCTACTTTGAGTTTGGTCTGCTCACTTTGAAACTTTGCTTTGTCGATCATACCGCTGATGGCAAAGCCGGTAAAGAGCGGGTACTTGAGGCTGATGGCTCCTTGAAAGTTGTCTTTTTTTCCCATCGGCTGGGTTGTCGCGCCAAGTGGAGTGTAGAAGGTGATTGTTGGTGTTTCATAGAGACGATATCCGGTAAAGCTGGCACCCAGTGTGGGGTAGTTCTTGCCTTTGGCACTTTCATAGAGCTTTTGTGCCGCCTCTTGCATCTGCGCGGCACTTTTGAGTGCGAGCGAATGATCGACATCTTTGATGATCTGTGTGTAGCTTTGGGCTAAAAGTAGTGAAGGTATGAGTAGAAAAAGTGTTTTGAGTTTCATGAGGCTAAAGTCTCCTTTTTGGGTTTGAAAACAAAGAGCAGCGCGACGAACAAAGAGCCTAAAATCCCCCAGTATCCCGCATGCATAAATGTGTTGTAAAAGCCGTAGTTGTAGCTTGCGAACATCTCGT
>JALUFE010000022.1 GCA_027052175.1 Helicobacteraceae bacterium | reverse complement strand
GTATGGATCAGAATCGAGTCTATAAGCTCTTTAGGAGCAGGAAGAGTCTCATCTTCGAGTCCCGCACTTGTAGTGTTTACGACAAGATCGTATGACTCGCTATGAAAACTCTCCCACGTGTAACACTTCACATCGAGTTTGACAAACTCTTCGAGACGTTTTTGCGAACGGTTAAGGATGATGACTTCCATACCTTCATCCAAAAATTTCTGCACCAGCGCTTTTGCCGTTCCACCGGCACCAAGAACCAGAACCCGCTTAATATCAGAAAACTCCTCTATAGCAAACATAAAACCATCGGCGTCGGTATTGTAGCCTACGAGTCGGCCGTTTTCATTGACGATCGTATTGACAACACCCACCTTTTTGGCAAATCCTCTGATCTCATCACATGCCTTGTATGCTGCCTCTTTATGGGGAACGGTTACGTTCGCACCGCTGAGACCAAGTTCAAAAAAACGCTCTTTGAGTTTCCCTCCATCTTCTATGAGAATGCGCGTATAACACGCCTTGATACCAAGTTTTTCATAAACACTGTTATGCATCAGCGGACTTTTGGAATGAGCCACGGGATTGCCAAATATCGCAAATAACTGCACTAATCAAGATCCTTGAGTGAGCTGATAAGCGCTCCAAGTTTGTTGTTCACTTCAAGATACTCCAGCTCCTCGACACTGTCGGCTACTACACCGGCACCCGCTTGAAGGATGACTTTGTCCGGCTTGACCATAGCGGTACGAATCGTTATGGCACTGTCCATGTTGCCGTCAAACCCGAAATAGCCAATGGCTCCACTGTAGAAGCCGCGTTTAAGCCCTTCAAACTCGGCAATAAGCTCCATAGCACGTATCTTTGGAGCACCCGTCATCGTTCCTGCAGTGAAGGTCGCCATAAAGAGGTCGAACATATCTTGATCATCATCGAGTTCGGCAACAACATCGCTGACAATATGCATGACATGGGAGTAGCGTTCGATATGCATCATATCTTCGACTTTGACACTTCCAACCTTCGCCACTCTGCCGACATCGTTGCGCCCCAGATCAAT
Source organism: Helicobacteraceae bacterium (assembly GCA_027052175.1). Lineage (GTDB taxonomy): Bacteria > Campylobacterota > Campylobacteria > Campylobacterales > Sulfurimonadaceae > S012-15. The sequence continues at coordinate 4,345 of JALUFE010000022.1, read as the reverse complement.
CAGCATCAGATGCTCCGCAAGCTCTTTTGGGTCATTGAGCAGCTCTTTTTCAAGCTCTTTGTCCTTCTCCTCGGTTTTACCGCGTTTACGTGTGCCGGCAATCGGGCGAAGAAGAATTTTACCGTCTTTGAGACGTACCATGACTTCCGGCGAACTGCCGACAATATCGAACCCTTCATACTCCAACAGATACATATAGGGAGAGGGATTTTTCGTCCGAAGAACTCTGTAGAAGCTGAAGGGATCGACTTTGACATGACGTGTGTAGCGATTTGTCATGAGTATTTGAAAGACATCACCGCTTCTTATCATCTCTTTTGATTGTCGCACCATCTCGAAAAAACGCTCTTTGCTAAAAGCGAAACTCCCTTCGTCACTGCCCTGATTTCGTCGCAATGGAAGATAATTATAGGAGGATTTCAGCTCACGCTCTATGGTATCGAAGTGTTTAGCTTCTATTTCATCAAGAGTAGTCAGCAATGTAATTTTGTGATCTTTGTGTGAGTAGACAAGAACAAATTTCGGTAAAATAAGATCGAGATCAGGAGTGTAGAGCTCATCTTTGAGATCTTGCATATAGGGGCGTAGAACTGGCTCAAACACCTTGACCATATCGTATCCGATATAACCGATAAAGCCATCCACGTAGCCGATACCAAGCTCTTGCGATACCTCCTGATAGACATCTTTCTCTATCTGTGCATAGTATCGTTTGAGAAACTCAAAGGGTGACATATCAAGCATATGTTTTTTACCCTCGGCATCGGTATAGAAGGTCATATCGTTGATGTACTGCAGTCTCTCTCGCGCTCCGACACAGATAAAACTGTAGTTTCCGTTACAACCGTCGGCACTCTCGAAAAGATAGATAATCTCGGTTGCAAAGAGTTCCTTGATCTTGGCATACACCGCAATCGGAGCGAATTGGTCTAGAAGAAATTGTCTGGAGTAGATCAATCTATCCCCTTTGTACTACAGTTTGGTAAGAAAGGCGCTCTTTTCGATGCGCTTTCTTACCTTTTTCAAAGCTTTTCTGGCTTCACGTTCACTTCCAAACGGTCCTACAAGTACTTTTGTGACAGAACGCCCATGCACTGTTGTCTTATGGAAAGTGTAGCTATAGCCTGCATTTTTGATAGAAGCAAGAAACTTCCTGTTTGGTCGATATTTTGAAAAAGAACCGACTTGAATATAATAGTGCCCCTTGAGACTGCTCTTCTTCTTGTTGTTTACAACTTTGTGAGGTTTTTGGGACAGCGGCTCTGATTTTGGAGCTTTTACTTCAGTTTGAACCGGAGCGACCTCTTCAACTTGCGGCTCTGGTGCTGCGACACTCTCCTCTTTGAGCTCTTTTGCTATCTTTTCAAGTTTCGCATCTTCACTGTTTGCCTTTTCATCGATAACCTCGACATCTTCAAACAGAGGCTCCTCTTTTTGAATTTCGCTCTCGGCACTCTTGGTTATCGGTTTAGGAGGAAGAGCGTTTTGAGGAAGATTGTTACCGCTGTTTGAGTTGAGTGTATTCATCAGCAATACGACGACAATGAGGATAATCCCAAGTGTAGCAGCGGCAAGGATCACTTTTTTACTGCCGGACTCTTTGTTGTTTTTGTTGAGTATGATATCGCCAAGTTCGTTCTTCTCTTCCATCTTCTATCCTTTGATTTTCATATACTTATGCAAAAAGTATACCAGTGTTTACATATGTTTTGACCATGCCGCACCACGCTCTTTGGCATAGACATCGTATGGGAGCACAAGGATGTTGTACTCTCTTGGCATATCGTCGTTGGGAAACATACGCCACTGTTTCGGCAGTTTGGTCGCGAGTTTCATACTTAACAGCTTACCAAGCTGGATTGCTTCAGAGAGTGTAGTATGCCCTTTGTGGACATAAAGATGCAGATGCCCCTCCGTTTTACTCTTATACGCCGTGAAGTTGATGAATCCCTCTTCACGAAGCATCAACTGTGCTCTATGGTAAAAACGTTCAGGATCTCTGCCGTTGTAATCAAAAACAATGTTTTCGACTTTATCACGTGAGTTGATGAGGGAGTGTGCAACGGTGATCTCGCCTTTGAGGTGCTTGTTGATGACAGCTTGGGTAAGCATCTCATCGACACGTTCGAACTTGTTGTAAAAGGTTCTTCCTTTGTAGGTTATCTTGTTCACTACCGTGTCACGCTTGACCCAATAGTGGTCTGAAACCATTTTGATGAGTTTCATATCCATCGCTGTCATCGCTGCTCCCTTTAGTATGTCGGCTGATTGTAGATGACGAACTTGTGAGCCAGTTCTTTAAGCTCTTGGCGAATCTTCGCTTGGAGTTCGGTGTTTTCAATATCGTCAAGCACATCGGCGATGCGGTTGGCTATAAGCTCAAACTCCGCCTCTTTCATTCCTCTGGATGTCAGTGCCGGAGAACCGATGCGGATTCCCGAAGTGACAAACGGACTGCGCGTTTCACCCGGTACCGTGTTTTTGTTGACGGTGATACCGGCATTGCCAAGAGCAGCGTCTGCATCTTTACCGCGGAAATCTTTGTTAAGGAAGCTGACAAGGACAAGATGGTTGTCCGTTCCGCCACTGACAACATCATAGCCCCGCTTCATAAGTACATCTGCAAGAACACTCGCATTTTTCTTCACCTGTTTGGCGTACTCTTTCCACTCCGGAGAGAGGTTGTGTTTGAAGCCGACGGCTTTTGCCGCGATGACATGCACAAGCGGTCCACCCTGAAGACCGGGGAAGATGGCGGAGTTGATCTTTTTTGCGATATCTTCGTCGTTTGTCATGATCATCCCGCCTCTTGGACCTGCAAGTGTTTTGTGTGTCGTTGTTGTAACAACATCGGCATACGGGAAAGGGCTTGGATGTTCACCGGCACATACCAGTCCGGCAATGTGTGCGATGTCGGCAAAGAGGATGGCACCTACTTCATCGGCGATCTCTCTAAATTTTTTGAAGTCGATCTCTCTGGCATAGGCACTCGCACCACAGACGATGATCTTGGGCTGGACAATCTTGGCAATATCGAGCACACGATCGTAGTTTATACGCCCGTCAAGCTCCACACCGTAAGTGAAGCTGGAGTAGTTCTTTCCAGAGAAGCTCGGTTTGCTTCCGTGAGTGAGGTGTCCGCCGTGGCTGAGATCCATACCGAGGATTTTATCTCCCGCTTTAAGCAGTGCGGCATACACAGCACCGTTTGCCTGACTTCCAGAATGCGGCTGCACATTGACATACTCACAGTTAAAGAGCTTCTTGGCTCTATCGATCGCCAGCTGCTCAACCGCATCCGCATAGTCGCATCCACCGTAGTAGCGTTTTTCGGGATACCCTTCGGCATATTTGTTCGTAAAGACGCTGCCCATCGCTTCCATAACCGCCGGGAGCGTAAAGTTCTCACTTGCGATCATCTCAAGATGGTCTGTTTGTCTCTCAAGTTCTTTTTCACACAATTCGTAGACTTCGCTGTCAAACTCTTTTAAAAAGCTCATAAAATGCTGTCCTTGTCGGTAATATAGTTGGGAGGATTATACTAAAAAGTTTATAATAGTTGACTGAAGAAAAAGGGAGTGATGCAGTGGGTAAAAGGTGCTGTGTAAAGACGGCTCTCTCTTGGGTTGAGAGCAGAGTGAGAGTTCTATACCTCTACTACAAAGAGGAGAACTACTGCTCCTCGCTCTCCTCTTTCTCCTGCATCTCAAGAAGACTGAGCTCCTCTTTAAGCGGTTTCATCGCAGGGAAAAGTAAAACGTCGCGGATGGAGTGCTGATTTGTCAACAGCATCACAAGGCGGTCCATCCCTATACCTTGCCCGGCAGTCGGCGCCATACCGTAACTAAGCGCTTCGACAAAGTCGGTATCCATATGGTGCGCTTCGTCATCACCTGCATCTTTGGCTTCGACCTGTGCCTTGAAACGCTCATACTGATCTACAGGATCATTGAGCTCACTAAATGCGTTGGCGATCTCACGTCCGCCTATGAAGAGTTCGAAACGCTGTGTAATCTCGGGATGCTCATCGTCGCGTCTTGCAAGCGGCGAAATATCAACCGGATACTCGGTAATGAAAGTTGGATTGATGAGCTTCTCTTCGACAAACTCGTCAAAAAGCTCTCCTTGAAGCTGACCGAGTGTCATATTTTCATTCGCTTCAAGGTCGTGTTCTTTTAAATACGCAAGGATCTTCTCCTTGTCATTGACGATCTCTTCGGGTACTCCGCCTATTTCACTCAGAGACTTGATTAGAGGAATCTCTCTAAACTCGTTGAAATCTATCTCCATATCACCGTATGGAAGTTTTTTCGGCAGATTGAGATGAGTGAAAAGATACTCAAAA
>JALUFE010000021.1 GCA_027052175.1 Helicobacteraceae bacterium | reverse complement strand
CGACTATTTGGCTTAAAAGCTTTTTATTTTTTTTTTTTTTTACTGATAATTTCAAAACTGTTACGTGAGAGTGATTGTGTAGAAACTACACGTTCCAACTCCTCTTTGATGATCGCTCTGTTTTCATCATTCAATTTCCTGTACAACTTGAAACTGTTGGCAAGTGCTGCCGCCATCTGCGGATTAAGCGCATCGAGTTCCTCGATTTTTTTTGTTATATAAGCATATCCGCTGCCGTCTTTTTTGTGAAAATGTTTGAGATTTCTCGCAAAAGCTCCATAAAGTGCACGCACAAGATTTGGAATCTCTTTATTAAAAGCTTTGTCTTTCTCAAGCTCGATGATACGCTGTAAAACTATCTCGTTGTCAAGCGAAGCTTTGATGCTGAAGTATTTGACCATCAGCAGAGAATTGTCATGATGTTTTTCATAAAAATCCTCAAACGCGCTTTCAGCTCTTTGATGATCGATACTGTCCATAACTTTCAAAGCTGTGAGTTTATCACCCATACTGATGCTTTCATAGTACTGCTTCTGCGCAAGTACGAAGATTGCATCCGTTTTAAGTGTAGCGAGCATCTCAAGCGCGAAGTTCTTCAAAGCCCTCTTCGCTTTACTTTCTCTGTCCTGCGCATTGTTGTTTGGCTCATGATTTTCCAAATAAAGCTCTTTGACGCGCACACTGTAACGGGTCACAATCTCCTGTTCGAGTTTTTCAAGAGCATCTGCGTAAAGCTCGATGTCTATATTTTCTTTATCCGCTATCACATTGTTGAGTGTGGGGAGTTCCAGTAACAAAGCTTTGAACAATCCCTCCATATCACTGTTGAGAATATAGCCGTAAAGTGCGATAAAAGCTTCATCTGTCCTGCCCTCTTGAACGATTTTCTCTACCGTTTTTAACGCAAACTGGGTAAGCGCTTCATATTTTGCAAAACCGTTTGTCTCAAATTTGGCTATATTTGCATAGTCGGCATCGTTATATTTGACGATGAGAGGAGCTGAAAAATCACGATTGAAAGAAAGTATGGGTTTTGCATCCATACCTTCCCACTCAAATCTCTCCTCTTTTTTAGAAACTTGAAGAGTTTTTTCCTCGATCGGCTTTCCATCTATATCAAACAGTGCTATTTTTAGGGGATAAAACATCTCTTTTTGTTCTCTGCCATCCATACTCTTTGGAATATGCTGGATAAGTTTTAAAATATAACGTCCATCTTCAAAATGCTCTTTTACTTCCAAAACAGGCGTACCGCTTTGGTCATACCAAAGGCGAAACTGTGTGAGGTCTATCCCTCCACCCTCTTCCATACAACAGATAAAATCTTCCGTCGTCACCGCTTGTCCGTCATGACGCTCAAAGTAGATATCCATCCCCTTTTTAAAACCCTCTTTGCCAAGCAGTGTATGGATCATCCGTATCACTTCCGCACCCTTTTCATAGACGGTAGAGGTGTAAAAGTTGTTCATGGAAATATAGCTTTTTGGCTGGATGGGATGCGCCATCGGTGAGGCATCCTCGACAAACTGTCGCTCACGCAGTGCTTTGACATCTTCGATACGCTGGACATCGTAGGAGTTCATATCGGCACTGAAACACTGATCGCGAAAGACAGTCAGTCCCTCTTTGAGCGTGAGCTGAAACCAGTCACGGCAGGTGATGCGGTTCCCCGTCCAGTTGTGAAAATACTCATGCGATATCACCGACTCTATCCCCATAAAGTCACGATCTGTCGCCACTTCGTTGTCTGCAAGTACATAGGCGGAGTTGAAGATATTCAGCCCTTTGTTCTCCATCGCTCCCATATTGAAACTATCCACGGCAACGATATTGTAGATATCCAGATCATACTCTCTGTCATAGGTATCTTCATCCCACTTCATAGCGCGTTTAAGTGAGTCCATTGCATAGAGACATCGCTGTTCATTCCCTTTGTCCGTATAGATGTTGAGCTCCACTTTCTTGCCGCTTCGTGTTGTAAACTCATCACTGATAGAGCCAAGATCACCCGCTACAAGTGCAAAAAGATAGCTCGGTTTGGGAAAAGGATCTTCCCAAGTCACTTCGAGTTTGTTCCCGATCTCTCGCTCTTGAACTTTGTTCCCGTTGCTAAGCAGTATCGGGTACTTGCTCTTATCCGCAACGATCGTCGTCGTGTACTTCGCCATCACATCGGGACGATCTATAAAAGGTGTGATACGCCTAAAGCCTTCAGGCTCACACTGTGTGCAAAGAATCTCTCCAGAGCGGTACAATCCCTCCAGTTCCGTATTTTTATCGGGGTAGATCCTGTTTTTGATCGTCAAACCAAACTGCGAAGGAACATCGTAAACGACCAATGTCTCCTCTTTTACTTCATAACGAGGTTCACTCAGTTTCAGATCATTCAGATATATCTCCAAAAGCTCCAAATCAAGCGTATCGAGTCTTAGATGCTTTTGTGAGTTCTCTTTCTTTTTGATTGTCATGACATTCAGCACATCGACATACTCGTCATAAACAAAAAACTCCAGCTCCACCTCTTCTATCGTAAACTCCGGTGCTTTGTAATCCTTTAGAAACTTCTCTTTTGGTTGTGACATAAAAATTACCCTATTCTGTTTTTTTTGCTATAATAGCACGAAATTTTTAATAGGTAAGAGAATGAGCATATATAGAGAGTACGATATACGAGGAATTTTTGATAAAGAGCTAAACGAAGCAAGTGTCACGAAGATAGGCTATGCCCTTGCCAAAAGAATTAATGGTGATTACGTTGCTGTCGGCTATGATGCCAGGAGCCACTCTCCAATCCTTTTTGAGTATCTTGTAGCAGGTCTTAACGCCGGCGGCAAAACAGTACTCGATATGGGAATGGTACCCACACCCGTAAACTACTTCAGCAACTATCAGGAGTTTGAAGGCATCACTCCAAATGCAAGTGTTATGATAACAGGCTCACACAATCCAAGCGAATACAACGGTTTCAAGATCACGATCGACAAAGCGCCTTTTTTCGGCAGTGATATCTACGAACTTGGTAAAGAGTGTGAAGCTATGGACGATGTCCCGCAAGCCGGGCGCAAAGTGATCAAGATCGATGCCAAAGAGCGCTACATCGACTATATCGTCGATCAGTTTTCTCATCTTAAAGGGATGGAGACAAAGATCGTCTATGACTGCGGTAACGGTGTGGGAGGCACTGTCCTTCCGGACATCTTCGCAAAACTACAACTCAACGCCAAAGGGCTTTATACAGAACCTGACGGCACATTTCCAAACCATCACCCTGACCCTTCAGTCGAAAAAAATCTCGAAGATGTCAAAGCCGAACTCGCCAAAGGGTACGACATCGCCTTTGCCTATGACGGCGATGCCGACCGTATCGCGGTTTTGACACACAAGAACAACATCAAAGGCGATATGATGGCACTGCTTTTCTCCCTTGTGATGGAAAAACCAACCGTCATAGGAGAAGTAAAGTGTTCTCAAGTGATGTATGATGAGCTTGAAAAAAGGGGTGCTACACCCATCATGTACAAAACAGGGCACTCCAACCTCAAAGTGAAGATGAAGGAGACAAATGCCGACCTTGCTTGTGAAGTCAGCGGGCACATCTTCTTCAAACATCGCTACTTCGGGTATGACGATGCGATCTATGCGACTTTCAGAGTGCTCGAACTCATCAAAGAGGGGATCGATCTCGATGCTGAGCTTGCCAAACTGCCACAGGTTTTCTCAACTGAAGAGATCAAAATAGAAACAACCGAAGAGCAGAAGTTTCTCATCATAGAGAAGATCAAAGAGCTCCTCCAGAATCCACCGGCAGACTTTCCAACTATCAAAAACATCATCGATGTTGACGGCGTACGTATCAACTTTGAGAAGGGATGGGGACTTGTTCGAGCTTCGAACACGACACCTGTACTTGTGACCCGCTTTGAGTCAACGGATGAAGCAGAAGCGAAACGTTACGAAGAAGCAGTCAACGCTCTTATAGCAAAAGCAAAAAACCTCCTTTAGTCGATTGGGCGTATCAGCGGCGCAAACGCTTTTGTGCTAACAGTCACTTTCTGCCCGACACGAAGTTGCTCGGCCTCCCTAGAGCCAAGCACTACTTCGACTATCTGCTGTCCAATGGATACTACCGCTATATAGATCACATCGGCTTTAAAGATATCGAGTATCTCTCCTTCAAATGAAAACTTCTGACTCCCCTGCATTTTCAAAAGCACCTCTTTTGGGGTTCCTTCTTGGATGATTCGACCGTTTTCAAGCACATATACCTGCGTTGCCAGACGGTATATCTCACTTGGGTCATGGCTGACTATAATGGAGGTCGTCCCGAACTCTTTATGGAGTGTCATGATATCCTGCTGCAATTTGATTCGCATCTGCGGATCGAGGGCCGAAAGAGGTTCATCGAGCAGCAACATTTTGGGACGGCGCATAAAAGCACGACACAGTGCCACCCGCTGTTTCTGTCCTCCACTGAGATGGTTTGTGTAGCGCTTGGCAAACTCACTCAGACCTGTAAGCTCCATGAGATGTTGTGAGAGCTCTTTGTCTTTGCTGACATAAAGAAGATTTTGTTCCACACTCATATTTTCAAAAAGGGCATAATTTTGAAAGACAAAACCGATGCGTCGCTTTTGCGGCGGGAGGAAAAAACGCTCACTCTGCCAGATCTCGTTGCCGACTTTGATGCTTCCTTTTGCCTTCTCAAGTCCTGCCAGAATGCGAAGCAGTGTCGTCTTGCCGCTGCCGCTTTCTCCGGCGATGGCAATAAAAGCACCCTCCTCTATCTGAAGTGTGACATCCAACTGCATTGCATTCATTCGTGCCTGCAGACGTTTTTTGACATCGATCGTTATCATGATCCAAACGCTCCGATGCGCCGCTTGTAGCGATGGTTGAAAACATAGACACCCAAAAGCACCAAGAAACTGATCCCCACCATAATGGCACTGTAGATGTGGGCATTTTCATAGTCCATTACTTCCACCATTTCATAGATGGCGACTGAAGCCACCTTCGTCTCCCCTGGGATGCTGCCTCCTACCATCAAAACAACACCAAACTCTCCGACCGTATGGGCAAAAGTGACAATGAGTGCTGTAAGCAAAGAGGGTTTGATATTTGGCAGCGCAACTCTAAAGAGTGTAGTCAGATATCCTTTGCCACTTATATAGCTCGCTTCAATCATCTCGCGGTTCAAACTCTCAAAACCACTCTGGAGCGGCTGCAACATGAACGGAAAACTGTAGAGCATACTTGCGACCACAAGCCCGGCAAAACTAAAAACCAGTTTGATATGAAAGTGCTCATCCAAAAACGACCCAAGAGGCGAACTTTGCGAAAAGAACACCAAAATGTAAAATCCCAAAACCGAAGGAGGCAGGACGATCGGTAAAGCACTGAGCGCTTCAAAAAACGGCTTGCTTTTCGATCTTGTCTGCGAGAGCCACCATGCAAGAGGAAGTGTGATGACAAACAGCAGCGAAGCCGTTACAAACGCCAACTTGAAAGAGAGCCAAAAAGGAGTGAAGTCAAAGCCGCTCATGGCACTTTGTACCCATACGCTTCAAATATTGCTTTTGCCTCATCTCCAAAAAGAAACTCATAAAAAGCCTTGGCATCCATGTTACCTTTTGCATACGGCAGGAGTGCCGCTCCTTGAGAGATGGGTGTGTAAAGATTTGTAGGAACATTCGCCCAGTTCCGGCCTTTTTTAAAAGCTTTGAGGCTTGGTGCAAAAAGCGATGATTTGGCAACGAAACCTATATCTGCAGCTTTCAGCGTATAGATAAGCGTTTGAGAGATCGACTCTGCATAAACGAACTTAGGTCGTACCCTTTCATAGAGGCCGCTGTTTTTGAGTGCTTCGATGGACGCCTTGCCATAAGGAGCTGTTTTTGGGTTGGCGACGGCAATACGCTCTATATCGCTTTGTGTCAAAAGCTGCAACCCTTTTGAAAAATCACGCTTTTTGACGCTTAACATCACCAAAGCACCCTGTGCATAAATCTTGGGCTTTTGCAGCGTTTTACCATCCTTATACAGTCTCTCGACATAGTCGGTGTTGGCGCTCAAAAAAAGATCGTACGCTGCTCCCCGCTCTATCTGTATAGCAAGTTTCCCACTCCCACCTATCGTAAAATGCAGGTTTACAGACGGATGTTTCCGTAAAAATTTCGCTTTGAGTTCTGGCAGAGCATAGCTGAGATTTGCCGCTGCAGCAACATTGACCGATCTGGCAAATACATCATTTGCCAGAAGAAAGAGGATTAAAAAAGTATATCGCATTATCATAGAGGTATTATCTCATATTTGGGCTAATGCATTCCTATAATGAGATATCAATTCACTTTAAAAAGTAAAAAATTCCTCTCGTTTATTCGGTAGTAACACAGATCGCCTCATCCCAAAAGATTAATATGGTACTTTATCCTCTTTTTCTTCCCAAAGCTTCAAAAGTGTTTTGCACTCCGACATACAAGTGTGAATAAACGGAATGGGATCGGGATGTTTGTTTTGGATGATTTCGGTAATGAAGGCGTCATCAAAACCTATAGAAGCAGCTTGCTTTTTTGTGTTGCAGTAGTACACTCTTTTTATCTTCGCCCAGTGGATAGCCGAAAAACACATCGGACATGGCTCCCCTGTTGTGTAGAGTTCACACCCTTCCAGCCAAAAAGAGCTGAGTTTTTGCGAAGCCTCTCTTATAACCAGCATCTCAGCATGCGCGGTTGGATCGTTACGTTTTAGTACTTCGTTGTGGGCTTGTGCTATTACTTTACCCTCTTTGACTATAACAGCCCCAAACGGGCCGCCATCGCCTCTTATGACCCCTTTTCGTCCCTCTTCCAAGGCCAATTGCATGAAATCAGGCATAGATATCGAGTACTCTGGGCGAATTTGTGCTTTTGGCACTCTTCTCCCCCTTGCTGCTTGCTTCATTTTGAAGCACTGCTTTTACAAAATCTGTTTTCCCACCTCTTCCATTACTCTTTTTCGTAAACTCCAAATCATTGCCGCTCTCCTGCATCGCCGGATCCGGACGTCCAAACTGCACGGGCGCATTGTAAGGAGATTGGTAGATATAACGATGCACTTCCATCCTCTCCTCCTTTTCTCACTCTAAATTATTATAGCATACTCATCTTTAAGCTTCAAGACTCTCTTTTTGGGCTACTTCCTCCAACACTCCACTTTTTTGATGTGCAAGTTCACCCTGTATCTCTTCTTTTTCTATTTTAATGCCTTCGGGCACTTTTTCAGAATGCAGCTGAATGGCGCTCTGTTTATAGTTCGGTTCCCCGGATTTTGGACAGAAATCACTGTTGGTAAGGGTATTGACAAGCTGTGTGTTGAAGTGAAACGGAACGAAAACCGTCCCCGGCCGTACACTGTTCGTCACACGCACCACAACATCTTCGATACGCCCGCGCTCGCTGCTAAGCGCTATGCGATCACCGCTTTTGACTTGCAGAGCTGCGGCATCTTTCGGGCTGAGATCGACCCATGCTTCGGGAGCGAGGTTGTCAAGTATGTCGATAGAGCGTGTTTTTGTTCTGGTATGCCACTGCTCGACGGTTCGGCCGGTGTTGAGTGTGACAGGAAAAGCTTCACAAATTTTGTCCATAACCGGTTCCCACTCCGTATAGACGAGATTTGCTTTGGCATTGGCGGTTCTATATGGGATATCCGGCGTATAAAGACGCTTGCTGCCTTTTGGAAATTCTTCGTTACAAGGCCACTGGATGCCTCCCTCCTCCTCGATAAGTTCATAGCTCATACCACTGTAGTCGCACAGCTGCCCTTTCGAGACTCGCTTCCACTCTTCAAATGCATCGCGCGGCTCTTTCCATCCATCAAAAAGCATCTCTTTGACACCGTAGAAGTGGCCAGAAAACTCCAAAACGATATCGAAGTCACTTTTGGAGTTCGCATAGGGAGCGACCGCTTTGTTGGCTTTGTTGCATCTTCTCTCACTGTTGGTGTATGTTCCCTCTTTTTCACCCCATGTCGCAGCGGCGAAAACGACATCGGCTATCTCGGCCGTATCACTCATAAAGGCGTCTTGAACGACAAGAAGATCAAGTTTTTTGAAAGCTTCTCTTAGGCGGTTTTGGTTGACAAAACTGACAAGCGGATTGGTCGCGACAATCCAAAGTGCCTTGATTTCTCCACGCTCGATCGCTTCGATAATCTCCGCATACTTGTAGCCACGCGCTCTTGGAATGATCTCTTCTGGCACTCCCACAATCTCGGCATACTCTTTGAGAGCTGCTTCATCGCCATAGTTTCGATATCCCGGCAGACTTGAAGTGAAACCGGTTTCTCTCGTCCCCATCGCGTTGCACTGTCCGGTAATACTAAAGGGGCCCGCACCTTCCCGTCCTATGTGACCGGTGAGAAGATGAAGATTGATAATGGCACTGACGGTATCCGTTCCCTGCGCGGACTGATTCACCCCCATCGTCCAGGCACTCAACACCGCATCGTTTGCGGCAAACTGGCGTGCAAGTTCATAAAGAGTTTTGACATCTATGCCCGTAATGTTGGCGACCTCCTGCGGCGGATAGTTCTGGATGCTCTTTTTGAACTCCGCGAAGTTGTTGACGTTTTGTTTGATAAAAGCTTCATTCTCCCATCCCTGTTCAAGAATGATGTAAGCCAATCCGTTAAAAAGTGCCAGATCGGTCCGCGGTTTGATGGGGATGAACATGTCAGCCATCTGCGAAGTTTTCGAAGCTCTCGGATCGATGACGATCACCTTCTTGGTCGGTTTTTTGTTCTTGTTGATATGAAGTGTAAGGATCGGATGGTTGTCGGCAATATTGGCACCGACAAGGAAGATGACATCCGCCTTTTCAAAATCTTCATAACTCCCAACCGGTCCATCACTTCCAAGACTCTGCTTGTAGCCTGCCACAGCACTTGCCATACAAAGCGTCGTGTTACCGTCATAGTTGTTGGTTCCTAAACCCAATTGCACAAACTTCCCAAGCGTATAGAACTCTTCGGTAAGCAACTGTCCCGTCGAGATGACGGCTACAGCTTTGTTACCATACTCCTTTTGGATGCGTTTGAACTCTGAAGCAACTTTTGTGAATGCTTCATCCCAGCTTGTTTCTTGTAGTTTGCCGTTTTTTCTCACCATGGGGGCTGCGACTCTGTAAGGAGAGTTAAGCATCTGATGTTCGCTCAAACCTTTTGGGCAGAGAGTACCCTGATTGACGAAATGCTTTGGATTGCCTTTGGTATAAACCGCTTTACCCTCCTTGACACCTATGTAGAGTCCACATCCTACTCCGCAGTATCCACATGTCGAAAACACCCACTTATCGGGTCTTTTCTCATCGGCTATCTTGCCAAACACGGGATCGCTTGAGAGCTTGTACTTCTCCTCTTTGATATCCAGTCCAAGAAAATCTTTCAGTTTTTTCAGCATTATCAGCCCCTTTGCTTTCCAACGAAGAATCCACCTGCCATTCCAAGCGGTACGACCGTCGTGTAAAATAAAAATCTGTCCATCAACTCACTGGTAGCTGAAACGACAACACCAAGCAGCAAAATGAAAGTGACCACATCGCCGTTACCGAGAAATAGAAGCGCCAAAAGCGGCAAAAACAACCCTCCCACAACAAGAGAGGCCAAGCGAGCTATCTTGATACCGCCAAAATACTCTTCAAGCAGCTTTTTACTGCGTTGTAGCTGATATCGGTCCTTCTCCAAGGTGTCAAGTGTTCTCAGGTCTTCATAAGTAAAGAAGAGCTGAGAAAGTGCACCGAGCATCCCAACTGAAAGAAGCGGTACGACCGCCTGCGTCTCTCCAAATACATTTGCCAAAAAAGCCACCAAGAAGACACCGACATACGCGACACCGAAGAACTTCAAGTTCGTCGTAATGCGGTTCCATGACGGACGCGCTTTGAGACGGTAGATCATACTCTGAGCGTATATGCCGTAGATCCCTACGCCAAACGTAACAGCTTCAACAAGCAGTCGCAATCCTTTGGAGACATCGAAAAAATACAACGCCACAACCAGCGTCATCAGCCCCGTAAACGCTCCCAGTGCTGCCGCCTCACGGCTAAGCCAAGATGTTTTGAGGTTTTTCATAGCCGTTATGGCAAGACCCGGACGTCCAAGATGCAGTGCCGAAAGAGGCAAACCGACAGCACTTGGCAGCATCACAAGCAGTGCCATCACCCAGTTTGTCTTCTCAAAACCAAATAGACTAAGAAAATCTCCTGCAAAAAGAGCAAAAAAACCGCCCAGGGAGATCTGCGTCAAAACGGTCATAAAGACAAGCGGCATCTCTTTATGGGCAGGTTTGAGAATATGTTCATCCATCTCTTTCATATTTTTCGGAAGATTTTCCGGTAGTGTATAGCGTGTCGTCGAGTTGGTTATGCGCGCATCGGGCAAAAATGGCATATTTGCCTCTTTGTCGATATCTTTTTCCAACCATTCTGCTACATCCACAACTTCGATTTCGATAGCACCGGCGGGACAAGCCTGTACACATGCCGGACTCTGCCCCTCTTCAAGGCGTTCGTGACACATATGACACTTCGTAACGATTCCTCTCTCTTCATTGAAAACCGGAACTTGATACGGGCAGTTCCAAGTACAGTACTGACACCCTATACAGACATCGTCGTCATGAAAGACGATGCCGTTGTCGAACTTGATGTAGGAGTTTGTCGGACAACCTTTTAGACACTCCGGATCTATACAGTGGTTACAGCTCATAGAATTGAGCAGCTGTGTAAAGGCAGGAAACTCCCCACCCTCCATCTCACCGACTCTACGCCATTTGATGTCGGCCGGATTGTTGTTCTGTTCGTTGCATGCAACCTCACAACAACGACATCCCACACACTTCACGGCATCGAAGTGAAAGCGGTACTGCTGCCCCTCTTTGAGCGGTGGCACATCTATGGAATAGTTGCCGCACTGCATTCCTGTTTCGGCCTTATACTCTATAAAAGATTCTAACGGTGTTTGCATGTTTTTATAATCCGATACATTTTATATTATTGCAATTATAGCACTTTGAAGATTGAAGAAGTAAAAGTAAATGTCTATTTTTTAATCAAGAGACTCTCTACGCAGAGAGCCTTCTCCCTGCATCTCGCAGAAAAACGCTCGGTTTATAATTTAAGAAAAGTCACTACAGTCAATAATCGATAGAAAGAGTAACAAGAAGAGTTTTGTCTGTATGTTCTTTATCGCCCGGGTGATTTACATAATCAACTTTATATCCTATACCGGCAGAGAGAATATCACTTATTTTTGACGTCAGTTCGCTGTCAGAATAGACGAAGTAGTTATCGACATCTTCAACATCCATTCTATAACTCGCTATCTGGTCAAATTTGAGATTATCCAAAATCTGCCAACTGTAAACTCCTTTTGCCTGAAGCGAAGTATAGTTTGTCGTCTCTTCACTCTCTATAAATTCGTCACGAGAGTAGAGTACGCTCCCTTCCACCGAAAGCTCATGCGCTTCTGTTTTTACAGCTTTGTATTTCGCTCCCGGACCCGTATAGAACTGATAAGTGTAGTTTGAGAATTTGTCGTGCTTGTATCCTGCAAGATAATTAAATGCGAAACGGTCCGTAAAACTGTAGTCATAGCCTAGCTCAGTGAAGTATTTGTTCTTGTTTGTCGTATATACGCCGTTTTCATCCGCTTTGCCGTATTGGGCATCGAACGTCCAGGAAACTTGGTTTTTACCGAACTCTTTTGTCCACTCAGTACTTAATGCGAAACTTTCAGTCTTTGTATTTCCGCTCGTTGCGATGTATCCAAGCTGTGTATGGGTTTTCAATGCAGTATCTTGCGGAAGCTTCGCTTTCAGTGCGCTGAGCTTCTCCTCCGCAGCCGCTTTCTCTTCCTCCGCTTTTGCAATGTCCGCTTTGAGTTTCACCATGTCTATTTCGCTCTCCTGTGCATAAAGCAGTGAAGCAACAGTCAGTGAAATAAAAACGATTTTTTTCATAATTTTTCCCTACTCTTCTAAATTGTCCGAATTATAGCAAAAAAAATTTAAGTAGCTAAGCTTACGCACTCTATTAAAAATTGATTATTTTTTAATCATCAAACTGCTCTTTTTATCTATTTTTTTACTTATAATTCCGATAACTTTTTCTTACAAAGGATTTTTATGGCAGGTGGTTTTAAAGCACTCAAAGGTCAAGGACATTGGCCAACGCTTTTTGCAGCATTTTTATATTTTGACTTCAGTTTTATGGTTTGGACAATGCTCGGTCCTCTTGCAACGGAGATCAGCGAATCTCTCAAACAGGTAAGCGGATTTGTAATGGATCCGTCACAAAAAGCGACTCTTCTTGCGATTCCGATTCTCTCCGGAGCATTGCTTCGCATCCTTCTTGGATTCGGGGTGGACAAGTTTGGCCCGAAAAAAACGGCACTCGCATCCCAAGCGGTTGTGATATCCGTCCTTTTTTACGCATTTTTGCGAGGTGAGCATATTACCTACAATGAACTGCTCGTCGTCGCACTGGGGCTTGGATTTGCCGGAGCGAGTTTTGCCGTGGCACTTCCCCAGGCAGGTCAGTGGTATCCACCAAAAGTTCAGGGAGTCGTTTTAGGTATAGCCGGTGCAGGAAACATCGGTGTCGTCATCGACTTTCTCTTTGCTCCTAAAATTGCCGAAATTTGGGGCTGGCAGGCAGTTTTTTTAGTCGGTGGCGTTCTCTCGACAATTATCTTCACCGTTTACGCACTTATGGCAAAAGATGCCCCAAAAGAGGTTTATACACCCAGACCAAAAAAACTTGGTGACTACCTCAAACTGCTTAGAGATAAAGACACGTGGTGGTTCAATCTCTTTTATGCGGTGAGTTTCGGTGGATTTGTCGGATTTGCAAACTATATGAAGGTTTATCTGATGAATACCTATGAGGCGGATATGAGTGCTTTTGGCGTAAACTATCTCGGTGAACCGAACGTCAAGGTCATCGCCGGTTACTTTGGAGCTGTCACCATCTTTGCCGGAGCCATGCTTCGTCCTGTTGGCGGTGCGATAGCCGACAAAATGGGGGGCGTCAAATCTCTCTATATCTTTTTCGGAGCTGTAACGGTACTCGCACTCATCAACGCTTTTGTACCACTGCCGTTTTGGGGTGCAATCCTTGTACTCTTTTTGATCATGTCCAATCTCGGCATGGCAAACGGTGCCGTTTTCCAACTTGTGCCGCAGAGATTCGGCAAAGATATCGGTATTATGACGGGAATCATAGGAGCTGCAGGCGGTATCGGCGGTACGATTCTCGTCAAGACGCTCGGCTGGTCGAAAGAGGCGTTTAACGGCTACAGTGTCGGATTTATGATTTTTGCAGCGATCGTTGCCGTTGCCATCATCGGCATCAGTATGGTTAAAACCCGCTGGAGAACTACTTGGGGGCTCCAAGCAGGCGGTAAGATTTAAAAGGGTGCATACCTTAGACAAAGGACTCTTTTATGCCTAAAAAGAATATAAAAACATCCGGATTCTCTCTTGCCAAAGGCAAAGATCTGACCGGAGACGACTCCTACGATGTTCAGACCATAGGCGACATCACCGTTGCCATCGTGTGTGACGGAGTCGGCAGCGCACTGGCTGGTGCCGAGGCCAGCAGACGCGTTGTCAACTACTTGATGAAAAACTTCAAAATCCGACCGAAATCCTGGACAATCGAAAAATCGATCAAAACTTTCATCGAATCCATCAACTCCATTCTCTATGAAGAGTCACAGGTCCAGTATGAACGCAGCGAGATGATAACCACACTTGCTATGATCGTCATAGAAGGCAACAGACTTTATGGAGCCAATGTCGGTGACAGCAGAGTCTACCTGCTTCGCAACGACGAACTTTCACAGCTTTCAAAAGATCATGCAATGCAGGAAGAAGGATATGAAAACGTCCTTACTCAGGCGATAGGTATTTCCAAAGAGGTCAAACCCTACTACTTCGAAAACAGCATCAAAAAAGACGACAGGATCATGCTTTGCAGCGACGGTCTCTATAACATACTTGATGAAGAAAATATCAAAAAGTACATCCCATACGGCGCAACAAAACTTGTCAAAAAAGCCTCCAAGCTTGTCGATGACGATCTGCCCGATGACACGACTGCCGTCGTCGTCGAGATACTTCAAGAAAACGAAAAGGTTAAACTGCGCAACCAGAACCTCATCATCCCTAAAAAACTGCAAACAGGCCAAAATATCGATGGCTATATTCTCGAAAAACCGCTAATCCAAAACGAACGGACATGGCTTGCAACAAAAAAAACAAAGCAGTATGTCCTCAAATTTGCACCCATTGAAGCGATAGAAGATGAGCAAATTCTCGATCTTTTCGTCAAAGAAGCGTGGAATGCAAAACGCCTCAAAGCTCCCTTCTTTCCAAAAGCGGTTATCCCCAAAAACAGAACGCACCGCTACTATGTCATGCAGCTTATCAAAGGAGAGCCGCTTGTCAATTACACAAATCAGAACAGACATCTATCGGTCGATGATGCTGTCGAGCTTGCAAGAACTCTGCTCAAGATGTCACAATACCTGCTCAAATACGATCTCGTCCATGGAGACATCAAACCAGACAACATAATGATAGATGAAGATGAGGAAAATAATACGACCACTTTCAAAGTGATCGATTTCGGCAGCATTACCGAGATATTTTCGACCGATTCCACTGCAGGCACGCCGAGTTTTCTTTCACCCGAGCGTTTCCAGGGTGAGAGTATCAGTGAAAGCAGCGAGATATTTGCCATCGGTGTGACACTTTATCTTGCACTTACAGGAAAATACCCTTACGGAGAGATAGAACCTTTTCAAAATCCCATATTCAAAGAGGCGAAAAAGCCAAGCAGCTACAACTCCAACATCCCCGACTGGCTTGACAGCGTGATTCTTCGTGCGATCGCTATCGATAAAAATGAACGATACGAGCATTACAGTGAGATGGATTTCGAGCTGAAGTACCCCAAAAAAGTTAAACCTTATTTCAATAAAAACGCTTCGATAATAGAACGAAATCCCTATCTTTTCTATCGAATCGCCTTTACCGTTTCGTTTATTATAAATATAATCTTAGCTTTACTGCTTATGGAGTAATGGATAATTATTTTTCAGAAATATTAATGTATAATTATACGTATGATAAGGTTTGTTTATATACTTATCATCGTTTTCTCTCCTATTACTTGGGGTGCAGACGATGGAGGACTTCTGTTTAACGGTAACTGTGCTACATGTCACCACTTGCAAAAAGCCTCTTCTGCACCTACAATCAATGAAATTCGAGAAAGATATCTGCAGGCGTTTCCAAATAAACATGAGTTTATAAACTATTTGAGTAGTTTTGTCCTGAATCCTTCAGCCAAAAAATCACTTATGCATGATAAAATAGAAAAGTACGGATTGATGCCGCAGCTTGTATTTGAGAAAGAGAGTGTCAAAAGTATCGCTTCCTATATATACGACGGAAAGATCGAAGCAACTACAAAATAGAGGGCACCTCTAAGAACTAACATTCTCCTAACACTTTTATGTAATAATTTTACTTATCATTCCAGATGGTTCTACATAAGGTTTTATATGAAAATTATTTTGAGAACGGCTTTTTTTATCTTTTTTGGCACTTTGTTAATAGCACAAAGTACAAATCTATCCATAGATGAGCAGATAGAAGCGATCAAAAAAGCCCCACCAAAAAAAAGAGTCGCAATGATGAATGCGCTTAAACAAAAACTTGCCAAAATGAATCAAGAACAGCGCATACAGGCCATACAAAGAATGCGGCAAAAAATGCAAAGCAAATCACAATCTGAGATCAAGAGGCATTCAGACTCGAAACGCCATAAAAGTAGTGTGTCCGGTATGGCCGAGAAGCAGCAGATGCATACACATGAGCAAATGTCACAAATGCAAAATATGACTCAAAAACAAGCAGGTGATCAGTATATGCACACAAACAAAGACCTAACGGGTGGCAGTCGGATAAATGAAAATATGCCGCATCGCCACAATATACGCAGATAGAGGAAATTTATGAGAAAAAAAATACTCCTCTTGGAAGATGACTATGAACTGGCCGAAACCCTCAAAGAGCTTATGGAAGCCGAAGGCTATAGTGTCGATATGATATATACTGGTGATGAAGCCATCGACGCCACGTATGAGAAAAGTTACGATTTGTATGTATTTGATATCAATGTTCCAGATATTACCGGCATAGACCTTTTGGAAAGTTTGCGCAATGCCAAGGATAACACACCGACAATCTTCATCAGTGCCCTGATCGATCTCAATACCATCGCAAAAGGGTTTGAAGCGGGTGCGGATGACTATATCAAAAAGCCCTTCTATCCGGAAGAACTGCTTATACGCGTCAAAGCCAAACTCGCAAAGCGACACAAAGAGATAGTGCACAAAAATCTACGTTACAATCCTGAAAAAAAAGAGCTTTTCATAGACAACAAAATCATCTCGATAGGCGAGGTACAGCTCTGTCTGCTCGATGCCTTTTTGAAAAATATCGGCAGTGTCGTAGAAAAGTCCGCTCTTATGGAGTGTCTCTCTCATCCGTCCGATGCGGCACTGCGTGTCGCACTTAACAAACTCAAACAAACAACGGCCCTTGAGATCAAGAATATACGGGGCATAGGATACATTCTTGAAAAAAGTTGAAAAAGAGTCCTTTTTAAAGAGTTTCACACTTTTCTTTATCTCCCAGTCCATCCTTTTGGCCGCCTTGTTTTTTATCAACTACACAAAAGAGCTCCAAAATCTCGATGCAAAGATCTTTTCAGATATGCGGCTGTGTTCCTACGATCTTCAATGTCCCGAATTTTCGATCGACTTCGCCGAGAAAAAAAATCAGGAAGTATATAAATTGTATAAAAACAAGGATGGTCTTCACTCCTATTTCACTATTCCAGGATCACAGCAAAACTATCTTGAAATTTCTCTGCCAAAAAGTAGATATGAAAAAAAACTCTCCAGTCTGCGACAGCGGTATATCATGATCTTTTTGCTCACACTGATCGTTACCGCCCTTCTCTCATCCCTTTTCGCTTTTTATGCGCTCAGGCCTCTTAGAAATGCTCTGCATCTTACCGAGGAGTTCATCAAAGACATCCTCCATGACTTCAATACACCACTGACAACTCTACGGCTCAATCTCGCGATCCTTCAAAAGGATCTCAAGGAAAACAAAAACATAAAAAGGGCCAAAAACGCCATCGAAACACTGCTACGTTTACAGTCCAATCTGCGAGCCTACCTACATACGCATACGCTCCAAAAAGAGGAACTCTTTCTCGACACACTACTCCAGGAGCGCATAGATATGCTTGCTTCGGCCTACCCAGATATCAAAATCCAGCGGGAGCTCCCACACATCAAACTTCTTTGCAACAAAGATGCCTTTGTCCGTATCTTTGACAACATATTCTCCAACGCTTTGAAGTACAACAAAAAAGAGGGCCGGATTTCTGTCCGGTTCGAACATAGCAATTTAATCATAAAAGACAGTGGTAAAGGAATAAAAGATACAAAAAAAATCTTCGAACGCTTCTACAAGGAGCAGGACCGAGGCATAGGGATCGGACTGCATATCGTCAAAAAGCTGTGTGATGAACTCGGCATAAATATCTTTGTTGAAAGCCAAATAAACCGGGGGACATGTTTTACTTTGGATTTATCGAACATTCTTAAATAAAACTTTGATTAACTCTCTACCCTCTTTTTTCATTATACCTACATAAGCTCCGATGTTCTATAATTCTACTTAAAAAAAGGATTTGGTATGCATCTGAGCAAAACATCGAAATATGCGATCAAGCTGCTAACCTATATGGCGACACAGGATGAAAAGATGCATAAATCCAAAGAACTCTGTGAAGAGCTCGACATCCCTTATAAATATCTTAGCGCTATCATCACCAACCTCTCAAAAAACGGTATACTTCACTCTTCCAAAGGACGCAGCGGCGGTATAACCTTCACAAAAGACCTCAAAGAGATCACACTCAAAGAGATCATAGATATCACCGAAAGCTCAAGTATCCATCAATGCATTATGGGCAATGGAGAGTGCCGTGAAAATGACAAATGTCTCTTACACGACAGCTGGAAAGAACCCAAAGACCATATCCTCAACGATTTTCTCTCCCAGACTCTTGAAGATATAAAACACTCAGCTTCCTGATTCTTTCGGCGGAAAATCCTCCAGTCCTTTTCGAATCGCTTCCTCAATCGCTTTTTCACGCTCTTTTGGTCTTTTTCCTTTATCGATCTCATCGGTTAAAACAACTCTGTAGACTGTTTGATTGAGTTTTGGATCGTATGCGTCTATGATCAATTTTCCCTCATCATAATTGTAACTTCTCGGTGTAGCAATGACCATTCCGCCGTATCTTCCATATCCGACCATCTGATAATCGGTATAAATCTGCGTTTTGTTCATCACATTCAGATGAAACAAAAAAAGAAGATCGGCTTTTTCAGGCTGCACTTCTACAAACCCTTTTGCCGCCAAAGCTCTTCTAAGAGCCTTTTTTATGCGTTGTACCGTCAATCCGTCCTCCCCCTCTTTTTGTTTATGAACAATCGCAAAACTTTTTACTTTCGAAAAATCGTAAGAGGGATCGTAATCGTTGTGTACATTCAGACTTGAACACGCCCCAAAAAGAAGCGTGATCACAAGCAAAAAAAGCAAACGCATCACTTACTCACAGTACGTGGCCAGCAGACCGTTTTTGAGTGTGTCATACATCTCCTCGCCTTCGAGTTTCTTGACAATGCTCAAAGCGAAACAAAGTGCAGTGCCGGGACCCCTTGAAGTCATAACGTTTTCATCTTCGACCACCATAGATGCATCACCCATGTATCCCGGTTTGTTGATATCATTCTCTACAGATGGATAACAGGTGTACTTCTCTTTAAGCACGCCCGCTTTGTTCAGAGCAAACGGCGCAGCACAAATAGCACCTATCTCCTTGCCTTTTGCATCCATCTCTTGGAGAATTTTTTGAATATTCGGATCATCCGCCAAAGCGTGTGTACCACCCCATCCTCCCGGAAGTACCACCATATCCAGACTCTCCGTATCGACATTTTGTACACTGGTATCTGCCTCTATCTTGATGCCGTTGGCACCTGTTACGAGCTTGTTGCTGTCAAGAGCCGCAACGATCACTTCGATTTGTGCACGTCTGAGAACATCGATGATACTGACAGCCTCAATCTCTTCAAACCCGTTGGCCAATGGAACTAAAACTTTACTCATACTCTCCTCCTTGGGATATATTTGGATTATATTATCAAATTTTTACCTAACAATGGATATAATCATCCAAAATTTCAACGGATGTCCACTCTATGATCGATTATGAAAAAGTAAAACCCTATCTTTTCAAGTTTCAACCGGAAAACGCACACCATATCGCAGAAACCGTACTGCGGCTGCCAAATGTATGCCAGATCCCATTCAACGGCTTTTTGGAGTCACACTTCATCGACGATCCCGTTTTGCATCAGGAGCTCTTAGGAAGAGTTTTCTACAACCCTGTCGGTCTGGGAGCGGGATTTGACAAAAATGCGACGATGATTCGCGGTATCCAACTGCTTGGCTTCGGCTTTACCGAGATCGGCACCGTTACTCCTTTGCCGCAACGGGGAAACCCAAAACCCCGCATGTTTCGTCATATCGAAGAGAAGTCTATTCAAAACGCAATGGGCTTCAACAACGACGGTGCATACAAGGTATACAAACGCGTCAAAGAGCGCTACCCCTTCTCTACTCCCATAGGCATCAACATAGGCAAGAACAAAATCACGCCGGAAAGAGAGGCTATAAACGATTATACGAAACTGCTTCGTACTTTCAAAAATGTCGGAGACTACTTCGTTATCAATATCTCCTCCCCAAACACTCCGGGGCTTCGAGATCTGCAGAACGAAGAGTTCATCAAGCGGCTCTTTGGTGAGGCAAAAGCGATCACCGATACACCTATCCTACTCAAGATCGCACCCGATATGAAGGAGGAGGATGCGGTAAATCTAACGTCATTCGCCGTAGAATGCGGAGCAGACGGCATCATAGCAACCAACACGACTGTAGACTACTCGCTTGTCAAACACCCAAAAAACATTGGTGGACTCAGCGGTGCGGTACTCAAAGAGAAGAGTTTCGCCATTTTCGAAGCGATCGCCAAAGAGCTCTACGGCAAAACGACACTCATCTCGGTAGGAGGAATAGACAGTGCACAGGAGGCATACAGACGCATCAAAGCCGGAGCCAGCCTTGTGCAGATACTAAGCGGTCTTGTCTTCTCCGGTCCCGAAATGATCCGAAATATCAACGTAGGGCTTATAAAGCTGCTCAAAGCCGATGGATATGCAAGCATTACTCAAGCGGTCGGAGCGGATAGAAAATGAAAAAATTTTTTTTATTACTACTTTTAACACTGGGGAGTCTTATGGCATCACACTTACCGAAATATTACACAAAAACACTTGCAAACGGCCTTGAGGTCGTTGCTATACCGCTGCATAACGACAGTGATGTCGTAAGCACCGACATCTTCTACAAAGTCGGCAGCCGTAACGAAATCATGGGGAAAACCGGGATAGCGCATATGCTTGAGCATATGAACTTCAAATCGACCAAACATCTCAAAGCCGGAGAATTCGATCGTATCGTCAAAGGATTCGGTGGCGTGAACAATGCCTCTACAAGCTTCGACTACACTCACTATTTCATCAAGTCAAGCAGCCAAAACATGGGGGAGTCGATGCATCTCTTTGCGGAATTGATGGCAAATCTCAAACTCGATGACAAAGAGTTTCAAACCGAGCGCGAAGTCGTTGCCGAAGAGCGAAGATGGAGAACGGACAACTCTCCGATGGGATATCTCTACTTCAGAATGTTCAATAACGCTTATCTCTACCATCCATACCACTGGACACCCATAGGTTTTATGAACGATATCAAAACCTGGACGATCGAGGACATCAGAAAATTCCACGAAACCTACTACCAGCCAAACAATGCCGTGCTTGTCGTGACAGGCGATATTGAACCCCAGGAAGTTTTTGACAAAGCACAAAAAGAGTTCGGTCATATAAAAAACCACACGGATGTACCGCCGGTAAAATTCGTTGAACCTGAGCAAGACGGTCCAAAAAGAGTCACTATTTACAAAGAGAGTCAGGTAGAGATGCTTGCCATCGCCTTCCACATACCTAATTTTCAGTCTGCAGATCAAGTGGCTTTAAGTGTTCTCAGCGAAATTCTCTACTCCGGAAAAAGTTCACGTCTCTATCAGGAACTGATACAAAAAAAACAGCTTGCAAACCAGATATATGCCTACAATATGGAAAACACCGACCCTGGGCTTTTTATTTTCCTGGCTGTGTGCAATCCCGGTGTCAAAGCCGAGACCGTAGAAAAAGAGATCATCGCTCAAATCGAGAAGATAAAAAAGGAGGGAGTGAACACAAAAGAGCTTGAAAAGGTCAAAATCAACACGAAAGCGGATTTTATCTACTCGTTGGAGAGCTCAAGTTCGGTTGCCAATCTTTTTGGAAGCTATCTTGTCAGAGGTGACGTCGAACCTCTGTTGCATTATGAAGATCGTGTCAATGCCATGACAACCGAAAAAGTTCAAAAAGCCGCTTTAAAATATTTCGACTTTGACCACGCGACCACTGTAATATTAAGAAAAAAGTAGTTTAGCAATTATTCATTGGTATTGGGTGGATTCCCGATTGACCAATGAATGTTGACCGATTACTGCTTCCTTTCAAACGCATCCGACTTTTTGATCCAGAGTCCCTTTTTCGCACTTGTCCACTTTCTATTTATGAAATATCCGGTTATCTTGACCCACTCTCCAGACTCGATATAGGAGGTAAAAGAACGCCCTTTTTCCCATCGTGCTATTTTCACTCCGTCGGGTTTGTCATAGATATCAGCTTCTCGAAGTGTTCGAAATGTTTTTGGCTGTGTTTTTGTAATTCTGTAACTCGTTATCTCGGCACTCACTTTTTTTGTCGAGCGTGTATGAACGCTTTCTTCATTCTTCTTTTTGACCGTAACGAGTTCTTTACGACATGTGTTCGAACCGTTTGCAGTATCTGCATTGTTCTGATTTTCTTTTCTCTTTGTTTCGAGCATTTCTATCTTCTGCTGTAAAAAGGCGATTTTCCGAGATTTGGCTTTTAGATCATTTTGATAGGAATCTATCTGATTTTTCAAACTTTGGATTTGGCTATGCAGTTTTTGGATTTCGTTCCTTTTGGAATCATGATGATTTTCGAGAGAATTTTTACACTCTTGTTCCTGTGTGCTCTTTGCGGAAATTGTTGAAGCACTCCTGCAAAGCTTGAGATGCTCTTCACACTTTTCATACCCTACACGCATACTCTCTATCTCTTTAACAAGAGCGTTAATACGTTCAATCTCATCCCCATACAGAAGAGCTGTCAATACAAGTGCAACTCCTATCTTTTTCATACCGCTCTCCTTCTGCGCAATTTCACTCCCATCTCTGTATGATACGTATATGGAAACTGATCAAAAAGCGCCATCCTCTCCACTGCATGCGTCTTGTCGAGCATCTCAATGTCCCGCAGGAGTGTTTCAGGATTGCAAGAGATATAAATTATATTTTCAAAACGTGAAACGAAACGACAGCTTCGCTCATCCATTCCCGCTCTTGGCGGATCGACGAAAACGGTTGAAAAATCATAATCGTCCATATCAATATGCTTCATACGGTTGAACTTCCGCACACCGTTTAACGCCTCGGTAAACTCCTCAACACTCATACGCACAAATTCTATATTGTCTATGTCGTTCAGCCGCATGTTTTCTTTCGCTGCAGCAATGGAGGATTTGGATATCTCAGTAGCAAGTACTTTTCGGAATTTCGATGCAAAAGGAATCGTAAAATTTCCGGCCCCGCAGTAAAGTTCCAGCAAATCGTTTTCTAATTCCTCCAAACCCTCAAGTGTCCATTCGATCATTTTCTGATTTACATAAGGATTTGGCTGAGTGAAACTGTTTTCTAAATGTTTGTAAACAAATTCTCGACCATCCACCTGCAGTTTCTCTATCACGAAATCTTTGCCAATGACCACTTTTTGTTTTCTGCTTCTGCCTATGAGATCGATATCGAGTTCTTCTGCCACTTTTTGTGCTCTGCTTTGCCAAAGATCGTCAAGTTGCTTGTGATACAAAAGAGAAACCACCGTATCTCCGGTCGTAGAGCTTAAAAAATCGCATCCAAAAAGTTTCTCTTTCATTTCATATTTTTGAAGTGATTCTAAAAGTTTGGGCATAAGCACAGCTATATGTTCATTGACCTGGGGACAGGCATCGATGCACAGAGGCTGCTTCTTTAACGATGTCATGGCATAACTCACACGCTCGCCCTCGTGCCATATACGAAATTCTGACCTGGCACGATAATGTTCATCTTTGCTTGCATAAATATCAAAAGGTTTGTCATAAAAACGTTTGAAGCGTTTTTTGTTTTCATGTACTTTATAATGCAGCTGCGCTTCGTAGCCTCCTTCATACAGTCTGCACGATCCGCACTCTCCAAAATATTTACACTCCACTTCTCTCTCCTATTTTACGGCTGTTATCAGATTTCCTATAAGCAGGTTCCATCCATCAATAAGTACAAAAACAAGAATCTTGAACGGCAATGAAATCATAACGGGAGGCAGCATCATCATCCCCATCGACATCAAGATTGACGCTACGACCATATCGATGATCAAAAATGGTAAAAAGAGAAGAAAACCAATCTCGAAAGCCGTCTTGAGCTCACTGATAAGAAAAGCGGGTATGACAACCGAAAGCGGAACCTCTTTTACCGATTTTGGATTTGGAAGATGACGAATGCGTATAAAGAGCGCCAGATCCTTTTCACGTGTATTGCGTATCATAAAGTTTTTGAAAGGAAGCGTCGTTCTTTCATACGCCTCCTCATACCCTATCTTTTCATTTATATATGGCTTGATACCATCGTTGTAAGCTTTAGTGCCGACTGGCTCCATTACGAAAAAAGTCAGTATCATCGCAAGCATCACAAGGATCTGCGTCGGCGGAACCTGTTGTGTTCCAAGTGCCTGTCGCAGAAAACCGAAGACGATGACAAACCGTGTAAAAGTTGTCATCACCATTACAAGCGACGGTGCCAAAAAAAGCAGTGTGAGAACGATCAAGACATTTAAAGAAGTAACCAACTGCTTTGGGGTGTCGGGACTGCTCAAAGAGAGATTGACCGTCGGGACATCCACGGCAGCCCACGTACTCACCGCCGCGAAAAGAGCAAAAAGAAAAAGCAGTTTTTTCATCTACTTCGCCCCATCAAGCACACTTTTTCTTACTTTGCCCTCTTCTTCGCTTTTTCTTCCATAAAAATGGATCTCCACTCGTCTGTTCTTTTCACGCCCTTTTGCCGTAGCATTGGTCGCTATAGGGTGATATTCGCCGTATCCTGCGGCAAACATTCTGTGCGGATCGACACCGTCGGCTATCAGCTCTTTGAGCACAGAAATGGCACGTGCAGCGGAAAGTTCCCAATTATCCACAAACGGCGAATTCTTTCCAGGAGGCACATTGTCGGTATAACCCTGTACCCCTATCTCAAGATCTTTGGGAAGTTGTTGAATGATGAGCGCTACACGTTTGAGAAAAAGCAATGCATCTTCGTTTTCTATTTTTGCCTGCCCCGGTTTGAAAAGAAGTGAAGCGGGGAGTTGTATCTTAAAGCCTTCTTCTGCCTCCTCTACGGAAATGGTAGGTCCATGCCCCTTTTCCATCATCTCGTTGGCATCTATAACGGCTTGTGTAATGCGATTGACCGCTTCACTCGTTTCATCTTGTTTTTGAATCGGCGTAGATTCCTGGATACGCTGCTTGGAAATCTCCGTCTTCGTACCTCCTTCAAGCACACTCATCGCACCACTGAGAGAACCGATCGCTTCGCTCACCTTTTTTGCATCCATACTCGACATAGAGAGAAGCAAAACGAAAAAACATAGCAGCAACGACATCAAATCTCCAAATGCCGCCAGCCACTCCGGTAGGCATTCGGGACACTCCGGACACTTCTTCTTACCCATTACTCAAACTGACTCACACGTTCATTTGGTGGAAGGAAAGAAAGAAGTTTGGCCTCGAGCGCTCTTGGGGCATCACCGGCTTGAATGGACATGATACCTTCAAGTATCATCGTTTTGACAAGCGTCTCTTCTTTATCTCTTATACCAAGAATGTTGGCAATAGGTGCACCGAAGATGTTGCCTATCATCGCACCGTACATAGTCGTAAGAAGCGCAACTGCCATAGAGGGACCGATAGCCGAAGGATCGGCCATGTTCAAAAGCATTGCAACCAGACCTATAAGTGTACCGATCATCCCCATCGCTCCGGCAAGTCCGGCCCACTGACTGAAGATCGAGCCGTTTGTAGTATGACGCTCCGACGTCTGTTCCATCTCAATTTCCAGGAGTTCACGAATCATATCGGGCTCATTGCCGTCAATCGCCATCGAAAGCCCCTTTTTCAAAAATTCGTTCGGTTCGTTGTTGACATCCCCTTCGAGCGCCAGGATGCCGTCTTTTCTCGCTTTGGTGGAAAACTCGACCAGTTTTTTGATAAGCTCCTGCTTGTCCTCCTGCGGCGGCTTGATAGCTATCATAAAAATTTTGACAAATTGCTTCATTTGTTCGGGTTTGAAAGAGATCATCAAAGCCCCGATGCTCCCGCCGATAACGATAAGAACCGAAGGAATATCGATATACGGACCGATCCCCACTCCCATCGCCATCGCGCCGAAAAGAAGCGCCAAAATCAACACTAGTCCAATGACCGTCCCTAAATCCATACCACCTCGCTCTAACCGATCTGAACGTACTCCAACCTTTTCCCCTTTCTGAGGATGGCACCTTGCGTCAGATTCAGTCTGAAATTTTTGACTTATGATACCACAAACTCTTGTAATTTAAAATAATTTGAGTAAAATTAGATATATTTTTCCAAAAAGAGAGAATTTGCAAAAATGAACCAGAAAAAAAGAAGCATCGTCATTCTCGCCGCCGGCAAAGGAAGTAGATTGAAATCCAACAAAGCAAAAGTACTCCATGAAATTTGTGGCAAACCGATGCTTTATCACATCATAAAAGAGGCTGAAAAAATCTCTGATGACGTAAGTGTCGTAATAGCCCATCAAAAAGAGCAAGTGCGGAAGATGATAGAAAGTTATTTCGACAATATAAACTTCGTCGAGCAAGATGCCGACAAATTCCCAGGAACCGGAGGAGCGCTGAAAAACTATGCACCACGGTACGAGCAGGTACTTGTACTCAACGGAGACATGCCCTTAGTCACCGCGGAAGCAATGGAACAGTTCTTCAAAATGAAAGAGAGCGATATCGTAATGTCGATTTTCGATCTTGATGATCCAAGCGGATATGGACGGGTAGTCATCGATGAGAATGAAGTCTGCTACATTGTCGAACAAAAAGATGCAAACAAAAAGGAGCTTGCCGTTACGACCGTCAATGCCGGTGTCTATGCTTTTAAAAGAGATATCCTTGAAAAATTCATACCTCTGCTTAAAAACGATAACGCCCAAAACGAGTACTACCTTACCGATATTATCGAAATGGCGAAAAATGAAGGGCTTGGTGTGCGTGCACTCCTTGTAGACGAAGAACACTTCAAGGGAGTAAATTCCAAAAAAGATCTGGCCGAAGCGGAGATGATTCTCTGCAGACGCATACGCAACAAATGGATGCAAAAGGGAATAACGATGCAACTGCCTGAAACGATCTATATCGAAAGCGATGTCGTTTTCGAAGGGGAATGCATCATCGAGCAGGGATGTCGTATAACCGAAGGAGCCCGCATCGTCAACTCACACATAAAAGCGCACAGTATCGTCGAAGAGAGTGAAGTCATCGACTCTGATGTCGGACCGCTTGCACACCTGCGTCCGAAAAGTCTTCTCAGAGATACTCATATAGGAAATTTTGTAGAGGTCAAAAAGTCCACTCTTACGGGCGTCAAAGCCGGGCATCTCAGCTACATAGGAGACGCCGAAGCAAATGAGGGAACGAACATAGGAGCAGGAATGATTACCTGTAACTACGACGGTATCAACAAACACAAAACGAAAATAGGAAAAAATGTTTTTATTGGCAGTGATTCGCAACTTGTTGCGCCCGTGACGATCGAAGACAACGTTATAATCGCTGCAGGGACAACCGTTCCAAGCGGTACGGTAGAAACCGGGGTTTTGGCTATCAGTAGAGCACCGTTGAAAAAAGTCAAAGGCTTTTTCCAAAAATTCTTCACCAAAAAAGAGAAACAGTAGATAATGCAAATACCAAAGACACTTCTTCAAAACAAAAAGATAGCATTGGCCGTCACCGGCTCCATAGCCGCTTACAAAGCAGTCGAGCTTGCACGCCTTTTTTACAAAGCGGGTGCAGAAGTCCGTGTCGTGATGACTCCTGCGGCAGCGAAGTTCGTCACACCACTCACCTTTGAAGCGATTACAGGAAACAAAGTACTGCTGGATTCCAATGAAGACTGGAGCAGCGATCACAACCATATAGGGTTTGCTACATGGGCGGAGAGTATTGTCATCGCCCCTGCTACGGCAAATACGATAGCCAAACTTGCAAACGCAATTGCAGACAACATTCTCCTGCAGACACTGCTTGCTTTCAACGGCAAAAAGGTTATTGCTCCTGCTGCCAATACCAATATGATCTCTCATCCCATCACACAGGCAAACTTCAAGATGCTCGGCATTGCGGACTACGAGTTTGTCGGCACCCAGACGAAAGAACTTGCCTGCCGTACAACTGGAGACGGAGCGATGGCGGAACCATTGGACATCTTTTACGAAAGTGCCAGAGTGCTTCTCAAAGATGAATTTTGGGCGGACAGACGCGTTATTGTCACCGGCGGCGGCACCATCGAAAAAATAGACGAAGTACGCTACATCTCCAACTTCTCAAGCGGGAAAATGGCTTCGGCGCTAGCTACGGCACTCTACCTCTGCGGTGCGGATGTCAATCTTATTGCCACACGTTTTGAAACAAACATTCCAAAAGGAATGCATACAATAGATGTCGAAAGTTCATCGGAGATGCTGGAGTATCTTCGTGACAGTATCCGGGTTGCAAAAAAGGGCAAGCTCTCCAAACCGACTTTAATGCGTGACGAGCATATACATCTCATCAAAA
Organism: Helicobacteraceae bacterium; assembly: GCA_027052175.1. Classification (GTDB taxonomy): domain Bacteria; phylum Campylobacterota; class Campylobacteria; order Campylobacterales; family Sulfurimonadaceae; genus S012-15. The sequence continues at coordinate 26,396 of JALUFE010000021.1, read as the reverse complement.
AAAAGCCTTATCTTTTTATGGCTGCGGCAGTGAGTGACTATATACCGGCACATCCCCAAAACGGTAAACTCAAAAAAGAACTGCTTGGGGATGAGTGGCATCTCACACTTAAAAAGAATGTCGATATCCTCCAAAGCATAGACAAAGAGGGGATACTCACCGTTGGTTTCAAAGCGGAGATGGATGCTAAAACGGCAAAAGAAAATGCCAGAAAAATGCTCAAGACCAAAAAAGTCGACGCCGTTTGTCTCAATGTCCTCAAAAACGCATCCGATTTCGGTAAAGAGAGCAATACAATAGAGTTTATAACAGCGACACAAGAAATACTGCTGCCTCAAAAAGAGAAACTCGCTTTGTCGTTTGAAATTCTAAAAGAGGCAAAAGAGCTTGAATGATCCCTCCAAACACTCTCTCTTCGCTCCTGAAAGTCGTTCAAAACAGCACTCCCCAAACCACAGCAAAGCTCACCAAACTGCTCGATGTGGAAGTTTTGCAATCTCTTGGCAAAAACAGATATCTCTTAAAAGTTGAAGGCAGTGAGCTTACCGCTCTCTCACGACAGAAGCTCACGCCGTATGAACACTATTTTGCAAAATTCGAAACGACAAAAGATGCACAACCGACTCTTTCGCATCTTATAAAAATCCCAAAACTTTTCACCAAACTCTCTTGGCTGCAAAATCAAACTCTCTACTTCGAACCTAAAGATATTGCCAAACTTCTTGGCTCCAAAGAAGCTTTACATAATTTCAAAGATACTCTTTTAAAAGAGCTGGCAACCTCGCCTTCCAAAGAACATTTTCAAACGCTTATGCCCTTTTTACTCTCCCTTCATCACAATGTTTTGAGTATTCCCTTGCAATTTTACGATACTTTTGCCTTTTTACAACTCAAAAAAAGATACAATAAAAAAACGAAAAAAAGCTTTTTACATTTTTACGCTTTTTTTACACATTTAGGACCGATAAGCGGAACCGTCTCGGAAGAAAGAGTGACTGTCAATGTTGCATTTGAAGAGACAAAAAAACATCTGACTCGGCTAAGCGACGAGATTGGATATGCAGTGCATATCGAAGTAGCCGATACTATTGCGCCGCTTTTTGAAACAAAAACGGAACGAATACTGGATATAACAACATGAACAAACCAAAACATATCGCTATTATCATGGACGGAAACGGACGATGGGCGCAAAAACGGAACCTAAAGCGTGTCAAAGGGCATGAAATGGGTGCCGAAGTGGTGCGAAGCATCACAGAATTTTGTGCGGCTAGCGAAGAAATCAACCGTCTTACACTTTACGCCTTTTCTACAGAGAACTGGAAACGTCCACGGCTTGAGGTGGAATTTTTGATGAAACTATTAGACAAATATCTCAAAAAAGAGCTCCCGACCTATCTGAAAAACAACATCAAATTCGAACCGATCGGCGACCTACGAGCATTTTCTCCAAATTTGCAGAAAACCATCGAACATGTCAAAGAAGCGACAAAACACTGCGACGGACTTGTACAGTCCCTCGCACTCAATTACGGTGCAAAAAACGAGATCGTCCGTGCTTTCAATGCACTCAAAGACAAAAAAAACATCACCGAAGAGATGCTTTCCAACGCACTTGACTGTAAAGAGGATGTGGACATCCTCATACGCACGGGAGGAGACAAGCGACTTTCCAACTTTCTACTGTGGCAGGCAGCCTATGCAGAACTTTTCTTCATTGATACACTGTGGCCCGATTTTAGTATCAAAGAGCTTGAAAAAATAATCTCGAAATTTAAAAAAATCGAGAGAAGATTTGGAGGATTAAAATAATGCAGGAGTTCATAGGTTTTTTATTTGGTATAGTTTTTGGCTCTTTTTTAAACGTACTTATCTACCGTATACCAAAAGAGGAGAGTGTCGTTTTCCCCTCTTCTCATTGTCCAAAATGCAACACGAAACTAAAACCGTACCATAACATCCCTCTACTTTCCTGGCTCTTTTTAGGTGGAAAGTGTGCCTACTGTAAAGAAAAAATCTCTTTGCAGTATCCGATGGTGGAGCTTGTCGCGGGTATTGTAGCGATGTCTGTCGTACATAAATACTCATTGAGTATTCCCGCACTCTTTATAACACTCAGCTTTATGATGCTGCTTGCACTTTCAATGATAGACTTCAAATACAAAATGATCCCTGACAGCCTCAACCTCCTTGCAATTCTTTTTGCCGTTCTTGGAGCATGGAGTCCATTTGGACTGCTGGAAAATCTGAAAAACGCCCTCCTCTTTGCCGGCGGTTTTACTCTGCTTCGATTCGCACTCTCTTACTATCTCACATCAAGTGTCTTCCGTGCCGGTCTGAAAACAAAGACATCCTGGAACAGGCATTATGACAGGACGCCGATGATAGAGGCAATGGGAGAGGGAGACATCATGGTTGCCGCTACGATGGGAGCACTGCTTGGCGTCAAAGTCGGGCTTGTTGCCATATTTCTCGCTGCGCTCCTTGCACTCCCCGTCATGCTGCTGCTTCGCAACCGCCCTGCAGAAGAACAGCGTGTTCCTTTCGTCCCTTTTCTTGCGATGGCGACGTTCATAGCCTTTATGTTCGATTCACAACTCTTACGACTTATGGGACTCTAAACTCTATTTCGATAAAATCGCGAGACTAAACCAAGGGCGGGGCGAATGTACGAAGTACGCAACTACATCATTAAAAATGTCTCTTTTTTGTTTTTCTCTATATTCGCTCCCCTGTGGGTAATCGCTTCTGTTATCATTTTGATAAAACTCGCTACCTATACGGCCGTCATTCATCTCAGTGTATGGGAGATGTTCAAGCTTTATCTCTTTCTACTGCCTGAAATTCTGTTTTACACATTGCCCGTAACTTTTTTCATCGCTGCAAGCATCGCACTCTACCGTCTCTCTATGGACAATGAGATCATCTCCCTTTTCGCACTTGGAATCGCTCCCTCTTTTCTGCTGCGAACACTTTCAAAACCCGCTTTTTTTCTTACGCTTTTGCTCGCATTCGATTTTCTTGTTCTTTTTCCACATACGACGGTGTTGTACAGAAATTTCATAGCCTACAAGAAAAGCGAAGCAAAATTCAACCTCAGTGCAAGTGAATTCGGGCACAGTTTCGGAGACTGGCTGCTCTATATCGGAAAGAAAAATGAAGACGGCAGTTATGGTGACATCTTTCTTTTCAATAAAAATCAGTCACAAGAGATACTCATCAATGCCAAAAAAGCCAAAATCAACAATAAAAATAACATTCTCAAACTCAAACTGGAAAATGGGGAAGGATACAGTTACTCCAAAAAAAAGTTTTCTCAAACGGAGTTCCAGACAATGTACATCAACGATATGATTCATACGGACCTCACACGTTATGAAACGCCTCTTGAATTTTGGAGAAGTGACTACCGTCGTGCAAACAAAGACAGAAAACTGATTCTCGGAACAATGTTTTCACTGTTTCCGCTTGCAAGCCTTTTTTTAGTGCTTACACTCGGTGTCGTACACACACGACATCAAAAATCCTATCTTTATTTTTATCTTTTCCTGGGCATCGTTCTCTACTTCGTTGCGACACTTGCTTTGCAGAAGCCGCTGCATTTTCTGACAATCCCTATCGTCCTTGTTCCATGGCTAACTGTAACGTTCTGGCTTTATCAAAGACGTATTTTGAAAAGGTTTTAATGCGTATAAAACTTATACTCGCATATGACGGTACGGATTTTTTCGGCTCACAAATACAAAAACATACAGACAAAACCGTTCTCGGCACGCTCTCGCACACACTCAGGCAGCTCGGCATCGACTCTATGCCCATAGCAAGTGGGCGAACGGACAGCGGCGTGCATGCAACCTCTCAGGTATGCCACCTTGACCTTCCGCAGTACTGGAATGATTTGAAAAAACTAAAGACCGTGCTCAACAAGATGCTGCCCTGTGCTATTCGCATCCGGCACATAACACAAGCCGATAAACGTTTCCATGCACGATACGACGCCAAAAAACGCGTCTATCGCTACATAATCTCTACAAAAGAGCTTTCACCCTTTTTATGCCGCTACGTCACCTACATCAAAGAGATTGACTTAGATAAAATCGAACAAAATATAAAACTCTTTGAAGGAAAACATGACTACGCATACTTCCAAAAGAGTGGCAGCAATGTCAAAACGACTGTAAGAGAGACAACCAGAACCTTTGCCTATAAGCATAAAAACTATATAATACTCCATTTCGAAGCAAACGGATTTTTACGCTCACAGGTTCGCCTTATGTGCGGTGCACTTTTGCAGCTTGAAGCAAAACAGATAACAGCGATGCTGAAAAAAGAGAAATATTTCAAGATAAAGCCTGTTCCGCCACAGGGGCTTTATCTTGCAAAAATCAAGTATGAAGGCTGAATATGTTTGAAAACGTAGAAGTTCCCCAAGGAATGAACAAAGAGGTACTCGAACATCTGATGTATCCACACAATTATGGAAAACTCGATGATGCAAATGCCACAGGAGTCGCCGTAGACGAGCAAAGTGGAGAGTATGTCATCCTCTATCTCATGCTCGACGGCGAAACAATCACAGACGTACGCTTTGCAACCAATGGATGCCAGGATACGGTGGTGGTCGGCAGCATGTTTACCGACATGATCAAAGAACGCGACGCCGCATATGCCCAAAAAGCGATTGAAAAAGTATATGAAAAACTAGGCAGTACGATTACCGACAAACAAAGGATATGTGCCGATATGGTCTTTACCAGCCTTGTCGCCGCACTGAAGAACTACGAAAATCTGCAAAACGGAAAAACGGAAGAGGCACATATACTCAAAATGAAAGAGAGCTGTGAGACGGAGGAAAGCCATGAATAACGAACTCTACAAAGCAAAACATGAGCTGTGGCTCAAGATACTTTTTGCATCCTTTGCCATCGATGATGAAGCGATAAAATCCAAGTTGTATGACTTTTCCCAAATGGCATTTCGACACATGAAATGGATTGGTGAAACGATATTGCGTCAAGGTCAAGAGTATAACTATGATCGCGATATGATGCTCTATAAGCGCCAAAGCGTCTTTGAAGTACTTCGTTCTCTCAAAGAGGATATCCTCAAAACACAAGCGCTTTATGGAGACTCTGTACTTTTTGGGCGTATCAAAAGCGATGAAACGTATCTGCTTGAATATATCGACGCACTCCTTGCCGATACACAAAACGACAAACCGGTTGAAGCATTTACTATGCAAAACCGTTACGGCAGACTCGATGCGCCCTCTTTGATGAGTTTGACGATGTTTCTCTTCGAGGAGTCCTACAAGGAATATGAGCTCATTCTGGTCTATGCCTATATGCAGGCCAGAACAAAAAGTGTCGCAGAGTTCGACGTTTTCCAAGACCTCATCGACGAATCACATTTCCATCTCAAAAGTTTCGGCAATTTGATGGCACAGCTTGGTATTCTCGCTCTACCACGCGAGTTGCATGAGATGACCTACAAAATCAGCGATCTTAAAAAATTCATCGAAGACGGCATCAAAGAGGAAGAGGCGGCCAAAGAGATGTGCAGAGAACTCAGCAGCTCCATAAACGACGAAAAGCTCTCGAAATTTTTCGAGTTTATCGATGCGCAGGAGAATTACCATATAGAACTGATGAAAAGGCTTCTCGATGAGTGAGCCACTGAGTTTCACCCTTGATGCCAAAACCATCGAGGAACTGCGAGAGTATAGTGAGTTGCTTCAGCGCCCGGCTGATCTCATCATCAAAGAAGCACTTGAAGACTACTTCGCAAAAGTCGAAAAAGAGCTACTTGAAAAATCGTTGGCAGATGAAAATGCTCTCACCAGCCTCAGCTACGACGAGTTTTGGGACGGAGTCGATATAGAGGAGTGAACAAATTGCACTACCCGTTCATCACATAACAGCTCGGTGTGCTTCAACCCCTCAAGCTCAACGATCTCACTGGAATCCCCGATACATGCATACAATCTTTTGGAGTTTTTATACGGAACGATATCGTCATCTTTGCTCACAAAAACATACACTTCGCTTTGTGTTTTTTTGAGATACGTACAGGTGGGAAAACGATAACGAAGCAATGGTAGAGAAAAACCGTATATATCTTGAATCAGACTCCTCAAAGAGGCAAAGGGTGCAATCAAAAAAAGCCTTTTGGGACTCTTCTGCGATGCGACAAAACTCGCGATACTGCATCCAAAAGAAAAGCCGTATATATCGACTTCCCCGAAATTCTTCGTCACTTTTTCATACACAAGAAGCGCATCAAGGAGGATCTTTTTTTCATTTGGTGTACCCGCACTCTTTCCATAGCCGCGATAGTTGAACGTCACAATACGAAAATCACCGTAACACAACGCAAGCTTAGGCAAAAGGCCGACGCTGTCCTGTCCCCGTCCACCAAAATAGAGCAGCGTGCTTTTATAAGTCAAAGGCATGTAGATGCATCCCTCAAGCTCGACACCGTCATCGGCAATCACACTTAAAAAACGAAATCTTTCGTCAAACACGTCTTTACGGTAGAGTTTTGGATGAAAAAGTGCCGCATACTGCCAGCGAAAATAAAGAAAAAACAAAAGTGCGGCACTCACAAGTCCATACAACAGATATATCAAAGCTCTCTCCTAACATACCGAGGCAGAAAACGAACCGGCTGCAAAAGAGGGGAAATCGCCGCATCTCTTAGGATATGCTCACTTAAAAAACGAGAAAGCATGGGAGCAAGAACAAAACCGTATCCCGCACTCCCGTTTATCATGTACAAATCGTCATAATACACATACGCATCGAAATCCTGCCGCTTCTTTTTCAACTCGAAAGAGCCGAGTTTTTTCAGGGTCGCATCTAAGTTTGCGACTTTACCGACTATCGGCAGATGATCGATGCTTCCGCTTCTCAGCCCGACATAGTCGCGAAGCACTTTTGTTTTGCCAAGATTTACGGTACGGCTGGCCTTCTCAAGTAGTTCCGCCCTACCCGACTCATAGTCATACGCTCCACCATTTATGGGGCTAAAATGCACATCATGCGTAGCACCGATAGAGAGTTCTCCTTTCTTACTCGGAGAGATAGAGACAAATTGATGAATGGAAATATCACTCTTGAAATCACTTACAACATCGATGCGATGCCCCCAAATGCCACGAAGCACTTTGCTTAAATATTTCTCACCGATCAAGGCACTATATGCACCCGTCGCCAAAACAAGCTTTTTTGCACTGTATTTGCCATCATTCAAAATCCACAACTCATCTTTTCTTTCTATTTTCGTTATGTGATCTTTAACAAAATCGCTTCCTTTGGCAAGAGCTTCACACATTCCTTTTGCATCAACAAGTGCGCTTGTTTCGGTATAGACATACTCGTTTGCCGGGATAAAAGGAGGCGGCGAAGCAAGCAAAGATATCTCCTTGTGCTCTTTCATATAACGGATATTTTTCGCATCTCTTTCATCTTTGGCTATATGTAAAAGATTGTATCTTGCTATCAAAGAGTGTTCAACCTCTTCATAGAAGTCAAACGCCTCGTCGAGTGCGGTGTTGATAACCGTTTTGACATCGGAGGATTTGAGAAATTTTGGAGAGAGAAAAGCACCTGCAGCGCCACTGCCACCGCCTGCTATTTTAGTGTCGAAAAGTGCAACGGCCACACCCTCTTTTGCAAGTCTATATGCAAGAGCGGTACCATTGATCCCCGCTCCTATGATTGCAATATCTTTCATTTCTCTCCTTTAAGGAGAGAATTTTATCTCAAATTGCCGTTTTTATCAACTTTAAGCAAATAGACATCTTTACTGAAGGTTTGCGTGGAGTATCTATACCCTACAACCACATATCCGTCTGCAGTTCTTTTGATCTTCTGTGCACTGTCGTCTCTCGAACCTCCATAGCGCCTCTCCCAGACAGCTTCCCCATTCTCGGAAATTTTTAGCAGGTAAAGGTCTCTGTCATAGTTTTTCGTATTTTTTGTATATCCAGCGACGACGTAGCCGCCTCCATGAGCTGAGGTGATACTCAAACCACTGTCCTCTTCTCTCGTACCATAGTGGTATTGCCAAAGGCGCTTGCCTTTGCTGTTCATCTTGACAACGAAAATATCTTTTCGCATATCGGAATCACTGTCCGTCGTACCGACGACTATATATCCCCCGTCATTCGATCGTATGATCTGGCTTGCCGTTTCATCATATTTATATCCGAAAACCCGCTGGAAAATGCGATTGCCGCTCTTGTCTATCTTCACGACGTAGACATCTTTGCGTCCATGTCCCCATGTATCGCTGTAGCCCGCAAGGACGTATCCATCTTTTGTGGATATGATCGAACGAAATTTCTCATCATCTTCGCCACCGTAATAACGGATGGCATAAAATCTTCCGTTGGGTCGCAAAGCCATGACGATCCCGCTGAGTTCCGAACCAAAAAATTTGACATGATCTTCATACCCCGCGATCATAAGACTTCCGTTATCGGCCACGGCGACGCTCCTGCCGCCATAATAGTCGTCTTTGTCATAGTAAACACCTTTCTGCCACATCATCTTCCCGTTTTTCGCTATTTTCGCGACATAGATATTTTGTGCTCTGTTACCAAAGCTTGTGGTATCACCGACTATAACGGTAGTGCCGTCTTTCAGCCTTTTTGCCGCATAGGCTTTATCCGTCTCACTGCCGCCGTATGCATAGGATGCGATTTTGTTTCCATATTTATCGGTGCGAATGACATAGACATCTTTTTGTCCATGTCCGAAACTTTCCGTATAACCGTAAATGCTGAAACCTCCATCTTTTTCAACAATGACATCCATCCCCACATCATTGTATCTGCCACCGAATGTCGCTTCGAAATTATCTTTCGTTTTAGGTTTCCTCTGCAGTTTTACAAGCGTCTTTTTATCGCTGAATCCATCAATATTAAAAGTTTTACTTATATATCGAACTTTACACCAGCTTTCGTTACCTTTCGTAACACATCGACCTATTTCTATCTCTCCGCCATCGACAGAAACCTGGGCTATTTTATTGCTCTGATGATTGGGTTCGGCAAAAAGCTCCAAAAAGAGCCCTTGTTTTGTCTCAACGATGTCTGCGGTTAGCAGCGAGCATAGCGCGGTGCTGAGAAGAAGTTTTTTCATTTGTGTATCCTTGGTATCTATTTTTACAAGTATACACTTTTTATCAGGTAAAAGAGTATGAAAAAGAGGAAATTATATAATCTGAACTAATAACTGACCTTACGCACCATATCGCAAACTGATATGGTTGGTAAGGTCAGTTAATAATAAAGTGAACGCCCGGCTTAGACGCTCACCTCTTTGATATCGGCAATTTTGTAAATGGATTTGTAGATGTTCGCAACGAGATTCTTACGATTCTCCCTAAGTTTTTCATCCTCCACGTTCACCATGACATGATCGAAAAAATTGTCGAGTTGCGGTTTTAGTCCCAAAAGTGCATCGAGTTCGGCTTCATAACTCTCATACGTTTTGGAGACGACCTCTTTGTAGGCTCGGTAGAGCTCTCGTTCCTCACTTTCTTGCAAAAGTGTCTCATCCACTCCAAGCTCTTTGGAGATATCCACATCTTTGGAAATATTTGCAACCCGTTTGAATGTAGCGCTTATTTCTTTGAACTCCTCGCTTTGGACGACATTGGCAAGCGTTTCTATCTTTTGACCCATCGCGACAAGCTCTCGCTCACCCGTTACAAGTACCGCTTCAATGATGGATGGATTGACCTTGTAAAATTTGCGGATACGATCCAGTATAAACTTCTCAAGCTGTGCAAGATCGAACTCTTCATACTTTTCGGCAAGTTTGGCAATATCTTTTTGAATATCGAATTCCAATTCATACGCTCCGGCGATGCGGACGATGCCGTTGACAGCACGACGCAGCGCGAACGGATCACGTGAGCCCGTCGGAATCATACCGATACTAAAAAGACCTATAAGAGTATCGAGCTTGATGCTCATAGCCACGACCGCGCTGAGTTTCGTTGAAGGAAGATCGTCATGCTCGCCGTTTGGCATATACTGCTCCTTAATGGCAACAGCGACCTCTTCATCTTCACCGAGTGCCAATGCATAGTAGTAACCCATCAACCCCTGCAACTCGGTAAACTCGTAAACCATTTCGCTCAAAAGATCCGCTTTGGCGAGTTCTACGGCACGCGCGGTTTTCGTTTTATCCACACCGTATTTCTCTGCCAGTGCCAAAGCGATACCTTTCTCTCGCTCTATCTTCTCTTTGAGACTGCCAAGCCCGTCCATAAAGACGACTTTCTCAAGGCCGTCGGTGCTCAGACCGTTTCTCAGATCGTTTTCATAGAAGAAGAGCGCATCGGCAAGACGGGGACGAAGTACGCGTTCGTTCCCTTCGATAATTTTAGAGAAATCATTTGTCAGCGCATTGGAAACTACGACAAAGCTGTTATCGAGTCTACCCTCTTTAAAAACAGGAAAATAGCGCTGATGCTCTTTCATAGAAGTAATGATCACTTCGGGAGGAAGCTTCAAAAACTCTTTATCAAACTTACCAAGCAGCGGTGTAGGATGCTCTGTAATGGCGACAACTTCATCGAGGAGGGCATCGTCCTGCTCTATCGTGATACCATGTTCCTTTTGGAGTTTTTCAAATCCCGCAAGTATATCTGCTCTTCTTTGGTCCGGATAGAGAGTCACACCCCCTTGCTTGAGTTTTTCGAAATACTCCTTGGCGTTTTCTATACCGACAGGGTCGAAACTGCTTTGTCTGTGCACGCGAGTCGTTTTGGAACTTTTGACTCTAAACAGCTCGATGTTGACCAATTCATCGCCTAACATCACATCGATCCAACGTACGGGACGGATGAAGCTTTCATGAAGATCTCCCCAGCGCATCGATTTTCCAAAATCGAGTGCATGAATCCATTCGTTCACGATATCGCCAAGAAGTTCTCTGGACTCTTGCCCTTTGACCTCACGTTTGAAGTAGAGTACCTCTTTGCCCTCTTTTTCCACAAACTCAAGCTCCTCTACCGCAACGCCGCATTTTCTGGCAAATCCTTCAGCCGCTTTTGTCGGCTTGCCATCTTTAAACGCAATGCTTTTTGGAGCACCAAAGAACTCCTCTACCTTGTCCTCCTGCTTCAGAGGAAACTCTCTGTGCCAGAGTGTAAGTCGTCTTGGTGTATAGTAAAACTCGAACTCACATACCAGATCATACTTTTCCAATACGTGGAGATATTTTTTCTCTATATTTTTCAGCTCTTTAAGCAGAGGAATAGCCGGCAGTTCCTCAACTCCTATTTCAATAAGCAGTGTCTTTGTCATAAACTCTCACTTCCAATTAAAGTGAGGCGATTTTATCCAAAAAGAGGTTAAGAATGTATAAAGGAGATCTTTAAATTAAAGATATCTTAAATCAGATTGATATACTCTTGATTATGTTTCACTCAAAGATTCTCGGAGTATAATATCGGCACAAAATCACAACATAAAGGATATAACATGCCTGTAATACACAAATACGAAGATATCAGCCAAATCGATCGCGAAGCGAAAAAAGATCTTATAGACAGACATTCACCTTTCATCACCGTAAAAGGTGAAGCGAAAAAAGGCGAGCTTCTCGAAGTTCACGTACAACTCGGGCAAGAGTATACACACCCCGATGATTTCGATCACTACATCGAAAGCATCACACTCTTCGACGGTGATACAAAACTTGCCATGACAACATTTGTTCCAGGAACTTTCGGTAACGAAAAGTCGCACGCGCAGGTCACTTTCTTCATCAGACCGATGAAGAAAAAACTTAAACTCGTAGCACACGGATACTGTACAAAACACGGTATATGGGAAAGCACACCGGTAGAGGTGGATGTAGCGGAATAAGCTCTCTACCCTCTTCAAGCCCGTTTCGGGCTTAACCCTCTTTTAACCTCTTATAGTTTATACTTCAAGAACGAAAAAAATTGCCATCTTCCAAACTACAAAGGTTACGGTTGAACTCCTATCAAAATCTGAAAATTCTTCAAAATCTTTACAGACTCAAAGTAACAGGGTACAACTATACCGATCCAATTGATATGAATGAAAGTTCACCCGATATCTCCGCGGACAACCCCGAAAATCTCAAACGTCAGATACAAACATGTCATTTGTGCGACTTCAGTAAAAGCCGCTCACAAAGCATGAGCGGTTTTGGCTCTTTGGAAGCACCGGTTATGTTTATCGATCATATCGTATCGCAGATGGAAGACGAAACAAACAGCTATTTCTGCGGCCGCAGCGGTGAAATGCTTAAAAATATGATCCAAAATGTTCTTGAGCTGCCGCTCCAAGAGATTTTTTATACTCATACCATCAAATGCAAACCGCTGGATATCCGCTCCTCTTACGAATCAGAATGGCTCTCTTGCCGAGCTTATCTTTTCGCTCAAATAGAGCAGATACGGCCAAAAGTGATCGTAACACTCGGTCCGGAAGCGTTCGCGAACGTTACAGGGACAACTGCAGAGGAGTTTGAAAAGGTACGAGGTCATGTCGTCGAATTTAAAAAAAACAAACTTGTCCCGATATATCATCCGGCATTTATACTGCGAAACCCAAATCTGAAAAAAGTTGTTTTCAACGATCTTAAAACCATAAAGAGCTGTCTATGATGATAAAAAGATGTTTTCTATTTGCTTTGATATTTCCTCTTTCCCTGTTTGGTGCGGCATTTTTGACCTCCAACATTCCTTTGCCAAAAACCTATATTATGGATCTCGATCCATACCCCTGCACGGAAGAGTGCCTTCAAAGCTACCTCGAACATGGAAAAGTTTTCTCGTTCCTTGCCAAAGCCGACAAAATATCGTTCAAATCTCATGAACTCCAAGATGCACGCAACATCTACATCTCTGTATTCAATCTTGGTTCGATGATCATCACCAACGAACTCAAAATAGCGATGCTTCTGCCCTATAAGAAGATAGGCAAATATGCAACGACGACGACTCAATCCGTTTTTGCCTACCTGATGACTCGGAACAATGCATTTGAACTCAAAAGCTTCAGTATTGATAGCGAATCCAAAGAGGATATCCAAAAAGCACTCGATGCGATTCAGAAGGAACATTTCAGCTACGTTATCGCTCCTATGACCATAGAGGGGGCAAACAATCTCATCGGTCTTGATCCCAAACTTCGCATATACTTTCCGACCATAAGCAAAAACGACTGTAACACAACGGCGGAAAACTTTTACTTTGGAGCTATCGACTACAGAGCACAAAGCAAAACACTGCTCCAAGAGGCCGCTTCTCCTTTAGTCATTTTTTACGACACCTCTTCCATAGGCAAAAAACTCTCACAGATACAAGAAAATATCTATCTAAGCGACGAATCCGATATAGAGGCAATGCTGTTCACTCAGGAAGAAGCCGAACGAAAAAGAGTTATCAAATACCCCATCGCTTCACGCGTGACCAATCTCGAACGGGAGCTCAAGAAAAATACAAAACTTGAAGGGGCCTCCGTCATCCTCGACACACCTCTTGTCAAAAGCGGTATGATTATGTCCCAGCTAACACTGTATGATATCAATACAACGAATATCCTCTCCACACAGATAAACTATGATCCTCTCATACTCTCTATCACCCAATACGAAGACAGAAAAAACATGATAATAGCCAACTCCATCACTCAAAAAAACAAAGTACTTACCAAAACGAACGCTCTGCTGGAAAACGATATCAAATACGACTGGATAAATTATACGACAACGATAGGGATAGATTATTTCTTCAATCTCATCACAAACCTGCCACGAGAATATGAAATACCCGTAGTGGAAAATCAAATGATCTATCCCGTCGAACTTGTAAAGCCTTCCGTCTCAAAATTTGTGAAATATAATCCACAGTCGCAAGAGAAGCTGTTTTAGGAGAACATCTCTTCTATCAAAGCTTTCTCATTTCTGTCCAATTTTTTTATTTTCCCGATTCTGTCTACATGAACGAGCGTGATATCCATAGCAAAAAGCTTGCGGCTCTCACACCATACCTCCTGATGCAGCACAAAAGAGGCGGCAGCGAGTTTTAAAAGATGCGTACGCACATCAAGCAAATCACCGAGTTTTGCACTCGCTATATATTCGGCTTGAAGATTTTTTACAAAAAAATGTCCATTTTCTCCATACGGCATCAAACCACGCTCAAAAAAAAGCTCACTTCTCGCTCTTTCACAAAATTTCAAATAGTTGGCGTAATAAACCACTCCTCCAATATCGGTATCTTCATAATAGACTCTTATTTTCACTGTCGCTTCCTCTTTCCTCAATGTTTCAAAATTCTCAACATCGAGATTGCCCGTAATTGTACCTGTTTTCTAATTATACCGCTCTTTTATTCACGACTTGGATCATACACACATGTATCGATATACGTATAGTGATAATCTTTCGGATAATCTATTTTGAACAGTATGGCATAGAAAATAGGAACAACACCAAGGGTCAAAACGGTTGCAAACATCAGACCGAAAATCAGCGCAACCGCCATCGGCTCCCATAACGGACCCCCGCTGAACCATAAGGGGAGAAGACCTGCAATGGTCGTCAAAGTCGTCAGTAAAATCGGCCGCATTCTTCGCTGCGCCGCTTCGATGACGGCTTCTTTCGGATCGATTCCCAAGACCTCTCTCTCATACTCTATTCGCTCTATCAAAATGATTGCGTTGTTGATGACTATACCGATGAGTGAAATCACCCCCAGATATGTCATAAAACCGAAATAGGAGTGAGTGATAAGCAATCCGAAAATCACTCCGACTATTCCAAGCGGAATCGTTATCAAAATAAGCAGCGTCCTTTTAAAAGAGTTGAACTGCGCAACAAGCAGCAAAACAATGATCAAAGCAGCAATAGGAAGTTTTTGTGCTACAGCGCCCTGCGCTTTTTTGGAACTCTCTATCTCCCCTCCATACTCATAATGATAGCCATCCTTCCAGTTGTAGGAACGTAAAAAAGGATCTATGAATTTCTGAACATCAAATGCCGTCACTCCATCGAGGAGTTCACTTTGTACCGTGATCGTATGGATCGTGTTGTAACGAACGATCTTAGGCGGTTTCCACAATACGTCGACATCTGCCACCTGTGCAAGCGGGACCGACTTGCCGCTTCCGGGAATAAAGATCAATGTATTTCTCAGCTCACTCAGTGAGGAGTTGACAGACTCCGTCGAGCGAAGGGTGATCGGTATTGCTTTGGACTGAGTTCGGTATTCGGAGATGTCCCGCCCCTTGATCGCCGTCTGCAAAGACCTGGCGATATCATTGTAGCTCACACCTGCGTGATAAGCGAGCGAAGGATTGATATCGACAATAACGACGGGAGTCCGCTCTCCCCAGTCATCCGATATATGATGCACAAGATGCGATGCGGCAAGCTTGTTCTTTATCATCTTCGCCACTTCCGTGATGTAGTCTATCTCTTTTCCGATGATTCTGATCTGGAAAGGACTTTTCACGGGAGGTCCGTTGTCGAGTTTTTTGACACTGACATCCGCATCGGGGAAGTGATTGTACTCGAAATTGTCGATCTCTTTTTCAAGCTCTTTGTATGCATCGAGTGAAACTGCATTGACAAGGATCTCCGCATAGTTGCTCGAAGCCTGTACAGGAGTGTTGTTGATCCAAAATCGTGGCCCCCCGCTTCCTATGAAACTTGTAAAATTT
Source organism: Helicobacteraceae bacterium (assembly GCA_027052175.1). Classification (GTDB taxonomy): domain Bacteria; phylum Campylobacterota; class Campylobacteria; order Campylobacterales; family Sulfurimonadaceae; genus S012-15. The sequence continues at coordinate 10,678 of JALUFE010000021.1, read as the reverse complement.
TTGATCAGTTTTGGACGCTTTTGCGATAAAAATCGTTCCATCTCCTTCACACTTTGATCCGTTACGGAAATATCCGTTCCCTCCGGCATCGTGATGCGAATCACCATCGAAGGCTGTTCGGATGGAGGAAAAAAGTTTTTGTTTATAAGCTTCGTCAGCAACAAAGCAAACACAAAGATACCTATAATCGCCAGTACGGCCAGCCGGCGATGCTTCAAAGAGTTCAGAAGCACTCTTTTGTAGGTATTGCAAAACGGATTGTTGTAACTGACATGTCTCTTCTTTCGTCCATTGCGCAAAAAGAAGTAGGAAAGCATCGGTATCATCGTCAAAGAGAGTATCCATGAGACCAGCAGAGTAATAGTTACGACCTTGAAAAGATCCGCAGTATACTCACTCGCTGCAGAATCCGCCAGATAAATAGGCAAAAAGGCCGCTGCTGTGGTGAGCGAAGAAGTAAGCAGCGAAATACGCAGCTCTTTGACCGACGAGACCGCAGCTTGAAGCGGGCTCTGTCCTTCATCCATCTTGACAATGATCGATTCACTCATAACGATGGCATTATCGACAAGCAGTCCCAAAGAGATGATCAAAGCAGCCAGCGAAACCTGATTGAAACCTATCTGCAGCTGTTGCATAAAGAAAAAGGAAACGAAAATAGTACTTGGTATCAAAGAAGAGACTATAAGTCCCGTTTTCCATCCCAACGTAACAAGCATAACGATCATGATAATAACTACGGAACTGATAAGTGAACCGATAAAATTGCCGATAATCTCATCGACAAGCTTTGGCTCGTCAAATGCGAGATCGAACTCGATACCGATTGGATATTTCTTATTGAAGCCAGCTATCTTTTCCTTTATAGATCGCCCAAGCGCAATGATATCTCCCGTCTTGGAGACCGAAACAGCTATAATCAGACCACTTTCCCCATCTGTTCGTACATAAGGATCTTTCGGTTGTGAATATCCCGTCTTGATCGCTGCGATATCTTCAAGATAGACAACGTCTTTTCTTCCAGGCAGCGGAATGATCGTCTTTTTTAGCTCTTCGAGATTTTGGATCGATCCTGTCGGTTGTATGATCAGTCTCTTTGGTCCGACACGTATCGTTCCAACCGGCGTTATAGAGTTTCTCTCTCTGATAACTTTGGCAAGATAGTCAGGTGAGAGCCCCATCTCGGCAAGTTTGGCATTGGAAAAATCGATGTAGATATGCTGTTTTTGCTCACCTATAATTTTGACATTCCCCACATTTTCAAGAGCGAGAAACTCCTCCTTGACATCTTTTGCGATTTTCTCAAGCTCCGCATAACTAAAGCCATCTCCGACAAGCGTAACGAGTGTTCCATAAACTTCGCTGTAACTCTCATCGAAACGGGGTTTTTGCACCTCTTGAGGCAATGGCGTGTCATCGATTTTTTTACGGACCTCATCCCAAATTTTGTCGACATCTTTGTATTTCTCTTTGACGGTTATATAAATCGAGCTCATACCGTTTTTCGAAATGGATTCAAGATGGTCGATTCCCTCGATCTGCCTGAGTTGGCGCTCAAGCGGTATCGTTACAAGCGACTCTATCCGGTCGGGACTCGCTCCGGGAAACAAGGTCGAAACCACACCGGTATGGATCGAAAAATTCGGATCTTTGGCGCGCGGCATTTTATAATACGCCAATATACCCAGTACGACGAATACCGCAAAAATCGTAAACGCGACGCGATTCTTCTCGATCGAGAGTTCTGTTAATGTCTTCACTCTTGTACTCTTACCTTCTGATTCTCTTGAACTTTATGCATCCCTGCCGTCAATACACGTGCATCGTTATACAATCCGGAACGTACAACAACACCGTCTCCGACGAGTTTCCCACGAACGACATCGACACGTCTGATGATACCGATTCCGTCATGGATATCTTCAACAACAAAAAGATAGTTCCCTTTTGCATCCTCCATAAGTGCATATACGGGAACGATAAAAATACTCTTGTTCCCTTCGTTTCTAAAAGTGAATTCAACAGCGGCACTCATACCAGGACGAATTTTTTTGTGTTTTTTCAACAGTCTCACAACTACTGGGAAAGTGGTTGTACGCACATTGGAAGTCGTAGAAACTTCAACAACTTTCGCTTTAAATCTTTTCTTTTTCAATGCATCGAACGTAACCCATGCTTCTTGACCAAGCTTGATATTGTCTATGAGTGATCCTGGCACGGCGACAGGAACCTCGATATTCTGCGTGGAACTGATAGTGGCCACAGGCATTCCCGACGCTACGTTTTCACCTTTATGAATCATCACTTCGGAAACGACACCAGATATCGGAGCTTTGAGCTTTGTGTATTCGAGTTTGAGTTTCGCCTGCTCTAAACGGTTTTTCATGGCTTTATAGTTTGCATATGCAGACTCTTTGGAAGCACGTGCATTGTCTAAATCACTCAAAGAAGTGCTTCTATTGACATAGAGCTGCTTGATACGATTGTAGTAGCTTTTTGCATTTGCATAACGCGCCTGCGCCTCTTTGAGCGATGCTCTGACCTCATTGACTTTGAGTTTGAAATAGGAATCGTCAAGCCTGGCGATGAGATCCCCTTTGTGTACCTTCTTTCCTGCACGTACATACACCTTTTTTACCGTACCACCCACTTGAAAACTGAGTTTTGCCGCTATATCCGAACGCGCTATACCGTTAAAGGTATATTTTGCGATCGCATTTGTGGGTTTGACGACGATTGTCCGAACGGGACGAATATTTGGCTCTTTTTTTTCGTTACTGCATCCTGCAAAAAAAAGAACGAGCGCAGCAAACCATGCTATATACAGTTTCACTGAGTATTCTCCTTTTTCTCTGTTAGAATATCGTGCCGCGAAAGAGCGATCAAACCGCTGTACCATTCACTCCATTGCGCATCGTCAAGATCGAAATTGACCTGACCAGTATAGTACTGGACAGTGAGAAGATATTTCAAAAAGCTGTATTTGATATCGTTAAGCTGCAAAGCAGCCCGCAACGTGTCACTTTGTGCATCGAGAAGATAGATGATAGAACTGTTTCCCTGGTTATAAATGTCCTGAGTGACCGCAAGATTCTTTCTCGAACTCTCAAGTGCCTCTTTGGCCAGTTTGATCGACAAAAAAAGTGCACGTGACTGATAAAGAGCGTTGAGAAGATTGTTCGTGATGTCGTTTTTGAGTTTGTTTCTTTTGGCATACGTCCGTTCCAAATCGAATTTCGCGGATTCGATCTGGGCCTTTTGCGCACCACCTTCATACAGAGGATATCTGACATATACACCGATGTTCCAGTCTGTATTGTCCGCATAGGGGTACTTTTGGAGGTTCGGATCGTCATCGCGCACCGTGTTGGATGACTGTATGAAATGAGTTCGTACACCGCCTTCGACGGAAACGGTAGGGATGTACATCACCTTTTCCTCCATCTCAACTGCCTCTCGTTTTGTATGGACGATCTCATCGTACTGTGCAAGTGAAGGCATGTTTTTTTCCGCCAGCCCAAGAAGATAACTTTTGAGCTTTTCAAATTTTTGCTGATTGAGAAAATATTCCTGCATTTTCGTATGATGTGTCATAAAAACGGGATTGTCTATCTCTACATCGTCAAGATTGAGATCTTTTGCCGAATTGAAATTCATCAATGTCAAAAGCGTGTTTTTTGCCTGTTTGACATTTACAAGTGTCTGCAGAAGCGTGTTTTTGTCATTGGCAAGCTTGCTCTCCCATCTGTAAATATCTTTCACACTTCCCACTCCTATCTGCAATCGTACTTTTGCCGCTTTGAGATTTTGTTTGGTCAGCTCCAGATTTTGCTTTTGAATTTTGAGTGTGTTTTCAAGTTTAAGTATATTGAGATACTGCTGGGAAGCCTGCAAAGCGATCTGCAACTTGACGAAATCTTCGGAACACATTTGGGATTTGAGAAAGTGTTTGTTGATGCTTACCTGAGAAAAAAGTTTCTGATTGTAAATTTGCTGAGCGAACAACAAATAGGCATCGAAATTGGTTTCGTTGAGAAGTCCGAGACTTGCTGCGGCTCTGTCTTGGTCGATCTGTCTTGCTTCGACACCGATATTCAACTGTGGAAGATATCCGCTTTTTGCTCTTTTGTACTGCGCTTTGCTTCGACCTACACTCAAGTCTGCCGCTTTTATATCGAGATTTCGCCGGATCGCAATCTCCATAATTGATTCAAGAGAGGCAAGATTCTTTTTTCCCTCTGCCTGATCCACGATCGTCGCCCGCGAGAGCAACTCCCAACTTGGCTTGAAACCGATCTTCGATGCCGTTGGAAGATTGATATATATCGATTTGTTGGTTACGAAATTGACATCCTGTACTCCTGCGTCACTCCCCAAAGCGATCTGCTGGATATTCAGAGCTATCTGACGTGTAAACTTTTTCAAATCCGTTTTACCGTTATCCGCCAGCAAAGCCCCAAGCTCGACATCACCCGCACCCTGCGCCGCAAAAGTTTTGAGTTTTTTTGCTGCAAGCAGTGAGTAGAACTCTTTTTTTCTTTTTTTATCAAGACTCAAAAGCGGTGCAACATAGACAATATCCGTAGAAGGATCTATCTTTTCCACCGCTTTTTTAACGTCTCGACCTACTATAACCACTTGAACTTTGGGTATCTTTTGTTCGAACTTCTTTTGAAGAAAGGATGCGATCTTTTTGTCATGAGAAAAGAGCCTTTCATCGATGCACACGGCAGCACTTCTTGGAGCAAATATCTCTTGGATCGTTGCAATGTCATCATCCACGGCACCGAAAGGACGTATATAGTTGAGATTGTGTCGGTTGGATATGTTTCTTCGGCTGTTAAGCGGTATACCCTGCATCTGTGGATCGATCACCATAGTTGCGACCACCGGTTTTGGCAGTTTTCTCTTTTTTGCAGCATATGAAGAGGAGAGCACACCGATCGTCACGATCATATCACTTGAAGAAGAGCGCAGTTCTTTATCTATGATAGAAGCTATTTTCTTGTAATTCCAGTCCCCATAGTAGTGTTTCGATTTTGGAAAGAGCACTTTAAAATCTCTCGCCAGCAGCTTTTTTATCTCACTTTTGAGGCCTTTTTCAAACACTTCGTACTGCTTCGCTTTGCCATCTACGACAAACGCAATACGATAAGTCTGCTTCGCATACACAAAGGTAGCAAGCAACAAAAAAAAGAGTACGATTCTCATTTATCCTCCACTGTTCTTTCAGGTTCCTGGAGTTGACATCCCACCCCGTTTGCATATCCGCTGCCACTGCCATCTTCATAATGCCAGCTCAAATTGATATCGGGATAATTCGAGTAGATAGTCGTGCCCGAAAGATTTGTCAAGATTATAGCCGGATTTGTTTTGATTGCAAGTTCGATTGTGCCGCTTTTATAATCAACACTCCCTTCGATGCTTGGCTGTTCGTTTGTTCGTGAGTCATAAATCATACCCGTAACATTCCCGTCCGCCTGAAGATCGATCGTAAACATACCGATCCCTTTGTTATCCGATGTATATCCAAATCCGGTAAAACGATACGCCGTATGCACCCCTTTGGCTACACGATAAGCTTCATAAACACCCTGCTGTAACTCACCATCTATTCTTTGCGAAAATTCTCCCGCGACCTTGTCATAACCGACAGAACTACCGCTTCCATCAATATCGGTCGGCTCCGTCGAAATCACTTCGCCCTTATTCGGATCATAATAATATGTTTGATTGGTAAAAGTGTATCTGCCTGTATCAATATCATGTGTTCCGATAGAGTAGATGACGGTATCGTTGTTCTCGCCAACCTGCTGACCATCACCCATAGCGACGATCGCTCCGTTTGACTGGATCAAAATACCGACAAATCCGCTTCTGCCACCGTTTGGCAAAATCCAGTTGCCTCTGTAGGCTCCGGAGTAGGTACAGCGAAGAGAGTTCTCCAAATGCTGCAGAGCCGATGCACCCGAAACCAGTTTGGAGAGATCGATCGTCGTCTTTGTGAGCACTTCGGTTGTAAAATCATTTTGCGAGAGTGAAAAATTCAGATCGCTCCAATTTTTGGCATCTTCACGGGTTTGAGCCGAAATCTGTATCCCTATTTTTGAAGTATTACCGTCAAGACTCTGCAAAAAGCGCGCACGATTGACAACAGCGTCCTCTTTGAGTGAGACATTGAAATCTTCAGGCTCAAGATCCGTCTCGCTTTTTACAGCGGAGAGTTTTTCAAAAACGACCAAATCTTTGGGTGTTATCGTCGAACCTCCATAGGCACGTCCAAGCTCGATATTTCCAATTTTGAAAGACAAAACTTCACTGTAAAAATACTCATAATATCCACCCTCTTGTGTCAGTTCATACACACTGCCGTTGCGTGTATATTCAAGACCGCTCACGCCACTGTCGATAAACGCACCCCTCTTTTTTGTAGTGAAGTTGTAGTATTTTTTCTGATTTCCATCGTTTTGGCTGCTGCAGGCCGTCAAAACAGACATCATAATAAAAAAAGAGATATAAACGGAGGATCTTTTCATTTTACATCCTGATATTGAGACCGAACGAGATACTAAGCTGTTCCATCTTCGTTTCATACTCATACGACATATCGATTGCATCGAATCCCGTTTGCAGCAGAGGATTGAGTTTTCCCTTTCGCGTTACCGTCGAAGTCGGAGAGTAAACGACTGCCGTATCGAGTGTCATATCCTCCTCGATATCCCAGCCCAACCCAAACGTGAAGTGTGTTGTCGAAATAGCTGGAAATCCGACCATATTGAGCATAGAGAGTGCCTGATCGAAAACGAGATGTCCCTGTACATTCGTGAGCAGTGCGCCCTCTTCTGCGGAAATATCCGGTATAGGAGAGTCGGCATAGTTGTATCCCATCCGCATCCGCACATCATCAAGATCAAACTCCAAACCGGCGGCAATCACATGCTGATTTTTCCAACCGAAGTCTTTATACCCTGTGGCGTCGCCCCAAGGGATATAGCGATAATCGGCTGTGATGAGCATCTCTTCATTGAGCTGGTATGAAAACCCTATCGCCAATTCCCAAGGCTGCTCAAGAGTCAGATCGTCAAGATGATTTGGATTTGTCGCTGCAAGCGCGTCTTGAATTGTAGAGGTTCCGGCAAGCGCTTCTATGGCATTGGCTGCCAACTGGCTCATACCGGCACTTTGCAGCTGTTCCGAAAGACCCTGATTTGGATTGAGACCGACATTGCGGAGTTGAGGGACATTGTTTCTCACCCATTCATCCGCCATATAAACCATCCCGTTTGGACCGAATTGTGAAAAGTTGGCAACATTTTTGTAGGTGTATTTCAAAGCGGATTTGTAACTGCCGCCAAAGCGAAACTTAGGCGTCACTTTGACATCGAATCCCGCTTCGAAACCGAGTGAAGGAACGAGGGTGTCGCCTCCTACATTCGTTCCAAGAAGACCGGAACGATTAGACTGCGGTTTCGTACCATAGGGGTAAGGATTACCGTTTGCATCGAGATAAGCCTCATCGTAATTCAGTGACATCGAACCGATCCCGATAACAGGAGCGAAACCAAATGTCGTGTTGTTTTGTCGGTAAGAGATCGCAGGAACGAGCTTCATAAGCATCATGGACGACTTCAGCTGCCGCTGAGCCATATCACCCTTGTAGTTTGCAGCCATTCCCGCCGCTCCAATCATACCAAAACCAAAAACTATATGTTCGTTATATCGTGAAACATAGCCTACAGAGGGGATAAAACTCATATCGATCATCGGCTGCGATTTGGCATAGGTTTTGGCATCGTAACTGGGGAGATTGGGCAGATGTGAAGATGGAAGATTTGCATTGAGCGGCATTTTGTCATAGACACCCGATGTCACATTGGCCGAAAAGTAGGTCAGATCGAACTGAAAATCGCTCTTTTTGACATCGCCCATCAAAGCGATGTTTTTATGCAGTGCCTCCACACCGTTTGTAAAATGTGCGACACCTGTTCCGCCAAGAGAGCGCGAGACGGTCGAAGTGCCGATTAGATTGGTCCCGTTTGTCGCAAACAGCAGCTCTGCACCTGCGATAAATATAAGAAATTTTCTCATAATCCGAAAAAACCGTTATCGCTCAGAGGCGATCTCGTTTACGGCGTGAGAAGTATCAAGACCGACTGCATCCAGAGCATCACTTCCAAGACCACTGAGATAATCGATAACCGCGGCTACATCCTGCGGAGTCACAAGTCTAAGTTTATAAACATAAAGTCCGTCAAGATTTTTACCGTCTTCATCCACTGCGATGATGGAGTCATCGCCCATATCCACTTTCTCAAACGTTACATTGCTTTTGAGTTCGCCAAGGACGGTAGCCAAGTCGGCATCGTCTGTAAGATTCACATTTTTAGAGACGATGTAGAGATCGACATATCCACCCTGGAAGTTGAAATCGGTTTGAGCGAAGCTTGTGTTGTTGTAGTTGTTTGGAAGCTTCAACCAGTCAAACGCCAAGAGCCATTTTGGAACATAGAGTGCATACGCTTCATTGTAGAAGTACTCTTTGACAAGATCGCTGTCACTCAAATCTGCCAACCACTGTGCGTTTACTTTGTTGTCCCAGTAGTTTACGATACCTTCGCTTGCTTTGTTGTAAACAAAATTCCAAGTGAGTTCTGCAAACGGCGGCAATGTAAACGCAGCCTGTGCTGCAGAAATATTGCCGTCATAGTAGACATTGGCTATATCTTCCTGAATCGCAAGCTCGACCAAACCATGCAGTCCATAGACCGTATCTGTCACTTGAGTGCCCTCAAGATCGGTTATGATCTGCGTAGGATAGAGCTTCTCTCCGTTGGCATCGCGACCGTCTATGACAGTATCGATAAACTTGGTATATTCGTTGCCAAGATCTTGCGCTATCGTATCGGTATCAAAATCCAGTACACTGTCAAGACTTATGTTTGTAAGACTTACGTTGTCCCAGGCTGAAGAGAGCAATGTCTGGAAATCGTTCTGCCATGCAGAGTCAAGTACACCTCTTCCTGCTGTTTTATATAAAGTGGGGGCTTGTGCGGCAGAAGTGTTGCCATCACTCATATAATCGTTCCAAATCTCCTGTGCTTTTACACCGACAGTTCCCCACACATCTACGCCATGGAGTTGTGCGTACTGGAAACCTGCATTGACAAACGCTTTGCCATACTCCATATAGCGATCACTCGGAATAAGCTTCGCAAACCCCCAAAAAGCGCCAAGGTAACTGGCAAGTCCGTATGCTCTTGAATTTGCACTGCCATAGATTCCCTCATACATGCCGCTTCCAATGGCTATGATGTTAAAGCCGCCCTGCAATGTATCTACATTCTGGCCATATTGACCCAGAAATATCTCATCCATCAACATTTTTCGGGTATTTTCATCCACTTTTTGCATAGCGGAGACAAATTTGTCGGTCGATCCCGGCGTTTTAAAGAGTGCATAGAAGAATTTTTCGTTGGCAAGCTCGTTACCGTCACCATGATTGAGATAACTTTTTGTCGTTTCATCATACGATACAGGTGCACCCGTATCGAACATAAGGCTGACAAACTTGTCCTTGCGTCCATATCCCGAAGTATTGCTGCCATCACTTCCAGGTGCTACAAAGAAATCACTGTAGCGATCCATCAAAATACCCATATACTGTGTCGTAGAGTGTTTGACCGGATTGTCGTAAGAACCGTAATTTTCATCATCGTTTGAGAGCAACATTGCATCACCAAGGCAGTTGTAGAGATCTCCGTCGATGTTCTCAAAGAAAAACTTCGCCAATATCGGTCTCTTTTCCGCCAAAGCTGCAAACTTTTCTCCGAACTCTTTATTCTCCTGTAACATAGGACACATCTTCTTCGTCAAGTCCCAGTTATTCCCCAGTGCATCGATCATAATCTGCGTCATCGTCTCGGAATTTCTTGCCTGATCCAACATAAACACCGTTACACCGTCATCTTCGAGAACGACATTGAAAACGGCACCCGTCGCTTTGTTGCCGAGATCGGTATTTGCCAAATCTACAACGGCATCTTTCGCTTTGTCCGTTACCTTCCCGGTTACATTTTGAACGGTATCCGTAACTCCACTCACACCGCCCTTGAGAAAATCAAATACAGGCCCTTTTTTTACGATAGAGCCTGTCGTTATATCTTTCATGATGGTATCGAACATTTTTTCCAAATCAACTTCCTGCAGAAACTGATCGTACTCATCTTGTGTAATCTCGTTATCTAAGAGCAGTTCATCAAGACGTTTCTTTACAAACTCCGCTTTTTTATTTTCCAAAAGCAGTGACTTCAAATTGTCCACTTTCGACGCTGCAATATCGAGTTTCAGTTTTGTCAACGCTTCGTTTGCATCCTTCGTGTTGTATCTCTTCTTGACATCCTCAAGTGCCTGAGCGGAAACCGCCAACGCAGAAGCCTGTTTTTGCGAAATTGCAAGTGAGTTGTGCTGTCCGTTTTCAGTACCGTTAGCGCTCCTCACATTTTGCGTGTCGGAACCGCCTCCACACCCGCCCAATAACAAACTCGCTGTCAAAACACTTAAAAAAGTCAAACCCGTTTTTCTCATTCTCATTCCTTGTCATATTTGTTTCTTTTATAATCTTGAAGATTTACAAAAGAAAATCTGTTTTCAAAATTATAATATTTTATTATTTCTATAT